>CAMEXM010000058.1 GCA_945947155.1 Polynucleobacter meluiroseus | reverse complement strand
GCCAAAGTGATACAGAAATGAGCCGCCATAGGTTTGCGCATCGAGCGGCCAACCTGCGGTGTGCACCACGAGACCAGGGTGGTGTTGCTCGGGTTTCACTTCCCAGAGTTCTTTAATGCCAAGACCATAGCTCTGCGGGTCGCGGCCTCGGTTTAAATCAAAGCGCTGCATTAGTTGCTTGCCTAGGTGGCCTCGGGCTCCCTCGGCAAAGAGGGTGTACTTGGCATGCAGCTCCATGCCAAGTTGAAAGTGATCGCTACGCTCACCCGATTTCGTAATGCCCATGGAGCCTGTCGCAACACCCCGTACCGCGCCGTATTCGTTGAACAGAATCTCGGCTGCAGCAAAACCCGGAAACACATCCACGCCGAGCGCTTCTGCTTGCTCGCCGAGCCAACGGGTGAGGTGAGCCAAGCTAATGATGTAATTGCCCTCGTTTTTAAAACACGCCGGCAAAATCCAATTGGGGAATCGGTAGGCCTTTTCCTCGGTTAAAAAAAGAAATTGATCTGCGCTGACCGGTGTGTTTAATGGCGCCCCCCGTTCTTGCCAGTCTGGAAACAACTCGGTGAGGGCTCTGGGGTCCATGACCGCCCCCGACAGAATGTGGGCGCCGATTTCAGAGCCTTTTTCCAGAACGCACACGCTAATCTCGCGATTGCGGCTGGCTGCGAGTTGTTTTGCGTGGATTGCGGCCGATAAGCCAGCAGGCCCCCCGCCGACAATCACCAGGTCATATTCCATTGCCTCGCGGATGGCGCTGTTATTAGTGGCAAATTCAGTCATAGCATTAGTTTAGTTCTATTCCTGTCTGCGAATCGGCGCTAGCATGCCCTTATCTCCCGAGCCGCTTGGAATGAACTACTCCTTGGGGAAGGGGCTTGTGCGGTTATTATTGTGTTTTTCCACTTTTGCATACATTTTTAGGACAAAAGCCCATGAATAAGACGTACCCATCGGCAATCGAGGCATTGCGCGGTGTATTAAAAGATGGCCAGACCATTGGGGTCGGCGGCTTCGGTCTCTGCGGCATTCCCGAGGCATTGATCGCTGCAGTCCGTGAGCTGGGCGTTAAAAACCTTTCGGCTATTTCAAACAATGCAGGCGTCGATGGATTTGGCCTTGGCTTGTTATTGGAATCGCGTCAGGTTAAAAAAATGATCGCATCCTATGTGGGCGAGAACAAAGAATTTGAGCGCCAGTTTTTGGCAGGCGAATTGGAATTGGAATTCACACCCCAAGGCACGCTTGCTGAACGGTTGCGGGCAGGGGGCTGCGGCATTCCTGGATTTTTCACTAAGACGGGTGTAGGCACCTTGGTTGCCGAAGGCAAGGACGTGCGCTCGTTTGACGGTGAAGATTACATATTAGAGCGCGCATTGATTCCGGATGTTTCCCTTGTTAAGGCGTGGAAGGCCGATCGCGCGGGTAACTTGGTGTACCGCTATACCGCACGGAACTTCAATCCAGTGGTTGCTATGGCTGGCAAAATAACCATTGTAGAAGTGGAAGAGATTGTAGAGAACGGCGAGCTCGATCCAGACCAAATTCATACTCCCAGTATTTACGTGACTCGCCTCGTGCTTAATGCCAACCCCGAAAAGCGGATTGAGCAACGCACATTGACACAAGCCGCTTAAAGGAAAAGAAGATGCCGTGGAATAGAGATGAGATGGCAGCGCGTGCTGCTAAAGAATTGCAAGATGGTTTTTACGTCAACCTCGGAATTGGAATGCCAACCTTGGTTGCCAATCACGTCCCCAAAGACATGGAAGTTTGGTTGCAGTCGGAGAATGGTTTATTGGGCATTGGTCCGTTTCCGACGGAAGCAGAGGTGGATGCCGATGTGATTAATGCCGGCAAGCAAACCATTACCTTGATACCGGGCTCCGCTATTTTTTCTTCAGCGGATTCCTTTGGGATGATTCGGGGCGGAAAGATTAACATTGCTATTTTGGGTGCGATGCAAGTGAGCGAGCATGGCGATTTAGCTAACTGGATGATTCCGGGCAAGATGGTTAAAGGCATGGGCGGCGCGATGGACTTAGTGGCCGGTGTTAAGCATGTAGTGGTCTTGATGGAGCACGTTGCCAAGAAAAAAGACGGTACGGAAGAGATTAAGATTCTGCCTAAATGCACATTGCCCCTCACCGGATTGGGTGTAATTAATCGCATCATCACTGATCTAGGCGTGCTGGACATCACTCCAAAGGGTTTAAAGCTAGTGGAGTTAGCCCCCGGCGTGACAAAAGAAGAGATCATTGCCAAAACAGGTGCCCCGGTTGACGTTACCGAGTTTTGATTTAATGAAATAATGGGATCAATTATGGTTGATCCCGGCTCTTCCCCTCCACCAGCAGCAGATTCAGCCGACGCTGATCAGTACAGTCTGCTGCATATCCATAAGCGCGGCGATGCCGCGCATTCCCATCGCCGCGAGACTTCCAATGCATCCCTCTTAGGAATAGCGCTGGCGATTACTTTTTCCTTCGCCATTATTGAAGCGATTGCTGGCTACCTCGCCGGATCGCTTGCCTTACTTTCCGATGCGGCGCACATGGTAACTGACGCCGCCGCGCTTGGCCTTGCCCTCTTTGCGCAAATTATTTCACGCCGTCCCCCATCGGCACGCCATTCATTTGGCTTTGGTCGAGCCGAGGCTTTAGCCGCGTTTGTGAATGCGATTGCAATGCTGGGGCTAGTTGCTTGGATTGTTGGCGAGGCGATTACGCGTTTTTATACGCCGCATATCGTCGATGGAATGACGGTGGCCATTGTTGCAGCAATTGGCCTTGTCATGAATGTAATTGTGGCGGCGATATTGTCGCGTGATAAAAAAAGCGTCAATACGCGGGCTGCCTTAGTGCATGTTATGGGTGATTTGTTAGGGTCAATTGCTGCTCTTATCTCCGGCATCGTCATTTATTTTTCAGGCTGGATGGAAATTGATGCTTGGCTTTCGATCTTAGTGGCCTTGTTGATTCTGAAATCAACTTTTGCGATTCTCAAAGAGTCGTATCACTTTTTGATGGAAGGGGTACCACTGAGTATTGATTACATTGCGGTTGGTAAAGACCTTAATGCCGTTAAAGGCGTGCGTGCGGTTCATGATTTGCATGTGTGGGAGATGTCACCCAATCAGCCCGCCTTAATTGGGCACATTGAAGTCGATTCACTGCGTCAATGGCCAGCACTGATGCGACGCATTAATGCGATGCTCTTAGAACGGCACGGAATTGATCATGTGACCTTGCAGCCCGAGCTGGTATCGGATCTACAGGATGACGACAATGCCGTCAATAATGCAGCACCAGCTCCAGCGGCAGTAGCAGCGTCAAAGCCAATGCATTACGGTGAGCGGTTTTATGTCGAGTGCGCCAGTAGCAATGCCAGCGGCTTACATCGTATGGCGTATCACACGTGGGGTGATCCCTCCAATCCTCGGGTATTGATCTGCGTGCATGGTCTGACGCGCCGGGGCAGTGACTTTAGAACCTTGGCTGAGGTCATGTGCAAGGACTATTATGTCGTGTGTCCGGATGTGGTGGGGCGGGGCGATTCCGATTTTTTAGAAAACCCCATGCTCTACGGCATTCCCCAGTATGTCGCCGACATGACAACCCTGGTGGCGCGCTTAAATGTCACATCGGTAGACTGGTTTGGTACCTCGATGGGCGGCCTGATTGGCATGGTGTATGCCGGTATGCCCGATTCACCCATCCGTCGCATTTTGATTAATGACGTTGGTCCGCGGATTGAGCCTGAATCACTCCAGCGTTTAAGTTCGTATGTGGGTCAACCCTTTACTTATGCCAATCGCGCTGAGGCCCTCACGGTTTTAAATCGGATCTGTGCCAGCTTTGGTTCCCACACCCCAGAAGAGTGGGAGCGCTTAAATGGTCCTCTCTTGCAAGAAGAGCAGGGTACCTGGTCGCTGCATTACGACCCTAAGATCGTGATTCCATTTGCGGCGGTTAATCCGATTTTAGCTAAAGCCGGAGAGATGGCATTGTGGAATCACTTTGATGCGATTACTGCGCCCATCTTGATTGTGCGCGGCGGTGATTCGGATTTATTGTCTAGCGTCACCGTCGACGAAATGCTCAGGCGCAATCCGCATGCACGCAGCATCACGATTCTCGGGGTTGGTCATGCGCCCGCCTTTTTAAAACCCGAGCAAATTGCCCTTGCTGCTGAATTCTTTTCATGAGCACGAAGAAGGACCTACCTTCTTCTGAGGTTTTGCAAACGCAGTTGGCTTTAGTGGATTCATGGCAAGGCGAGCCACCACAGCAACATCAATCTGGCGTTCTTAGCATTTTGCAATTACTGCACTTGGATGAGCCTAGTTTATTGGCCGCAGGTAACCTCGATAGTCTTTTGGGCAAAGAGGCGCTGAGTAAAAAACTGGGTGATGAGTCAGCGCGCTTGCTTAGTGGTTACCGTAGTCTGCGGCAAGCCCAAGCCAAAATAGTCAAAGCCGATGGTGGTATCAGCGTGGCCGGCCAAGAGGAAGTGCTGCGCAAAATGCTTTTGGCCTTTGGTGATGATTTACGGGTAGTGCTGATTTACCTCGCTTCGCGCTTGCAAACCTTACGCTGGATTAATCAGGAAAAAATTCCGATGCAGGCAGCCTGGGCACAGGCCTTTCTGGATATTGACGCAAGCTTGGCTAATCGCCTCGGTATTTGGCAAATGAAATGGGAAATGGAGGATTTGGCCTTTCGTGTTTTAGCGCCGCCGGTTTACCGCGAGATAGCCACCATGCTGGATGCCAAGCGCATCGAGCGCGAGGGTTTTATCACCCGCATCATTGAACAACTCAAGCAGGTATTGGGTGAGGCAAGCGTCTTTGCAGATATCCAGGGTAGACCCAAACACATTTACAGCATTTGGAAAAAAATGCAGGGCAAGTCCTTGGACTTTGCAAATTTATATGATGTGCGGGCATTTCGTATTTTGGTGGATGACGTTAAGGCTTGCTATGCTGCGCTCGGCTTGGTGCACAACGTTTGGCAACCGATTCCGCGGGAGTTTGATGACTACATTGCAAGACCAAAGCCCAACGGATACCAGTCATTGCATACCGTTGTCATGGATGCCGACGGTATTGCTTTTGAAATTCAGATTCGTACGCACGCGATGCACCAGCAGGCGGAGTATGGCTTGGCGGCGCACTGGCGCTACAAAGAGGGCGCTGCGCCTGCACCTAAACATGCGGGGGGCACCCATAGCGCAGCGGTGGCCTATGAGCGCCAAATTGCCTGGGCCCGGCAGTTAATTTCCTGGAAAGAAGATGCGTGGGAACAGCTCAAGCACCATGCAATTGATGATCACATTTATGTTTTGACGCCGCTAGGTAAGGTGATTGCCTTGGAAAAGGGATCTTCACCGATTGATTTTGCCTATGCGGTTCACACTGATTTAGGCCACCGCTGCCGAGGAGCGCGGGTTGATGGGTCGATGGTGCCGCTGGATACGAGCCTTGCAAATGGCCAAACGGTGGAGATCATCGCGGTTAAGCATGGCGGACCATCCCGTGATTGGATTAGTCCTGATCGGGGGTACTTGCGTTCCCAACGTGCCCGTAGCCGAGTACGGGCTTGGTTTAATGCACTTGACGATGAGGAGGCGGGCGCAAGTGCCGCAACGAAATCGAGCGCCGAGTCTAAGATACCCGCAAAGGAAAGTAAGCCTGCTCTAGAGCCACTAGCAGTCGTATTACACCAACGCACCCGCTCTACGAAGCCGTCCAGCGACGTGCTGGTAGTTGGGGTCGATTCTTTACTAACCCAATTGGCCAGGTGCTGTCGCCCGGTGCCGCCCGATGCGATCGCCGGGTTCGTGACGCAAGGGCGGGGCGTATCGATTCATCGGCGTTCTTGCAGTACCTTCCGCGGTTTGCTTGAGCGCGCCCCTGAGCGCGTGATTCAAACGGCATGGAATGTCTTTGATGAAGCCGAAACCGGAGGATCGACAGCAAAGCAAGGCACGCATAACCGATCAAAGGTCTTTCCGGCTGATTTGGCGGTCACTGGCCTTGATCGACCTGAGCTGATGCGTGAGCTGTTTGAAGGCTTATCCCGCCAAGGAATCCACGTGATTGATTTACGCAAATCCGTTCGTCGTGGGGTAGCGCAAATTTTGCTTACGGTCGAAATTGCCGATGCTGAGGCCCTGCGGCAGGTCCAAAATAGTCTGGAAGAGCTCAAAGGCGTGACCCAAGTACGCCGGCGGTGATAAACTCTTGATCTTTATAGGCTCGTAGCTCAGCTGGTTAGAGCACCACCTTGACATGGTGGGGGTCGTTGGTTCGAGTCCAATCGAGCCTACCAACGAATTACCTAGATGGGCGCGGTTGCCGCAAAGCACCCGCGCCTTTTTAGTAATGCATTAAACAGTACGCCAAATTCAATGGAGATGGAATTTCATGGTTGCAGTCACACTACCGGATGGATCAAAACGCGAGTTCGACGCGCCGGTGCGTGTTCTGGACGTTGCCCAAAGCATTGGTAGCGGTCTTGCTAAGGCGGCATTGGCCGGAATGGTAGACGGCCGCATGGTAGACACCAGCTTTGTGATTGAGCGTGACAGTCAGCTGGCCATCATTACCGATAAAAGTCCTGAGGCGCTTGAGGTTGTTCGTCACTCGACTGCCCACCTCTTGGCCTACGCTGTGAAGGAGTTATTTCCGGAGGCCCAAGTCACCATCGGCCCAGTAATTGAAAACGGCTTTTACTATGATTTTTCCTTTCATCGCCCCTTTACGCCAGATGATTTAGCAGCGCTAGAAAAGCGCATGGCGGAGCTGGCCAAAAAGGATGAGCCAGTAACGCGTACCGTGATGCCGCGTGACGAGGCGGTGCAATTTTTTAAAGACCAAGGCGAGCACTACAAGGCCGAGATCATTGCCAGCATTCCCCAGGGCGAGGATGTGTCGCTCTACACCGAAGGAAAATTTACGGATTTATGCCGCGGCCCCCATGTGCCATCGACCGGTAAGCTAAAGGTGTTTAAGTTAATGAAGCTGGCTGGCGCGTACTGGCGCGGCGATAGTAAAAATGAGATGTTGCAGCGTATATATGGCACTGCCTGGCTTAAGAAAGAAGACCAAGATGCCTATTTGCATATGCTCGAAGAGGCAGAAAAGCGTGACCACCGTCGCTTAGGGCGTCACCTGGATTTGTTCCATTTTCAGGATGAGGCCCCGGGCCTTGTGTTTTGGCACCCCAAAGGCTGGTTGATTTGGCAAACCGTTGAGCAGTACATGCGCAAGGTGTATCAGGACGAGGGCTATCACGAGGTGAAGGCGCCGCAGATTTTGGATCGCGGCTTGTGGGAAAAATCAGGTCACTGGGACAACTACAAAGAGAATATGTTTACGACCGAGTCTGAAAATCGCTCGTATGCACTGAAACCCATGAACTGCCCAGGGCATGTCCAAATTTTTAACTCGGGTTTGCATAGTTACCGAGAGCTCCCCTTGCGTTACGGTGAGTTCGGTCAGTGCCATCGCAATGAGCCATCTGGCGCACTGCATGGCTTAATGCGGGTGCGCGGCTTCACTCAAGATGATGGTCATATTTTTTGTACCGAAGACCAGATTCAGCCTGAAGTAGCCAGCTTTGATAAGGCAGTACGGGCGGTCTATGCCGATTTTGGTTTCTCGGAGGTAGACGTTAAGTTAGCCTTAAGGCCCGCCAAGCGCGTGGGCGATGACGCGATTTGGGATAAGGCCGAGGAAGCCTTACGCGGCGCCCTAAGGGCATCCGGCCAAACCTGGGAAGAATTGCCGGGCGAGGGCGCTTTTTATGGCCCCAAGATTGAATACCACCTGAAAGACTCGATTGGCCGATCTTGGCAATGCGGCACGATGCAGGTCGACTTTTCCATGCCGGCTCGTTTGGGCGCGGAATACGTGGCAGAAGACAATGCCCGCAAGGTGCCGGTTATGTTGCACCGAGCGATTGTGGGATCCCTTGAGCGTTTTATTGGGATTTTGATCGAAAATCACGCTGGAAACATGCCAGCCTGGCTTGCCCCAACCCAAGCGGTGGTCTTGAATATTTCAGAAAATTCAGCTGCTTATGCCCAGCAAGTCCAGCAATTGCTGAAAAAACAAGGGTTTAGAGTGGATGCGGATTTGCGAAATGAGAAAATTACGTATAAAATACGCGAGCACGCATTGCAAAAGCTCCCTTATCTGCTTGTTGTTGGCGATAAAGAGCGTGAAAGTAATACGGTAGCCGTTCGGGCCCGTGGCGGAGTGGATCTAGGCGTAATGCCTTTAGACGCATTCGTTGCCCGACTCCAGCAGGATATATCCCAGAAGGTCGGACCGGAGCTGAATTAAGCTCGGGGGATGACGGTTTTTATTGTTTTTGATGAAGGAATTAGAAGATCGCTACTGAAAAATTTCAACGCATTAATCGGGAAATAACTGCTCTTGAAGTGCGTTTGGTTGGAATCGATGGGGAAGCCCTCGGTGTAGTTAAGTTGAACGAAGCCTTGGCTTTGGCAGAAGAGAAAGAAACCGATTTGGTTGAGATTGCTCCTACAGCCGAGCCGCCCGTAGTCCGATTGATGGACTTTGGTAAGTTCAAGTACCAAGAAGCCAAGCGTCAGCATGAAGCCAAGCTGAAGCAAAAGGTGATTCAGGTGAAGGAAGTTAAATTTCGCCCGGGTACCGATGATGGTGACTACGGTGTCAAACTACGCAATCTGATCCGCTTTTTAGAAGATGGCGATAAGACAAAGATTACGCTGCGGTTTCGGGGTCGTGAAATGGCCCACCAAGAAATCGGAGTACGGATGTTGGAACGCTTGAAGTTGGATTTGCAAGAGCATGGCCAAGTTGAGCAGTTTCCGAAGATGGAAGGTCGGCAGATGGTGATGGTGCTTGCACCAATTCGCAAAGCCAAGGCCTGATTAGTTTAGATTTAGTTTTTTGTAGGGAGGCGTCGCAAGGCGCTGGCAGTTTGAAGTGCTGCTAGGTACAGGAAGAATAACCGTCGGTTATCACCTAAGTAGTGCGAATGAAAGAAGGGGAACTTCATGCCCAAAATGAAGAGTAAGAGTAGCGCCAAAAAGCGCTTCACGGTCCGTGCAGGCGGCACCATCAAGCGAGGTCAGGCATTTAAACGCCACATCCTCACGAAGAAAACAACCAAGAACAAGCGTCACTTGCGTGGCTCCACCGAAGTAGCGAAAGCCGATGTCAAGTCGATTCGCTCGATGCTTCCGTACGCTTAACCTCAGACTAATTTAGGAGAATTCAATGCCAAGAGTCAAACGTGGGGTTACAGCAAGAGCCCGTCATAAGAAAGTTACCGATGCCGCAACTGGCTATCGTGGACGTCGTAAAAACGTATTCCGTGTTGCTAAAGAAGCGGTCATGCGCGCAGGCCAATACGCCTATCGCGATCGCCGTAACAAAAAGCGGGTATTCCGTGCTTTGTGGATTGCGCGTATTAACGCCGCAGTACGTGAGCATGACCTAAGCTACAGCGTATTCATGAATGGCATGAAGAAAGCAGAGATCGAACTCGATCGCAAAGTGCTTTCCGATATGGCGATCATGGACAAAGAGGCATTTGCCGCTTTGGTTACGCGGATCAAATCCGTCGTTAACGCCGCAGCTTAACAACAAGCTGAAATGGTTTCTCTCGACCCCATTGTCGAGGATGCCAAACGCGATTTTTCCAAGGCCGCTGATGCAGCTGCCTTGGAGGATGCGAAAGCCAGGTACCTCGGTAAATCAGGTGTTCTCACTGAGCGTTTAAAAGCGCTTGGGGGAATGTCGCCTGAAGAGCGTAAAAGTGCTGGCGCATTAATCAACCAAGTGAAGTCCGCAGTTGAGCTTGCTCTTCAAGAGCGCCGCCAAGCATTGGCGGATGCGGTATTACAGACACGCCTTGCTGCTGAATCCATTGATGTATCCCTGCCAGGCCGTGCTCAATCGGTGGGCAGCTTGCACCCGGTGATGCGAACCTGGGAGCGGGTAGAGGCGATCTTTCATTCGATTGGCTTTGATGTTGCTGATGGCCCTGAGATTGAAACCGATTGGTTTAATTTCACTGCGCTCAATAGCCCTGAAAATCATCCCGCGCGATCGATGCAAGATACGTTTTACATTGATGGCGCCGATACTAGCGGCAAGCCTTTACTGCTGCGCACCCACACCAGTCCGATTCAAGTACGTTACGCTAGTGAACACGTAAAAAAGTATGCGGGCGCGGCAGTGATGCCGCCGATTAAAGTCATTGCCCCGGGCAGAACCTACCGGGTCGATAGCGATGCAACCCATTCACCCATGTTCCATCAGGTAGAAGGGCTCTGGATTGCTGAAAAAGTATCCTTTGCCGACCTCAAAGGTGTGTATACCGATTTCTTGCGGACTTTCTTTGAGACCGACGCTTTGCAAGTTCGTTTTCGTCCATCCTATTTCCCATTTACCGAGCCTTCAGCCGAGATTGATATGGCGTTTGCGAGCGGAAAATTAGCCGGACGTTGGCTGGAGATTTCAGGGGCGGGGCAAGTGCATCCGAATGTGTTGCGCAACATGGGCATTGACCCAGAGCGTTACACGGGATTTGCGTTTGGATCTGGCCTTGAGCGCATGACCATGCTGCGCTACGGCATCGATGATTTGCGCCTGTTCTTTGAAAATGACTTGCGCTTTTTGGCGCAGTTTCCTGCTTAATCCTCCCATACTGAAATTGATCTAGCCCATGCAATTTTCTGAATCCTGGCTCCGTCAGTACGTCAACCCAGCACTAGACAGCAAAGCGCTTGGCCATGCGATGACGATGGCTGGCCTGGAGGTCGAAGAGCAATATTCAGTAGCGCCCCCATTTTCACAGGTGGTTGTTGCAGAAATTCTGTCTGCAGAGCAGCATCCAGATGCGGATCGATTGCGGGTATGCAAAGTCAATGCAGGCACTGGCAGTGAATTGCAAATTGTGTGCGGCGCTCCGAATGCGCGTGTGGGCATCAAGATTCCATGCGCCTTAGTGGGCGCTCTGCTTCCGCCCGCTGAAGAGGGCGGGAAGCCATTCCAAATTAAGGTAGGTAAGTTGCGCGGTGTTGAAAGCCAGGGCATGCTTTGCTCAGGACGTGAGCTCGGCCTCGGAGATGATCATGAGGGCATTCTTGAGTTGCCACTCGATGCGCCAGTCGGAGCCAATATTCGTGATTACCTCGAGCTGGATGATCAAATTTACGTTATTAAGCTGACGCCCAATAAAGCCGATTGTTTATCGCTTTCGGGGCTGGCGCGTGAAGTCGCGGCGATTACAGGCGCGCCATTATGCGGACCAAAATGGACCGCACCGATTGCTACGATTACCGATACCGTAAAGGTGCAGATTGATGCCCCGGATTTGTGTGGGCGTTTTGCCGGCCGCGTGATTCGCGGCGTTAATCCAAAAGCCAAAACACCCGATTGGATCATCCAACGTTTATGCCATGCGGGTCAACGGAGCATTTCTCCTTTAGTGGATCTATCTAACTACGTGATGTTGGAAATGGGTCAACCAACCCATGTTTTCGATCTCGATCAATTGCAGGGTGATTTGCAGGTACGTTGGGCAAAGCCGGGTGAACAGATTGCGCTGTTAAATGAGCAAGTTCTTAATCCGATTGTGCAGGGTGAGGCATCCAACCATTTGGCTCACGGTGTTGGTGTTGTTGCTGACAGTACGGGGCCAGTTAGTCTGGCTGGCATTATGGGCGGCAATGCCAGTGCAGTTAGCGATGACACGGTCAATATTTATGTTGAGGCGGCATTTTGGTGGCCCGCTGCGATTCAAGGTCGCGCGCGGCGATTCAACTTCACAACGGATGCAGGACACCGGTTTGAGCGCGGCGTTGATCCTGCTGCCACGGTTACCCACCTCGAGTATTTATCCTCCCTCATTTTGGATGTATGCGGCGGTCAAGCTGGTCCCATTCAGGATCAGATTGTGCAATTGCCAGAGCGTAAGCCAGTTCAGTTGCGTCTACAACGCGCAATCGACGTGATTGGTATTCCTTTGTCGACTGCGATTGTGAGCGATGTATTTACGCGACTCGGCCTTGTATTCACCGTCAATGATGGCGCTGTTGTTGCTAAGGCTACATTTGTCGTGACTCCACCAAGCTATCGTTTCGATATTGAGATCGAAGAGGATTTGATCGAAGAAGTGGCCCGCCTTTACGGCTTTGAAAACATTCCAGACCATCCGCCGACGGCTGCATTGAAGATGGGTGCTCCACCGGAGGCGCGTCG
>CAMEXM010000057.1 GCA_945947155.1 Polynucleobacter meluiroseus | reverse complement strand
AAAACAAAATACCGGCACCAAAAATGACCGGACCAAATAATGGCAAATCCAGCGTGGCTAGCTTGCCAGCACCAATGAAATTACTGCACAGAAGCACCACCACAAAAGCAGCGAGTAGCAAATCATAATAGCGGTGACGGCGTTGCATGGCTTTAGGTATTGAGAAACAGCAAATATAGGATAAAAGTTGGATAATCAATAGGATAGCTGGAATTAACAAAAAACACAGGAAATGCCGATCTATGAGTAAGCCGATTTTTCACTGGGAGGACCCCTTAATGCTGGATGCCCAGTTGAGCAGCGAAGAGCGCATGATTCGGGATGCCGCCTTTGAGTATGCGCAAGGTAGCCTGGCCCCACGGGTTCATGACGCCTTTCGGAACGAGACAACTGACCCTGCCATCTTCCGTGAAATGGGTGAATTGGGCTTGCTAGGCATTACGATTCCGGAAGAATACGGTGGCGCCAACCTCAATTACGTCTCGTATGGATTAATTGCCCGAGAAATCGAGCGGGTTGACTCCGGCTACCGCTCGATGATGAGCGTGCAATCATCCTTGGTGATGGTGCCAATCAATGAATTTGGTAGTAAGGTCCAAAAAGAAAAGTTTTTACCTAAATTAGCCAGCGGCGAGTGGATTGGGTGCTTCGGCTTAACCGAACCTAACTACGGCTCCGATGCGGGCGCCATGATTACCCGAGCGCGCAGTGTACCGGGCGGTTTTGAACTCACCGGCTCCAAAATGTGGATTTCCAACTCACCAATCGCGGATGTATTTGTGGTTTGGGCCAAAAATGATGCAGGCGTGATACGCGGCTACATTTTAGAAAAAGGCATGAAGGGTTTATCGGCGCCGAAGATTTCCGGCAAGATGAGCCTGCGGGCATCGATTACCGGCGAGATCGTGATGGACAGCGTTTTCGTTCCTGCTGAGAATGAGTTCCCCGAAATCACTGGACTCAAGGGTCCATTTACCTGCCTTAATTCAGCACGCTATGGTATTTCATGGGGCGTACTCGGTGCTGCCGAAGATTGCTGGTTTAAAGCAAGGCAATACACCATGGATCGCCAGCAATTCGGCCGCCCTCTGGCAGCCAATCAGCTGATCCAGAAAAAATTAGCCGACATGCAAACCGACATTGCCTTAGCTCTGCAGGGCTGCTTACGTCTTGGCCGGATGAAGGATGAACACATTGCCGCCCCAGAAATAACCTCGATCATGAAACGCAATTCCTGCGGTAAAGCGCTGGACATTGCACGCATGGCACGCGACATGCATGGCGGTAATGGTGTTTCGGACGAGTACGGCGTAATACGCCATATGCTCAACCTAGAGGCAGTCAATACGTATGAAGGCACCCATGATATTCATGCCCTGATTCTAGGCCGTGCACAAACGGGTATTCAGGCATTTAGCTGATTCAATAAAGATTGAGAAAGTAGATTAGAGAGGCTGGGCGCAATGCACCGGCCTCTTTTTTATTGCGGTAGCGCTCGAATGGCGCTAGCTACCTTAGCAAAATCGACATCGCTGTCGCTATCCAAGGATACGAATTTTTTAGTATCGTAGCGGGGGAAATTCCGCTCAATGGATGACTGGTAGGACGGGTCGTAATGCGTCATCAATAGATCGTTTACTAGATCGGTAAACCGCCCTTCCCGAGCCTGATGGCACCAAGCTGTAATGGTTTCTTTACCGTAACGGGAATAAAGCATCTGCAGCTTGCTTTCAAGCGCTGGCGTATCGGTTAAGAAGTGCTGATACTCGCGCATCAACCATGCCACGCGCGTTGCATTGCTAGCACGTACCTCGACACACTTTCCATCGCGAATGCGCTCCATTAATGCATCCGGGATATGAACGCCGCCGACTTTTTTACTCTCCGACTCAATATAGATTATTCGAGCGAGATCGACACTACGCAATGCATTCCATAGGCGCGTCTCAAATGCTTTCTGAGTAGGCTGGGGTTCGATTGGATCCCCTCCTAACACCGAACCCCGGTGATTAGCCAAACCCTCCAGATCGAGCACTTGCTCGCCCTGCAGCATGAGCTCGTGCAACACACGTGTTTTACCACTGCCCGTCATACCGCAAACGACCCTAAAGACACATTGTTTAGCAGTCGCATCTAGCTCGGCAATGACCTGCCGACGAAATCCCTGATAACCGCCATCGAGTTGGACGGCCTTCCAACCAATTCGCTGCAAGATATGCGTAAAAGCACCGCTACGTTCACCACCACGCCAGCAATAGATCAATGGCCGCCACTCGCGAGGCATATCCATAAAGTGAGTCTCTAAGTGACGAGCAATGTTCTTTGCCACTAATGCGGCACCGCGCTTCTTAGCGGTAAATGGCGACTCTTGCTTATACAAGGTACCAATCAGAATACGCTCATCATTATCAAGAACGGGGCAATTAATTGCACCTGGGATATGGTCCAGCGCAAACTCGGCTGGCGATCGGGTATCTATGATGCAGTCGAATGTACTCAGCTGGGTACTGAGCAATGCTGGCAAGAGCTTGGCTGAGTTGCCAGCACCCTGTACTGCCATCCTAGCGCAATACTTTCAGGATGGATTCAGGCCAAGGCATTGACTTATTCTTTTCTAGATCGACCCACAGCATGGTGGCACCGCCAGCGGCACATAAAACTGGCTCTTGACCCGTGCTAGTCTCGATCAGATCCATGGTGTTTATCAAATCAACAGTCGAGTTGCCGATCTGACCAACAAAGGTATTGACGCGCAAGGATGCTGGAAAACTGACCTGCTTGTAAAAGTTACAAAAGCCATTCACCATAATCATCGCCTCTTTTTCTGCGGTGCAGCTAAAGCCAAGCGAGGTAATCCATTCAATCCGAGCTTGCTCCATGTACCGAAAATAGACGGTATTGTTAATGTGCCGATACGAATCCATATCGCCCCAGCGAATGGAGATGATCGTCTCATGAATTTTTTTCTTGTTTTCAGGAATATCAATTCGCATGGCCCTGCATCTCTATTCCGATCGCCGCATTAATTTGACTGCGCAAACACGGTGGTGTAAAGCTCCGACATGGCTTTTGCTAAATCAAAATCCAACTGGGTAAGACCGCCCTTGTCATGCGTCGATAAATGAACCGTCACCTTGTTCCAGCAATTCGACCAATCGGGATGGTGGTTCATTTGTTCTGCATACAAGGCCGATGCCGTCATAAATGCAAACGCGCATTTAAAGTCAGCAAACACAAAAGTGCAAGCTAAGCGATCGGGGGCATGGACAAGTTGCCACTGCGGCAATTGCCCAAGTTGACTCTCTTGCTCAGACTGCGTTAAGAGGCTCGGCATTACTTAGCCAAGCTGCAGTGCAAGATGGTACAAATTAGTAGAACGTGCGCCTGAACGGCAAAAAGCCAAAATGGGGCCCGGCATTGTTTTTAACAGGCGATTCATTTCTTGTACTTCGGCCGGCGTCATAGCGCTTGGTGCCACAGGAAGGTAAGCGTAGTGCAAACCCAAGGCCTCTGCTTGAGCAGCAATGTCGGCATTCTTGGGCTGTGATGGCCCAGCTTCACCATCCGGGCGATTATTGATAACACTTTTATAGCCCTGTGCAGCGATTTCGGTCAACTGGGAAGCCTCAATCTGGCCCGCTGTACCAAACGCAGTGTTGTGGCAAGTAATAGCAACGCTCATCTCATCCTCGTACTAAAGCAGTAAAAAATCTAGTTTAAAGCAGGAGTGCGTTTATTGCCGCTAAAGAACCATTCGCAAGTAGCCATACCAACCAGCATGGCAAAGACAAAGATCAGGGCCTTGGTATGACCAGCGCCGAGAGCCACCAAGACAGGGCCAGGACAAAAGCCTGCAATGCCCCAGCCAAGGCCAAATAATAGGCTGCCAATCACTAAGCGCCGATCGATATCCCGACGGGTCGGTATTTGCAAAGCGTCGCCAAAAAAGCTTTGCGTCCGCTTCTTGGCCAAATAAAAGGCGATAAAACCCACCAACACCGCACCGCCCATGACAAAAATTAAAGAGGGATCCCAGGCGCCGCCAAGATCAAGAAAGGCCAAGATCTTTTCTGGGTTACTCATCCCGGAGACGAGCAGCCCTAGGCCAAATAAAACACCAATAAGGTACTGACTTAAAAGTCCAATTGATTTGCGCATCATGAGAGTACATGCCGAATGACAAATACGGTGAGGAAACCGGCAGCCATAAACGACGCGGTAGCAACTAAAGAGCGCGGAGACAAACGCGACAAGCCACAAATGCCGTGGCCACTAGTGCAACCCGATCCATAGTGAGCGCCAAAACCAACAAGTAAGCCGGCCAAGATCAATGCGCCCCACTCAGCTTGAATGACCTGCAGTGGATGAAAGTCAAATAGAAATGCCGCCCAGAAAGAGGCAGTCAATAAGCCCAGCACAAAACAAATGCGCCAAAGGGTGTCATTTTGTTGAAGGCGCAACAGTCCACTAACAATCCCACTAATACCGAGGATACGACCATGAAAATGAATGTAGAGTGCGGCAGCAATTCCTAAAAGAACGCCCCCAAATAAAGCCGGTCCAGGTGTAAACGCGGTCCAATCAATCTGCATTGCCTTGCTCCCAATGATGAGGATATGCCGAGGCGTTTTTTATCAGCCTATAGTGAGACACAGTATAACATTATATTTAAATATATAATGTTTTAAGTCAACAGGCGGCGTTATCTAAAAAGATAGTTGGTCTAGCTTGACTTACTGACAGGGGTTGGGGGCCATACGCCATTGCAGATACAGCAGGCAAAGGTAAGCGCCTAAGATAAATCCCGGTAAGGCAATGAAAGAACCAATGGCCAGCGTTGAAATTCCAGTTAAGCCCTGCCCAACGGTACAGCCCATTGCAGTAATGCCACCAAAACCCATCAAGGCGCCACCAACCAGATGATTGCCGGTGTCTTCCGCATTTCGGAAGGACTCCCAGCGGAATTTTTTAGTGGCAATGGCGCTGATGGCCGATCCCGTAATGATGCCAACAACGGCAACGATGCCAACGGTTAAGACGCGCGACGTATCGCTGTACAGCATCAACCAATCCAAGGTAAATGCATAGGGCGCCACAAAGGATAGGCTCTCCATACGGCCAGTATTGGTCCGCAAAAAAACTTCCTCGAGCGTGTTCGGGTCTTCCGCTACAAACCCAAGCGAACCAGAAACCCACCAAATAGCGCAAATCCCGATACCAATACCAATGCCGGCCAATAGATTATCCAAAGTCCAAAACGATTTATCCAACACGGCATACGCCACTAATGCACCGCCAATTCCAAATCCCAGGACTAGTTGCAGTAAGGGCTTAGCAATGCCCGTTTGCGCAGCAATCACGCTGGGTAAATCTTGATTGCTCCCCAGGGTAAAAAATACGGTATCAACGGTATCAACCCGAATCACGCCCAAGAAGCCGCGCATCGTCATATATGCGGTTAGACCCAACACCAAAAATACCACCACCGACTTTAAATTACCGCCGCCAATGCGTACCAAGGTTTTACTGCCGCAGCCAGAAGCCAAGACCATGCCGATACCAAAAAGTACGCTGCCTAAAAACATCGAGAGATAAAGGACGCGGGCTCCGGTATAGATCGACTTGGATGTATCAATGATGCCCAAATAGGACATCAGCGCAACACCAATCATGGCAATACCAATCGCCAACGACCATTGCTTTAAGCGCGTCCAATTCGACATAATGAACGCATCGGATACTGCACCCATGGTACAAAATCCGGTTTTTTGCATCACGATACCAAGCACTACGGTAATTCCAAAGGTAGACCATAAAACGATCTTGCCGAGCTCGGCAACTGCTACTGAATCCATACTAAATAGCTTCTTCTAGTAATTAAGGTTTGAATTTATAAAACTGCTTATTAAGGTATGCAACTACATCAGCCTCATCTTCTGGAAACATGTCCAAGCGCAGTTCGGTATTACACATCGCCACC
Organism: Polynucleobacter meluiroseus; assembly: GCA_945947155.1. Lineage (GTDB taxonomy): Bacteria > Pseudomonadota > Gammaproteobacteria > Burkholderiales > Burkholderiaceae > Polynucleobacter > Polynucleobacter meluiroseus_G. The sequence goes on along the minus strand of CAMEXM010000057.1, from coordinate 6,457 downwards.
ATGGTTTTGAGGCGCGCATAGTCTTTGACCTTGCGATCCGAGCGCGTATAAATCATGTCGCCATTGGAAAAACCGGTCTTCTTGGCATGGCACGCATAGCATTTCGCTTGATCAATGGCTTTGCCATTTTGTACATTCGGTGCTGCATGTGCAATGCCCGAAAGCAGCATTGCCATCGGCAGAAGGATTGCATTAGGGGTGACGAACTTCATCGGACGACCTCAAGGGAGATATTTACCAAAATCAACATATTCCACCATTTTAAAGCCCTGCGAGCTAATTTGGTCTATTCGGCCTGAATCGAGAGGTAAACGTTATAGGCATTCATGCGGTTGGCAGCCCTAAATAAGGGCATTCCTTCGTATTCTGACCAGTCTGCCTTAGCGTAAGCCTCCTCAAAGGGGTCTAAATCCCGGGCGGCTGGCCCCATGACTTCGCGTAAATAAGCCAAATAGTTCCGGGTAAAGGAAATGTCTGCAACTGGATTAGTTGAGTACGAGCCGTGGCCTGGAACCACAATCCTTGGGTTCAGCTTCTGAATTTCGTCCAAGGCACTCATCCAGCCCCGACTATCTGCATTACCTACAAACGGAATGCGCCCCCGAAACACCAAGTCCCCTGCGAATAAGACTTTCTCCGAGGGTATGAACACGATCAAATCTTCCGGCGCATGCGCAGGCCCTACTCGGCTGATCCGAAACTCCACTCCACCCACCGTAATGGTTTTGCTTTGATCAATCCAGACATCGGCAGGCACTAGCTGGGTGTTTTCATTTACCCAGGGCGCAAAATCGACTCGGGAGGCGATGAGGCGCTGCTTTGCGGTTTCTGATGCTAAGTAATTGATGCCTTCCCGCTGGGCGTAGATCGTTGCGCCCAAGCGTTTAAATTCTTGCAGGCCGTACACGTGATCGGCGTGGTAATGCGTTAAGACAACCGCCACTATTTTTTGCTTCGTAATTTTCCGAATTTCTTGAATCAACTTTTGCGCCAATACCGGTGAACCCAAGGCATCGATCACCACCACCCCTTTAGGCGTAACCACAAATCCAGCATTGGAAATGAAGTTCTGATTTTTTTTACTGCCCATTTCAGGAACGCCTTGGACAAAATACGTATTGGGCGCTACCTGAATCGCCTTGACCTGAATTGTGCCGTCTGCACTGATCTGAGGCGTGCTGGATGTTTGCGCCCGCACGGTCAGAATGTCAGCAAAACAGATAGCTACTAACGCAATCGACAAAATGGCAATGCGGTACCGTTGCGTGTGCATGAATGGCCGGATTAAATTAAAACGCGCAGGAATCTATGGGCGAATGTATGCAAAGTTATTCTTAAATTGCAAATCGGTTATCCGCGCAACACCAGAAGGGGTGAAGTCAGCATCCAAGGTGAACTGCTCTTTTTTTAAGTTTCGGTTCTTTAAAGTAATTTCACAGACCTCAAAGCGCACACCCCTCGACTTCAGCGCACCGACCAACGGACCATAGTCAACGTTACTTTTCAGGTCTTTACCACCATCCATCAGGATATCGACCCCATTGGCATGGGTAACTACCGTTATCTTGGTATCAGGCGCCACATCCAAATGGTTACGGATATTACGAAGTCCTTTAAGGCCTTGCAATTGCGCATCGTCAATGTGATACACCACAGAGGTCTGCGCTAATGCCGGGCTAGGAGCAATAAAAAATAGACTGAGTCCAATAAAAGCGGCGAATCGAACGGCCATCCAATGCATCTTCATTTTTTTGCTCCTGATTTAAATTGCAGCCATTCCTGGGTTGCCTTTGACGCCCTTGATGATTGGCTCATTCAGCTTGACGGCTTTGACAGTCTTCACATCGCGCAAATGGCGTGCAATTACATCCCAAATCGGCTCACCACCCGCGTTCTTTGCCTCTTCGCTGACTGGCGCCCAACCGGCAACGCGATAGGTTTTATTGGCATCCAAGAGCTCGCCATTTAAACGCATCTCTGAAATCCGCGAACCCATGCTTCCGGCGGGATCTATTGTGTATTGCAAGCCGCCAACACGGACCATATCGCCACCCTGCTGGTAATACGGATCTGGATTAAAGAGGTTGTCTGCTACGTCTTCCAGAATCGTCTTGATGGTCGCGCCTGACATGGGTGCTACGGTGGTGTAGGGATAGGTAATCGCGGTTTGGTCTAACAGGTTTTCCATGGTGATGGCCTGCCCTGGCAATAAGCTGGTACCCCAACGGAATCCGGGTGAGAACGCAATCTCGGCGTTCTTCTGCTTGAGTAAGCCATCTAAGATCACCTGGTCAAAACTGCCATTAAAGTTACCGCGGCGATAGAGGGTGCCCTCAGTAATTGCCAGCTTTTCTGCCAACTTCGTTTCGTACGGTGCGCGTACTTTTTTAATCAGCTGCGTCATTGCGGGGTCAGCCGGCAAGAGGTTCGAGAAAATCGGCAACAACTTGTAACGGAAATCAACCACCTTACCGCCCTTCACATCAAAATCGAGCACCCCTAAGAACTTACCGTTTGAACCGGCATTGGTCACTAGAGTGATGCCACCGGCATTTTTTACTTTTACGGGAACGGGGACCCCATCGTGGGTATGGCCGCCCAAGATAGCGTCTAGGCCACGCACACGGGAAGCCATCTTCAGATCCACGTCCATGCCGTTGTGCGACAACAAGACTACAACCTTAGCGCCCTTGCCCTTGACCTCGTCGATCATCTTTTGCAGATTTTCTTCCTGAATACCAAAGGTCCAGTCGGGTGTGAAGTAGCGTGGATTAGCGATTGGCGTATAGGGGAAGGCTTGACCGATAATCGCAACCGAAACGCCATTCATGTTGCGGATAGTGTAAGGACTAAAAACCTGGTCACCAAAGTCAGCTGTCTTGATGTTCTGTGCAATAAAGGAGACCTTACCCTGAAAATCCTTTTGCACGATTTCCATCACGCGCTTTTCGCCCAGGGTCATTTCCCAATGCGGGGTCATGATATCAACACCTAAGTTGAGTGCCGCATCAACCATGTCTTGGCCATTGGTCCAAAGTGCAGTTCCGGAGCCTTGCCAGGTATCGCCACCATCCAGAAATAATGCGCCTGGTCTGGATGCCTTTAATTGCTTGACTAAAGTCGACATGTGGGCAAAGCCACCCATCTTGCCGTAAGTCTGCGCAGCAGCAGCAAAATCAAGGTAGGTAAATGCATGGGCATCGCGTGTACCTGGCTTAATGCCATTGGCCTTAAGGAATGCCTCACCAACTAAATGTGGCTCTTTGCCATACTGCGAACCAATGCCTAAATTAACATTAGGCTCACGAAAATAAATGGGCAACAGCTGTGCATGGCAATCCGTGAAATGCAGTAAATGGACGTTGCCGAATTTCGGTAAATTGTAAAATTTTTGCGCTGCGCTTTGGGCATTCGCAAAACTCGATTGCAAACTCATTCCACCCGCAGAGGCAAAAGCCAATGCTTGCATAAACTCACGGCGATTCAATGACATTTTCTTTTTCCTATTACTAAAACAGGCCTTGCGGCCTGTTTGTTTTACTTATTGATTAACGGGCGATTTAGGATCCAGCAGCAAGGCCATCACATCCTGCATTTGCTTCTCATCTAAGAGCTTAAAGTGGGAAAAACGGGGCATATTGCTACAGGCGTTATACGCCTTAGAGTTACTAATACGACCCCAGGTGTATTCCACAACCTCTTTGGAGTAGCCGCGCATCTTGCCGTAGTTCCATAAGCTTGGGCCGATATTGCCATGGGAAATCTCGGCTTTATTGATTTGATGGCAGTTATAACAGCCGCCGCCAACGGGTGTACCGGCTTTATCGGTCCAAGTTGCGCCGCGACCACTCTGCGCGATCCGCTCGCCACTCTTCCAATCACCAATGTATTTACCATCGGACGGTTGTTTAATCGTGGCCATATTGATCTTTTCGATCTCAGCGCGTTTTGCCCCCGACTTTTCATCGGTTAAATTTTTGGCATCCGAGCAAAACTTCTGAGTTGCATCCTGATCAATGCGATCAAGCCCAGCTTGACCGCTGGCCTGAAATCCCGCCTTCATCATCTTGTCATACGCACTTTGAGCCTGAACTGAAGCAAAAGGCATTGCACATACTGCCGCAGAAATAAGTAGTAGTTTTTTCATTTTTATATTATCCGGCGAATTAACGCTTTAATCCTGGGGTTTCGACAGTACCGCCGTTACCGGTATAAGCCATGTACATCGACAAGGCAATGGTGTTGTCAGAAATGTAAACGGGCTCTGGGAAGCGCTGCTGACGATAGCAATCGTTTAAGCGACGCTGCATGGTCCAAAAGTTACCGCTGGATACGCGATAAGCCGGCCAGTAACCCCAACCCAAGGCAGCACCCTTTTGCTCGGTGATATTGGGCAAATCTTGCAAGCGAATGCGTTTGCCATTTTCTGCATGGCAGGACGCGCAGGAGAAATCCATTGGGCCGCCTTGGAAGAAGAAGGACTTTTTGCCCAGCTCATACATTTCTTTTTCTTTGGGGTGCTTAATCGATACCTTAATTGGCATTCCTTTGGAATTCGCAACTACGTAGGCAACAACCGCCTCTACATCTTTGCGCTTGCCTTTTTCAAAGCCAGCAGTAATGATTTCGTTTGCATCATAGCCTTGCAAACGAACCATGCAAGTTACTAAGCGAGACTCAAGATCTTGCACTTTATTGGTATCTTTAAAGTAACGTGGCAATTCGGCCGAAGCGCCCTTCACAACACCAGGCCCCTTACCTAAGTCACACTTTTGCAGACTGGCGTTTTTGGGTCCCATGGGCTTTTTCCAAATCTCTTCGCCCGCTGCCTCATACAAATCAGCAGGATTACCATCGGCAATCATGGCGCGGTAGCGTGCGATTTCATCGGTAGCAGATCCACTAGGAGCAGCTGCAGGCGCTGCCGCCTTGGGTGCTTCACTTTTCGTCGGGCTGGTACAAGCCTGTAAAAAGGCGAATGATGCAATAACAACTCCATAAGCAATGCGCTTATCCATGGTAACCCCCTCGTCTTAGTGCGAATGTATCAGTGAGATTAATAAATTAAGAAACCGTTGCCTCATCGGTACGCTTAGCACCGCGGTTGTCAACCCACGTTACCGTGACTTTCTCACCTTTAGCACCCTTGTACTTGAAATTCAAGAATGGGTCTTTTGATACGGCAGGGCCGAACTCGCCCGTAAATACATTTTTACCTTGAGCTTGAACAGTCACGGTGCTGATAAACCACTGAGGGATGGTTTTGCCCGATGCGTCTTTGCGCTGACCGGCTTCCATATCGTGCTTCATCAAAATCTTGACATCAACTACACCACCTGCTTCAGTTGCTCTAACGCGCATTGGATCAGCCATTTTGCTTCCTCTCTAATTATCTGTATATAAATCGATTACGTTGGGTTTTGAACGGGAATTAACCGCCGCAACCGCCCAAGGTAACCTTGACTTCTTTCATCGACATAAACCACTTGCCGTCTGCTTTCACCACAGCGTACACGTTGGAGGTTTGACCCATCTTCACGCGGGTAGTCACAAATGCATCTGTACCGGCAGGAATATAAAACTGGGCTGCCAATGCACTGGGGTTTTTCTCGACCAAAATAGCCATTTGCTCTACTTTTAATGTGCTGGAGATACCAACAGGCACAACCGCACCATTTTCTGCGATGTCCGGTGCAACTAGTGTCACTGCAGTAGAGCTGCTTGGCTTGCCTGCATTGAGGGCCTTGAATACGTCATCCAAGCTCTTGCCTTCAAAAGCGGCTTTATTCCACTCCTGTGCCTGCGCTTCTGTAATTAAACCGGCTGAAGCCATCAGGCCAAAGACCGCGGAATACTTTAAAAGATTACGGCGTTGCTGATTCATAAACACTCCTTTATTAATCTGTTTTATAACTAACTTTTTAATTCACTCTTACCAATTCATGTATTGGTGATTCTACCCACTTTTACTTGCCGGTCAGCATCCACTCTACTAATGCTTTGTTATCGGCATCCGACAGCTGATCCTGCGCGGGCATTGGAATAGCACCCCAAGCACCCGCACCGCCTTTTTTCACCTTAGCCATCAACTTTGGCACTGCATCGGCTTGACCTTTGTATTTGGCCGCCACTTGCTCAATCGATGGACCTACCAGTTTTGCTGCAGGTGCGTGGCAAGCCGAGCAATTCTCTTTCTTAAAAAGCGCAGCTGGACCAGAAGGCGCAGCTGCCATCGCTACCGGGATCATTCCTGCAGCAGAGGCACCAGGCAACTTACTCAGTGGTGGCTTGGTTGAATCTGCGCCGAGGTAAGGGCCGTACTGGCGATTTTGCAACGCAATATTTTCATGCGCATTGCGAGCATAGTCCGGCAAAGTGGAGCCAATCTGCACAAATGGGACGCAGTTACTCATGCAAGGCTTGGCATTGACATCTGCTTTGCCACTCACGCTCCACA
>CAMEXM010000056.1 GCA_945947155.1 Polynucleobacter meluiroseus | reverse complement strand
CGGCATCGACTGCCGTGTAGGCTGCAGCATTCATGATGCAATTGGGCTTGAATTGATCCAGTGCCGCACTCACTGCATCTGGCTTGCTCAAATCGCATTCGGCTCGCCCAAGGTAATGAAGACGCATTCCGGACTTAGCAGCCCAGTTGGCGCTCGCTTCAAACCTAGCTTGCAATGCTTTGCCAAGCTGGCCGTCTTTGCCGAAAATGAGAATGTTCATCTGGCTAGTCTATGTGCTTGCGTGCTTAGCTGTATTGCTTTTGTAGCCAGTCGCGATAGGATCCGCTGACTATGCCTTCAACCCACGCCGGGTTATCCAAATACCATCGCACTGTTTTACGAATACCAGTATCAAAGGTTTCAGCAGGGCGCCAGCCGAGTTCACGTTTCAGTTTGCTCGCGTCAATTGCGTAGCGGCGATCGTGCCCGGGGCGGTCTTTAACAAAGGTAATTTGTTCGGCATACGATTTTCCATCTGCCCTTGGCCTGAGCTCATCCAAAATCGTACAAATGGTTTTAACCACATCGATGTTGGTCTTTTCATTCCAACCGCCGATATTGTAGGTTTCGCCAAGCTTACCTTTAGCCAGCACTTCCCGAATGGCAGCGCAATGATCGCCGACGTACAACCAATCCCGCACTTGCTGTCCATCGCCGTAAATCGGTAATGGCTTATTGCCTAGGGCATTGAGAATCACGAGTGGTATCAATTTTTCTGGGAAGTGGTACGGCCCATAATTGTTCGAGCAATTGCTGGTGATTACGGGCAAGCCATAGGTATGAAACCAGGCCCGTACCAAATGGTCTGACGCCGCTTTTGAAGCGGAGTACGGGCTGTTGGGCTCATATGGATGGGTTTCTGTAAATGCCGGATCACTTGCTGATAAGGAGCCATACACCTCATCCGTCGAAACATGATGAAAGCGAAAGCCTGCTTTTTTGCTTTCATCTAACGCATTCCAATAGGTCCTTGCGCATTCCAGCAAATTAAACGTGCCCACAATATTGGTGTGCACAAATTCGGCCGGACCATGAATCGAGCGATCAACGTGGCTCTCAGCAGCAAAATGCACGATGGCACGCGGCTGGTGTGTTTTTAGCGAATCAGTAACCAACTGCTGATCACCGATGTCGCCCCGCACAAAGGTATGGCGGGGATCGCCCTCAAGCGCCTCTAAAGTAGCTAAGTTGCCGGCATAGGTTAATTTATCTAGATTGACAACGCTTTCCGCAGTCGGATCGGCCAGCCAATCTAAGACAAAATTACCGCCGATGAAACCTGCTCCACCCGTTATCAGTATCAATTGATGGCTCCTGCATTACATTGATATGGCATACCCGGAAACTTTTTACAAAATTGGAATAAGCCATTATAGGCTTATGCAGACTCATGCTTTAGCCTTAAAATGCATTGATTGAGTTTGACACCAACATGGTTACCTATTTACGGAATCAGAATACCGAAAAAACTATAAATGGAAATTGTTTACTTATCTCCAGCCGTCAATATACCAATTGGCGGAATCAAAGTAATTTACCGCCACTCTGAAATGTTAAATAGGGCTGGAATTGCTAGCTCCGTTTTTCATCCTGAGGATGCTGCCTTTTCCTGTAATTGGTTCGAACACAATGCCACTATTCGTAGCGGAAAAAGAAAGCTGTTTCGTAAAAAACATGAGATGTATGAAAAAACACGCTTTGATCCAAAAACAGATTTCATTGTCATTCCAGAGGTATGGGCAAATCAGATCGGATCTCAATGCATTCAGCGAAACTTAAGGTACGGCATTTTTGTACAAAATGGATACATGATTCATCAAGGCGGCAAAAAAAATATTGCATTACTAAATACGGTATATGAAAAAGCAGATTTAATACTGTCAATTTCAGAAGATACAACAGAGGTTCTTAAATTATCCTTTCCAAATCTTAATTCAAACAAAATTTGTAGGGTGATACCAAATATCGCTGATGCATTTAAGAGTCAATACCCCCCTAAGAAAAAAATTATCACTTATATGCCAAGGAAACTTACTGGGCATGCAGAAATGATTCACTTTTTTTTAGAGCAATCATTGCCAGAGGATTGGAAACTCACTGCGATTGATAGTAAATCGGAAGAAGAGGTTGTTGCATTGTTAAAAGAAAGCTCTATTTTTTTATCCTTTTGCGAAGCAGAAGGATTTGCCTTGCCGCCAATTGAGGCAGCAATGGCAGGTAATTTGGTTATTGGCTATACAGGCGAGGGGGCTAAAGAATATTTTAAGTCGCCGATATTTACAGAAGTGCATTGCGGCGACTTAATTGATTTTATCGGCCGTATAAAACATATGATCAATCAACTGCAGCGCATTATTGGGAGCCAAGCCTATCAAGAGCAGTTACGCAATTTATCTGAATACTATTCGTCAGAAACCGAATCCCGCCTTTTACTTGAATTCGGTCGCAGAGCACAGCAAATCGTCAATCAAGTAGATTAGCAGACGAATTAAAGAGGGCTAGGCTTGGGAAAGATCATCTAATTCTGAATTGCGATATGTCCACATCGATAGCGCCAGTAAGAGCCCACAAAAATACAACAATATTTCTATGCCGTGTTGAAACGCGTATTCTCCAACGCTGTATAAAACCAACAAGGCAACGCACATACTGATGATGGTTCCACGAAACGGGTGGCGCCCCGTCAGAATGGCATTGAGCAGTAGCAGCAGGATGGCGAGGGGCAATAGAACTAGCCCAGGAACTCCGAAGGCAAGGCCTAGATCAATCCAAGCAGAATGGGTGTAAACCGCGCTTGTAAAGTTATCCACTTTTCCGCGCAATTGCTGTGCAAAGGATCGAAAAACACCATAACCGAACGGTTGCTCTTGGATCAGTTGCAATCCCACTACCCCCCACGAAACCCTCTCATAGGTGTTGGGTCGAACCGATTCGCCACTCTCGCGCAAAGGGTAGCCGAGTTTTACTGGATTATGCCAATTGGTGTATTTTTCAACATCCGCTGAGATCGCTATATCCGTAAACAAGTTTTCCCAGCCCGGATTATTTTTCATGTGCTTGTATGTCAACAGTGTCAGTACCGCCAATATCAGCATAAAGAAAAGCAGGGCCTTCCTACTGATGCTAGAAATGGAATCCCGATGGAGCGGGTGATTGGCATTCTTTAGTAAGTGAATGAGGCCAAATCCAATCCAAAACACAATTAATATGATCGCTAGGCCAACCCCTGCCTTTGCATCAAAAATAAAAACGAACGAGTAAATCGCAACAAAAATACCCAGTAATGAATATGCTGGAATGAGGTAATCTTGCTGCCCTTCTGGGGCCGCAAACACATTCGTCTGCGCGCTATTTTCGGCGATGAATTTTTGCTGATTCAAGGTATTGCCTAAATTAGAGCGCTTGGGCACCGACACGAATTGGTCAATCAATAAACCCAAAAGACCTGCAATCAGAAGTGTGCCGGCGAGTACGCCGTTAAACTTGGCCCAGTAAATATAGTCGCCGTAGTAGTCGGTACCAAAAAAACTGTTGTTCAGTAATGCTTTGGGGATGTATTGATAAATCAACACAAAAAAACTGCAAAGCAAGCCCAGCCACAAGATGGGTAAATACCGTCTATTCCTCAGCAGGCAAAGTCCCGTAGCCGAGCCAAGTGCAATGGCAAGGCATGCCCGCACCCAAGTACTTTTTAGCTCATGCAACTGGCGTAGTGGGTCAATTGTAAAAAAAAGATAATGCACCAGTACCCACACCATCATCGCCGCAACAAGACCAAGGGCTAGGTAGACTAAGAAATGCAAATGCAGTTGTATTTTCTTTTTTTTCAGCTCTACGTAAAAATGAAACCAGTAGTCGAGTGATGCTATTCCGCCAACCCACAGTAAAATATTTCGCAATGCGATGGTGCTCTCAACAGCCCAAATGCCCAATAGGAGTGAGCTCATCAATACAATAACTAAGCCATTGAATTTTTTAAAAAATAGCTTGATGGCAGGCAATGTAGCCACTTTTAAATCTTCCTAAAAATTAATTTAAAAAAAGTATGGATGTATTGTCTTCTCATTTTCCAGGTAAATTTTGTTTTTTTAAAAATCGCATTGGCTGCGGTGTAGTTGCCTTTATTTACCAAATCATTGATCAGGTCATATGTATCAACTGCGCCTAGGTATTCATCCGGCAATATGCTCAGGAAATGAGAAAGCTGTTCCGGATTCAACACGCGTGCAAAATTAAAAAAGCCATGAAAGCCAAATGCAGGATACCAGTCGCCGCGCTCCACAGCAAATTTTTCCGCAACTGCAGTGGGTGCAAATCGAATATCAAACTCCTTCTCTAAGCGCTCTCGGTTGTCAATGCAGATGCAAATATCTTCTGGATGGCGCTTGGGAACCTGTGGGCTTAACAGCGCATCAAGCAACTTTACCGACCGGAGTGAAAACCCGCCATTACCAACTGGCGTTTTAGGATGGTGTGGCCATACGGCACCAATGTAATCGTATTTTAAATAGTCGTCTGTCCACAATTCTGGATGAATAATGAAGCTATCCCATTGAATAATTAAAACGTGGGAGCTAGAGACATATTGCCGCAGCCCAGTTAGTAAAAAATTAGAATAGTCTTTGGTTGTTTTAATGGGTGGCGCCTGAACGTACTCAACGCTACTGAACCGCTCAACCCCTTGAGTCGCTTCCTGTTCGTCTACCTGGTTTCCTTCGGGATTCCGCAGTTTAGTTAGATCAGTAATCAGTACAACCCTACTAAAGCGGGCCTGATCAGTACATTGTTGAATGGCAAAGTGGGCTAGTGCCGGATCCCTAGTCTCAACGCAAAGTAAGGTAACTGCGGATAAGTCTAGCAAGGGTCCGCTCATCGCAGTATTCGGGGGAGCACGCGCAATTTAAAGGCTATTTTTTTCACTACACGCTTGGCAGACCGCAGTATTTGCGAGCTTACTTTTTTAGTGCTTGGGCCATAGTCGCCCCAACTCTCCCAGTTGGATTGATAGACCACGCCCAAATAATCTTTGGCAAGGATTTTTTCTGTATAGCCCAGCAGCTGATCTGCCCACAATTGATGCTCATAGTGGTAATGCTTAAAAAGTTGCTCGCGCGGATAAATGGGAATTGCCCTAAAGTTCACCAGCGATTCACCGTACCAGGTGAACTCAGAACCGCAGAGCTCAACCGCATCTAAAAAATTCATTTGGTTTGGTGTGAGGTAATTTTCATCCAAGGATTGCCATACTGCAGAACTCCATAAGAACGGCGCGTAGCCAAAATCATAGGTCACCCCGGTTCTGCCTAATGCCGCTTTAATCGGCTCACGGTCATTTAAGAAATGTCCTCGGATTTGCTTGGGGCCAAACCGATCGGTTGCCTGCAGCATATCCCTGCCTTCATGGATGACGGAGTAAGGAACGGTTTCATAGGCAATAAAGTCGCGCTCATCAAAGTCGCGAATAAAAACACAATCCGCATCCAGTACCAAATAATTTTCAGAGAGGCCCAGGCGCCAAAACTCAGACTTGATCACCTGCTGACGCAGGCCACCCCGAATTTGATATAGCCGCCCTATATCTAATTTAGGATTTTTCTCAAAAATCTCTTTTTCATTAAAGACCATCACCTCAAATGGCGACAGGTGCTCCTGAAAGAGCGATACATCCTCTTCTGGAACCGACACATAAAACGGAATGCGGGTGGTATTGTGTTTTTGAATGCTCTGCGCTAACTTGACTGTGCGCAATAGATCTTTTCTAAAGGTGCAGCTGTATAGAACCAGATTGCGTAGGGGTGATGTAGTCATGGGTAAGCGCTGCACTCCGTTGGGTTAGGAATCGAGACAGTATTACTGAAATCCCACTGCCAATTGTAAGATTCTTTTGGCTGCCTGATCGACTCCAATTGGCTGCCAGGCCAATGGTGCGAGGTTTTGCTGTTGCCAATCCAACCACAGCCGCTCCAGGGTCTGATCTATCGAGGATTGATCGTCCGCCGCACTAATGTAGGCATGACGCTCTTCTAGCAATAGGTTCATCTGCGGATTGCGGTGGGTAATCGCCCAAATAGGCCGGCCCATCCAAAAGTACTCGTACATCTTAGAAGGAATGTACTCCGAGCACCACTCATCATCGCCATGCAGCAAGAGCAGCACATCGGCCGCCTGCATGCGCTCGGCAATGCGTTCGCGCCCGGATTGCCCAGTTACCGAGTCTTTTTCAATCCGGCCGTGCTCAATCACCACATCCTCAAAACCGTATTGCCGAATTGCTTCTGCTGTGAGTGTATCTACCTTGGCGCCATACACATCGATGCGGAGCACGCCTCGCGCTTGTGGATGCCGATTAAAAAACGACGGTAGTGCATGCAAGACCGTGGAGATCGAGCGGTTATTCGCCAAAGAGCCGAAATGGCTAATCGTAAAGTGCTTGCCATACACATGCGTGGCTGCAGAAGGATAGGGCTGATTCGCCTCGCCCTTGCCAATAGCAGTAGTCGGTGGCTCTGCCCCCGGAATGACCATCACCCCATTGGCATTGCCTGGTTCATTTAAATTGGGATTGCGGAGTTTGGCGTAATGAACGGCGCCGTCGGTAAACCACCAGGCTAAGTCCGCATGTTTGCAGATTTGCGCCTCCAGCCACTGCCGTAAGCGGGCGTCGCGATTCTGTGGTCTTGCAAAACCCAGATCGTCTGGGTTGCTGCGGATAACGAGTGGATCATGAATCTCTGCGATCCAATACACGCCGGTTGCCTTTTTCAGCCACAAGCCCGCTAAGTGGGCTGACCATGCTCCCCCAGTGGAATAGACTAAATCCACTTGCTGCGCCCGAATGCGCTTACGGCCGTACATGAATGCCGGCATCGCCCAAGACCATTGGCTGGAATAACCTAATAAGCCCTTTTCGATCGCAATAAAGGGGGCGAGCACGATGGATACTAGCGGCGTCACAACTTTATAAATCCAGCCTCGGCCATACTGGTTTGCTATCCAATGCCGAAAGTCAAAGCGAAATGCAGCGGGCCCCCAGGCCAAAAACTGCCGATGCACAAAGCGCTTGTCTTCAATACCGGTGATCGAACTCAACACCGTTGGCTCTATTCCGGCATCCAAAAAATAGGGCATCTTATCGGTAATGGTTTGGCTGGCTGCCCTGCCATCCATATTGAATGCATGCGACAGAATCAGCCAGCGCCTCTTCGTAGTTGAACTTGGCATCAGTCCCTGGCAGTGCGGATTAGTTACCAGCCACAATCGACATCACTGCCATGCGCACCGCAATGCCGAAGGTCACTTGTTTCAGAATCACGGACTGCGCGCCATCGGCTACCGCCGAATCAATCTCGACGCCGCGGTTCATGGGGCCAGGGTGCATCACAATCGCATCGGACTTGGCGAGCGCCAAGCGCGCAGGCGTGAGGCCAAACTGCTGAAAAAATGCAGCTCCTTCGGGCACCTTACCTGCCTCCATGCGCTCCTTCTGAATGCGCAGGGTCATCACCACATCGACGCCGCGCAAACCCTCCTCCATGCTGTGATAGACCTTCACACCGAGCATATCCAAATCGGTTGGTAAGAGGCTTTCTGGGCCAATCGCCCGAATATCAGTACAGCCCAGCGCAGTGAGCGCATGTATGTTTGATTTAGCAACGCGGCTATGGGCAATGTCGCCCACAATCGCAACCTTCAGTTTGGTGAAGTCCTGTTTAAAGTACCGCATCGTAAACATATCCAGCAAACCTTGGGTGGGGTGCTGATGGCTGCCATCCCCTGCATTAATCACGTGCACATACTCCGGAACGTGATTGGCAATCTCAATCGGCGCTCGCGATATGCTGTGGCGCACTACAAAAATATCAGCCTGCATTGCAATTAAATTATCGATCGTATCCATCAGGCTTTCGCCTTTGGTAGTCGAGGAAGTCGAGATGTCCAAATTAATCACATCGGCCGATAAGCGCTTAGCGGCAATCTCAAAAGTCGTTCGGGTGCGTGTGGAATTTTCAAAAAAGAGATTAAAGACGCTCTTGCCGCGCAGCAGCGGTACTTTTTTTACCTCACGCGTTGGATCCGAAATGCTGACGAACTGCTGCGCCGTATCCAATATGTGCACTATTTGCTCTTTTGGCATGCCTTCGAGCGTCAACAGGTGGGTGAGATCGCCTGCGCTATTCGTTTGAATCATGCTGCACGCTCCTCGAGAGTAAATTCAAAGCCACCCTGCGGGGTTTTTTCTAAGGCCAAAATTTGGTTTGGCGGCAGCTGCATATGCTGGCCAACAAAATTCGCTGCAATCGGTAACTCGCGTCCGCCGCGATCAACCAACACCATTAACTCCACACCAGCCGGTCTGCCAAAATCAAATAGTTCATTCAGGGCTGCGCGAACGGTTCGACCCGTCAGCAATACATCATCGATGAGGACGATGTGCGCACCGTTCACATCAAAGGGCAGATGGGTGCTCATCGTTTCTGCAGAGCGAATCGCATTTAAACCTTTTTCCGCATAATCGTCTCGGTGAAAGGCCACATTAATCACGCCATACTGGGCAAGGCCTAAATCGCGTGCCAAGCGCTCCACAATCCAAGCACCGCCAACGGCAAGTCCAGCAAGCTGAATTTGCTGATCTGCCGCAAGCTGGGCTTGCAGTGTGGCGAGCAACTTGTTGTACAGCAGTTCAGCATTCATCGTCGTTGTCCTTAGCTACTACTGTGTTTCTGTTGAGGCTTATTTTAAGACCACCTCAACATGACCGGCCGGTTTTGCTGGGTATTTCACCCGCATCCCAGCGAATGGCTCTGCGGCGCCGCTTGCTCTATAAAAAACTGCTCCAAAATTAATCGCGCCGCCTCCGAATCAAGCTGGTCCCGCATAGCAGGGTCAGACTCTAAAACAGCCGAGGTGTAGCGCTCATCCACCCAAGTCAGCGGAATTCCAAAGCGTCCCTGCAACTGTTGGCCAAAGCGCCGCGCTTTTACTGTCATCGCATGCTCAGCGCCATCAGGGTGGCATGGTAAGCCAACCACAAGGTGATCGGGCGCCCACTCGGCAATGCGTGCCGCTATCTGCGTAAAATGACTGCCATCTTTTTTTGCTGCAATGACGGGTAAAGCCTGGCCTGAAGCCGTGATCGAATTACCGACTGCTAGACCAATACGCCGTGTTCCGTAGTCAAAAGCCAAAACCGTCGTCGGTTTAGGCATGCCCTACCTCGCCAGACAAATGCGATGGGTCAAAGCCCAAGGCTTGCATGGTGCGCTCATAGCGCAGAGCTGCTGGCGTTGCAAAAATAATTTCCGCCATCTGTTGACTGCTCAGGGCCACATTAATCCAGCCGTTGAGTGCAATCTCTTCTTCCAATTGACCGGCGCCCCAACCTGAATAACCTAAAGTCATGATGAAGCGCTTTGGCCCGCCGCCGCCAGCAACTGCCTCCAGAACATCCTTTGAGGTCGTCATCGTCAAACCACCAGGTACGCTTAAAGAAGAGCTGTACGCTGCACCAGCCGATTCATGCAAGACAAAGCCCCGCTCAACCTGCACGGGGCCACCAAAGTACACCACGTGATCGGCAATGGGCTTAATTTCCGATTGCAGCTCAATTTTACCGAGCAAGTCGGATAGCTGGGTATCGGTGGGACGGTTCACTACCAAGCCCATTGCGCCCTTTTCGTTGTGCTCAAACAGGTAAATGAGTGAACCGGCAAAATTGTCATCCAGCATGCCCGGCATGGCGAGGAGCAATTGATTGGCTAAAAAAGTCGCTGAATACATCGAGGCAGAACCAGGACCAGCACCGCTGGCCACCGCCTCGGAGGCAGCGCCTTGTAATGCGCTTGGGTTTGGCTTTGAGGGCGTCATTTGATGGTATTTTACCGAATTACCAGCAAGTTCCTAGCCTACGGCCCGTTTTGCTCCCAAACGGCTTAGATCAACGCAATTGCAAGGCAGTCGTACAAGGAATTCCATTGCTTTTAAACATCATTTTCAATTCCAACCTAAGATAACGGACTATGAAAAACCCTTCAACAGCCTTGGTTTGGTTGCGCCGTGATTTACGCCTCTATGACCATACCGCCCTAAGCCACGCCCTTCAGGAAAATCAAGCGGTTTGGCTCGCCTTTGTATTTGATAAAACCATTCTAGATCCCCTTAAGGCCGACGACACTAAACCCACGGCCGATCGCCGCGTTGACTTTATTTGGCAGGGCATTGAACAAATCGATGCCGAGTTACGCCAACACGGGGGCGGTCTGATTGTGCGTTATGGCGATCCAAAGGAGTGCATCCCAACACTTGCACGAGAACTGGGTGTCGCCAATGTGCTGGTCAACCATGACTATGAACCCAGCGCGATCGAACGCGATAATGCGATTGCAGCGCAACTCGAAAAAAAGGATATTGCTTTTAGCTCGTTTAAAGACCAAGTCATCTTTGAGAAGCAGGAAGTGCTGACCAATTCGAGTACGGTGTTTTCAGTATTTACGCCCTATAAAAATGCCTGGCTCAAGCGGCTTCTTGAGAGCGATCTTGCACCCCGCGCTTGCGCCCCTAAGGCTGGTCAGTTTGCAGCGATCCCAAAAAAGTTGGATTTAGGTATTCCATCGCTTGAGTCAATGGGCTTTTGCCCAACCGGAATTGAAACCTACCTCCCCCCGGGTTCTGAGGGCGGCACACTTTTTCTAGAGGAATTCCTCACGCGCATTGATCAGTACCAAATTGGCCGTGATTTTCCAGCAATCAAAGGCGTGAGTTATTTGTCGACCCACTTGCGCTTTGGTATGTTGTCGATTCGGGGCTTGGTGCGTGAGGCCCACCGGCGCATGCTAGCCGGTAGCATAGGCGCAACCATCTGGCTCAGTGAGCTGATATGGCGCGATTTTTATTTCATGATTCTGGCGAACCACCCCCGCTTGGCCAAGGGGGTTTCGTTTAAACCGGATTACGATGGCATTCGCTGGGAGAGTGGCGCCCTTGCAAAGAAACGCTTTCAGGCTTGGTGTGATGGTAAAACGGGCTACCCCTTGGTTGATGCGGCTATGCACCAACTCAATCAAAGTGGCTATATGCACAATCGCCTGCGCATGATTGTGGCCAGCTTCTTAACCAAAGACTTGGGTATTGATTGGCGCTGGGGTGAAGCCTATTTTGCCAAACACCTCAATGACTTCGAATTCTCGTCGAACAATGGTGGATGGCAATGGGCCTCTTCCTCTGGGTGCGATGCACAGCCCTACTTCCGCATCTTTAACCCCACTACCCAATCACAGCGCTTTGATCCGCAGGGTAAATTCATTCGGCGCTATGTACCCGCTCTAGAAAAGCTATCGGATAAATCGATTCATGCGCCCTGGGAAGCTGGCCATCTTGAATTAGAAGCCGCCGGTATTTTGCTCGGCCGAGATTACCCATTACCCGTGGTCAATCACGACGAGGCCCGCAAAGAAACCTTGGTGCGTTACAGCGTGGTGAAGAAGGTAAGTACTCCTGACTGAATTATTGGTTAAACGATTGCCCGTTAATCCACTACACTTTACCCATGACATCTGTTTACGCTATCGGTGATGTGCAAGGTTGCTTAACCCAGCTCGACGCACTGATTGCCAAATTGCCCAAAAAGTCTAAATTAATTTGTTTGGGTGACCTCGTTAATCGCGGCCCGAATTCCTTAGGAACACTGCGTCGCCTCAAAACACTGCAAGAGCAAGGCCTAGCAGAATGCATCTTAGGCAATCACGACCTCAACTTATTAGCGCGCGATGCGGGCTTGCGGGGATCACGCCCCTTAGATACCTTAGATGGTGTCTTAAAAGCAAAGGACCGAGCAGAACTGATCGATTGGCTACGCCATCGCCCGATGGCCCTCAGCAATGGCCACGCCTTACTGGTTCACGCAGGTGTACTACCCGATTGGGATTTAAGCCAAACTTTGGAGTGCGCCCATGAGGTGGAGAAGGCGCTGCGTAAATCGTCTTACAAACGTTTTTTGGCTGAGATGTATGGCAATACGCCGACCAAGTGGAGTAAGACCTTAAAAGGAAATGATCGTCTGCGCGTGATCACTAACGCCCTAACCCGCCTGCGGTTTTGCACCCCCAAAGGCCAAATGGAATTTGAGAGCAAAGAAGGGTTAGAGGCGGGTCCTAAGGGATATCTTCCCTGGTTTGAAATTAAACAGCGCAAGACCGCAAATACCCACGTGATTTTTGGGCACTGGTCTACACTCGGCTTAATTCAAAAACCCCAGGTGACCGGCCTTGATACTGGCTGCGTTTGGGGCGGCAAACTCACCGCAGTTGAAGTGCCCGACTTTGCTGCGAAAAGTCCTTCGAATAAATACCGTATCGTGCAGGTAGCAGGCTACGACCATCCTTTACGGATGTAAGCCTGCAGTATTAGCAAATACCTATTTCAGTTTGGCAAACGCTTTCTTGGACGCAGTCATGATTTCCTCCAGGACGGTATTGTCATGCGCTATCGAAGTAAAGCCAGCCTCATACGCCGATGGCGCCAAGTAGACGCCTTCATCTAACATCGCATGAAAGAACACTTTAAATGCATCGATGTTGCTTTTGGTCACCGCATCAAATGATGTCGGCACCTGATCGGTAAAGTAAAAACCAA
>CAMEXM010000055.1 GCA_945947155.1 Polynucleobacter meluiroseus | reverse complement strand
TTGAGGTCTTTCATTTCCTGAACAATGTTCAGTTTTTGGCTAGTTGACAGCGAACCGTCGTAACCTTGAGTCGCTAACTGCTTAAGGCGCAAGAGCATGTCTTGAACGGTCGATAAGGAGGAGTCTGCTACCTGCAACAGGTTAGTCGCGTCGCTTAAGTTACGAATCGACTGGTTTGTGCCATTGATCTGGCTTTGCATGTTTTGTGAAATCGACAGGCCGGCAGCGTCATCTTTAGCGCTGTTAATACGCAAGCCAGACGATAAGCGCTGTACGGACTGCGCCAAGTTGTTCTGAGCATTGGATAGGCTGTTTTGGGCAAACAAAGAGGCCAAGTTGGTGTTAACGACGGTAGGCATTTAAATCTCCTTAATGAATACGGTTTGGGGCCAACCAAAATGGGTCTGCTTCCCTGTGTATTAGTTAACGGCATGCTGGCGGGAAGTGTTTAGGGCAATTGAGGAATGTTTTGATTGAGCCGTTTATTTTGGCCATTTATTTTTTAAGTCATTGTTTTTAATGATTATTTTTCTTAATGCTAGTGGCCACTTTTTCTGGCAAAGGGCTTCTTTTTGGAGCGATTGCCTGCTTTTTTGATGGGATTTGACCCTATTTCTAGCTACGCATCGGGGTTAAAGCCTGAAATTCGGGTCCTAATGCAGCCTTATTTCTTGGAATTCATGTCCGTCAGGCCGTCTAGAGCGCTTTCTAGGCTGGTGCTCGTGGAATTGAGCTGGAAAAGCAGCTTATTTAAGTTGGCATATTGAACGATATAGCCGGCTTGTATCTTGTCTAGGCGCGCCTTGATTTGGTCCTTTTCCTTATTCAGGCTGGAAATCGATTGAGTACTTTCGCTTGTTTGGTAAGCAAGCGAGCTGATTGAGCTTATTTGACTATCCAATAGGTTCGCTAGATTGTCTGTACTACTTTGGTAGCCGACCTTTAATCCACTAAGTAGCTTTTCTCGCAATCCGGTTGATTGGGCAGTGAGCAAACTCACCGGGTTAAAAGCCAATGTGCCATCGAGTTGATACTCCAATCCGAGTGATGCAAGACTAAATCTGGTGGGCTGTCCCGACGCGCCTGCTTTAGGAATGTTATAGCTCCCACCATCGGCGACTTTGCGCTTGATTTCAGAAATAAACGACAGGCTTGTTGGGCTATTAGCAAACGCTCCAGGCTTTGTTGAATTTGATGAATTTGCAGTCATGCTATTTGCTGACTTGATCAAATCATTGTAGGCAGTCATAAAGCCTTTGATTGTCGTCTCTGATTTATCTTCTCCCAGCGCCACGAGTACTTTGGCAACGCCCTCCTCCATTAAGGACAGTGTGACCCCAGTAATCGCATCGCTAATCGTATTGCTGGTTTTTGAATACGACGTATCACCCACAGTAAAAATAGCATTTTGGGCAGTAGAAAACTTATCAACTGTTAACCCAGTACCCGAGATTACTTTGGTTATGTTTGAGGATTTATTAATTGAGGTTTGAGTACCAGAGGGAATTTGCGTAAACACAATCTGATTACCATTGACTATCGCGCCAGAACTAAAGCCCACTAAGGCTCCAGAATAGCTTCCATATGATGTGCCTGGGCCAGTAGTTGCGCCGTTTGCTAAGTTTGCAAAAGCGGCAGCAGTTTCAGCGCTACTAGCCGTACGATTTGCGGTAAACCTTAAACCTGCAACCGATATCGATTCTCCAGCCTGTAACCCGCTTGGAGGAAACTGCAAACTAGCAGTAGCCAATGCACCGTTACCGCCATCCGTGATCGCGGGCGCTCCAAAAACGGTTGGAGACCCCGCTGCGGGAGTAAACGCATAACTGATATTGGGGGTGATATTTGTGAGCGGCTGGGTGGATGTAAACGTGAGCTGACTTCCACTTAGGCTTGTTGTGTAGCCTGAGACGGAGCCAGTAAAGTTGGCGTAATTGAGTGCGCTAATCACGGCGGGGTCTGCATTTCCACCAATCGTCACTACCGCCGGGGCAGGCAGATTGACTTCCCTTCGCATTAGCGTTGAGTTTGCCGCGGCATTGTATTCAACATAGAAATTTCCAGTATTAACGCTGCGATCATCGTTCCATTTTGAACTATAGGCGCTTCCATTGATCTCCAAATAATCTTCATTATTTCTATTATTTGGTTGACTTGGACCCCAGTTAGAGTAAGAAATAACTGCATTCGCCTCTGGTCCATCTGCCCATCGCCAGGTTCCTTCTGCTGCGGCATCGCTTCCCCCAATCCAATAGTCTCGAGTTCCGGCTGGAAGTTTTGCCTGAAGAAATGTCGTTTCCGCAGCACTTGTAACATTACTTAAGTAACCAGTGAGCGTACCATTTGTCGTTGTAATTTGATGCGTGCTTGACTTCGCACTTGCTCTAGCAGTTGTCCAAACTGCAGAGGCAATTACTTGCTTATAGTATGAAAGATCCCCTGTTACCGAATCCACGCGCACAGATATATTCGATGGAACGATATGGACTACAACCTTTCCAAGTCCGTCAGGGCTATTGGCCTCCAATGTTTTGAGGGCTGCGCTTAAATCCGCTGCCGTCCCTGTAAATGCCATTTCAGACACCCCACCTATCGCCCTGTACGCAGATAAGTCTAGGTTGTAACCGGTTACCCCTGCTAGTAATGAAGTTGTACCAATTCGTATTTTGGTAGCCCCAGTGGTAGTTATGACCGCCTTCATCACCGTAGCATCGGCTGCACCCAGATTGGTCTTGGCCGTACTTGCCCAATCCGCATCGGGAACAGAAACCCATGCGTTAGCTGTTACTTGCCCGGAAGAATCAACTGCATTCAGTATCTTGCTAGCAATTTCAGTAGCAGTTTCGGTCGATGTTGCTGCCAGAATTGTATTAACCCTAAATGAGCCTAGCGCTCCAAAACTAAGATCAGTTTGACCATTTAATGCACTTTGAAATAGTACTTTTGGTGGGCTTGATGCAGGGTCGCTGACTCCACTAGTAACAATTTGAATAGATGCTGTTGTGCTAGCGACACCGCTGACATACTTCGTCATAGTTAGAATGGCACCTAGGCTCGTTAGCTTGTAAGTACCCTCACTCGTTGGTAGATTAACGTTACTAATTTCAATCGTCGCTTTGCCCGTTTTCACATCGGATCGACTGCCATTGGTAATGCTACTGACCACGTTAGCAGTCGCTCCGTCGCGCATCGTATTAAATGCCGTAGCCGCTTGACTACTTGTTAAATCCTGTTTTGCAACCATCGTCAAACCGGCGATGGTCAAACTATCGCCTTGCTTGAGATTCGAGAAAGTAAAGCGGGCAGTTTCATCACCCTGCACTTGCGTACTTGAAGTCAACAAGGGATATTCAGAAACAGCGCTAAACCCAGAAATGCTGATAGCAGATGCATTTTTAACTTCCTGGGTAACCACTAAGTTAGTCATTCCTCCGCTTTGCTCAACACTCGCTATTAAATTAAGATTATTAGCTAGCGACAAATCGTCGATCCAAACTTCGACATCTGATAATGTGATTGCACCGCTTTGCCCAGTTCCGGTGATCGGGATAACATTTGCACCGGCGCCAGTGGTTTTATAGGTTTTGCCATCCACTGTGAGTTGCAAACCATTGCTAGCTTCCAGCGTTACCACATCATTTTCACTGGAGAACCCTGAAACACGAAGATCAGTCTTTAGACCCTCGATAAAAAAGTCGTAGGCATCGCCCTCGTTATCCCCTCGAATAAATAAAGCATATTGACTGTCATCCATCTTGGAGAGGGTGGCCGATATTTGCGTTACTGAACGTAGCTCGTTAATCCAATCATGCAGCGCCTGTGCTGTGGGGCTTGTGCCAATTGCTGAAATGGCATTGGCTGTAACTACCCCACTTACCGTTTTGCTGCCGTTGCTACTGTAGGTGGTGTTACCCACAGTCAGCTGAAAGCCGGCACTGGAATTCGTGTTCAGAGTAGCGCTGGCACTAGAAAATCCGGCAATGTTGTACAGCGTAGACTGAGCAACCTGATCAACACTGACAACATAACTGCCAACCTGGGCAGTATTGCTAGCGGCGGCACTTAAAACGGCCGAATTGTCGCTTTGAATGCTGGTGTTAATGTACGTATTGGGGTCTTCAAAGGTCTTTAAGGCCCCAAGCAAACTGGCTACCTTGGTTTTAACCACGCCCAATTCACTAATGACGAGCTCTTTGGATGCAATTTTTTTATTAATGGCATCTAAGGGTCTTTGCTCGGCTGTCATGAGGCTGGAGACGACCGCAGACACATCGATTGATGCATTGCCAACAGCGCTAGTTGATGAAATTGCCACTCAAATGCCCTTTTTAATAGCCAATACCTGAAAAATTCAGGCTTGGGCTCAGGCAAGCTAACGGCTAAAAGGGGTGAACTCTTTAGGTTGAGGAGGTCAATACCGATCCTCGCGCGGCCTCAGGGATGCACTAAAGGATGGCCTTAAAAGGCCAAAAAATGATGTAGAAAAGCAATTTTCATCAAGGGGGCAATTTTTATCTAAAAGTACGGCAATTTTTGCCATTTTTGATGTTTTTTCCCCTGAACTACAGTATATTTAGTGTCTATTGGGGCGCTAATCACTAGATATAGGTTAGTGCGTACTGATTTAGCGCCGTTTTTAGGCCATTCCTTCATTTTTTGATCAGGCAATAGACCGATACGCATGAAAATATTGGGTTTTGACACCGCACGATTGCCGAGCCCATCGGCACAAGGCGCCATCCCCATATTGGTACTGTTAGTACTGGTGATGATGCTGGTGCCATTGCCAGCGATTTTGCTCGATGTGCTCTTCACCTTCAATATTGCGCTCTCGATCATTGTTCTGTTTACCGCGATCAACATCAAGAGTTTCAAAGATTTCGTCGCCTTTCCTACCGTACTGCTTCTCACCACTTTACTGCGCCTATCGCTCAACGTCGCTTCCACCCGCATTGTGCTGATGGAAGGCCATAAAGGCACCGATGCAGCGGGCAAGGTGATTGAAGCCTTTGGTGTGTTTTTGATTGGCGGCAATTATGCGGTGGGTATCGTGATCTTTATTGTGATCACCATCATTAACTTCGTGGTGATTACCAAAGGCTCTGGCCGCGTAGCGGAAGTCTCTGCGCGCTTTGCCTTGGATTCGATGCCAGGCAAACAAATGGCGATTGATGCCGATCTCAATGCGGGATTGATTCAGCAAGAGGAAGCAAAATCCCGTCGTGCCGATGTTGCCCAAGAAGCGGACTTTTTCGGCTCCATGGACGGTGCCTCGAAGTTCGTTCGGGGCGATGCCATTGCCGGCATCATGATTTTGGTGATCAACCTAATCGGCGGCGTGATGATCGGCGTCTTGCAGCACGACATGGAATTTGGCAAAGCACTTGCAGTATTTGCATCGCTCACCATTGGCGATGGCCTCGTTGCACAAATTCCGGCGCTGATCATTTCAACGGCGGCGGGTATCTTGGTTACCCGCGTTGCGACCGATGATGATTTTTCAGGGCAGGTCTCCAAGCAATTTGAAGCCAACAGCAATGCCTTAGGTGTTGTGGCTGCGGTGCTGGGTATTCTGGGCGTATTGCCAGGTATGCCCCATGTGATCTTTCTCGGCTTTGCCGCCCTCTTTGGATTTCTGGCGTATTTAACCCATCAGCGCATCAAACGAAGAACGGCAGAGGCCAAAATTGCCTCTGCCAAGCCCGTGTTAAATGAAGAGTTGGAATGGAAAGACGTGCCGATTGTGGAGCCGCTTTGCCTGGAGCTAGCCTATCGCCTGATACCCCTCGTCGATAAGGGCGATGAGAGCGATCTCATCAAACGGATTAAAGCGATTCGGCGTAAGTTTGTGACCCAAGTGGGCTTCTTAATTCCGTCAGTGCACATTCGGGACAATCTTCAATTGAGCGCAGAGACCTACCGTATCTTGCTCTACGGCGCAGAAATTGGTCGCGGCCAGTGCTTACCCGATCGCTTACTGGCGATTCAGCAAAGTGGCACAGAAAAAATTCCAGGCATTGAAGTCAAAGACCCGACCTTTGGTATGCCCGCAGTGTGGATCGAACGCAATATGCGCGATGAAGCAATTGCTAAAGGGTATACCGTGGTGGAACCTGCCGTGGTCATTACTACCCACCTGGATCACCTCATTCACCAACACGCTGCCGAGTTGTTGGGTCGCCAAGAAACGCAAGACTTGCTCGATCATTTCAAGATGAGCTACCCCAAACTCGTTGAGGATGTGATTCCAAAGATTGTGACCGTGGCCCAGTTGCAGCGCACATTGCAGCTCTTGCTGGAAGAAAATGTGCCGATCAAAGACCTGCGCACCATTTTGGAGATTTCCAGCGAATACGCCGGCAAGCTCAATGACCCACTCGAGATCCTGCCGCACATTCGCTATGCGCTGCGCCGCACGATCGTGCAAGACACCTTGGGCGACGGCAACAATTACCAGGTTCTAGGAATTCAGCCCGAGTTTGAACGCTTAATTGAGCAATCGATTGGCGCCGGCGCGATTGCGCCTGATGGGCTGATTGAGCCAGCATTGGCCCGCATGTTTGGTGAAGAGGTCATTCAGGGGGTTCAGGAAATGGAGAACCAAAACCTGCCCCCCGTGATCGTGAGTGGCACTCGAACCCGCACCACTATCTCCCGCATAGCGCGCCGAGTCTGCCCCCAAGCGATCGTATTGGCCTTAAGCGAATTGCCGCCTACCTCCAATCTTGCCTTCTTCAAAGTTCTTTGTTCCCAAACGGGCAAAAACCCCTAAAATCACCATACACGAGATCTACTTCGGAGCGAAAGCATGGGCCCTCAAAAATTCATCGCAGCCAATACGGCCGAAGCCTTAAAGTTGATTCGCACTGAATTGGGTTCGGATGCCATGGTGCTCTCCACCAAAGACACCGACCAGGGTGTCGAGATCATTGCCATCACCTCGCAAGACTTAGCCAATTTATCCACCCACTCTGAATCAGCCGAACCCTTTAGTGTGGAAGGTAGTCCTTTTTCAGAGCGGTCCATGGCTCAATCGGGTCTCTCCGATAAATTTGAGAATGCGATTGCCCGTCGGGTGCAGAGTCCTATGCCCAAATCGTACAACGATATTCCGGTAGGGAGCCTCAGGCGTAATCCAGCGAGAGCGGGTCGCCCGATTCGAGCGCCGGGTTCCGAAGCATTTTTTCCAACCTCATTTAATGATGTGGAGCGCATTCAGCGCAACGACAGCAGCGTGATCAATCCGTCCAATAATGATGCAATATTTAATGCATCGGCCGCCGCAAATGCCAAGGCTGCTCACGATGTTGCAGCGCTCACTGCCGCTAGGGTGGCCGCGCAGAACGCTGCGCAAGCCCATCGCAATTCCGAAGCAGCGCTGCAAAAAGAAGTTGCCTCTAGCACTTTCAGCGCCCCAAGCGTGCCGCCCCTAGCAACCAGTCTGAATGGGTTTGAGTCCGCTAGTTCACCTAAGGTCGAAAAACTCTTAACCGAAATCAGCGAAGTCAAATACTTACTCCAGTCCCATGTTGCCAGTAATTTTTGGGGTAGCATTCAGCAGGAAAATAAGCACGTTACCGAAATTGTGAAGCACCTGCTCAACAGCGGCTTTTCGCCTAAGCTGTGCGCTGAAATTGCGCGCAAACTGCCAGAAGACCTGAGCGTTCCGGCCCTAATCAAAAATGCCCGTGAGCAAGTCAAGTGTATGATTAAGACCTCCCATGCATTTGATATTTTTGATCGCGGCGGTGTATTTGCATTTATTGGCCCCACCGGTGTTGGCAAAACCACGACCGTTGCCAAGATAGCGGCGCGCTGCGTATTGCGTTACGGCCGCAATCAAGTTGCCCTCCTCACAACCGATACCTACCGTATTGGCGCCCAAGAGCAACTCAAAACCTTTGCCAAAATCCTCGGCCTATCACTCACTGCGGTTCGGGATAGCGAGGATTTAGCCGCTAAAATTAAAGAGTTTTCCAACCGTAAAATCGTGATTCTGGATACCGCCGGGGTCAGTCAGCGCGACACCTTAATGATTGAGCAGTCTTTGCTGCTGCAGCATGGCTCGAATAAAGCAAGGCGCATTTTAGTCATGAGCTCCACTACTGATTTGCGCACCCAAGAAGAGGTTATTAATCTGCATAACCAAGCGATGCTCAATGCCAATGGCGAGAAACTCGATTCAGTGATCATTACCAAAATTGATGAAGCCGCCCATCTCGCTCCCGTGATTGACAGCGTGATTCGCCATGATTTATCGGTGATGTTTGTTTCCAATGGACAACGTGTTCCAGAAGATCTCAGCCAGCCAGATATTAATTACTTGAGTCACCGCGCGATGGCCATACGCGCCTTCTCCGAAACATTCTCGATTACCGACGAACAAGTGCCTGCACTGCTTTCAGACCACTTGGGCGACTGGATTCGTAAAGTGAACCCATGAACACAGCTGCCACCGGCAGTACAGATCAAGCGGCAGGCTTACGCACCATCTTTGGCGCCGAATTAGCGCGGGTGATTTGCATTGCGAGCACTCTGGATGCGGATTCAACCATTCACCTGGGTCATGGTACAGCGCAGAATATCAAGCAGTTAGGGCATAAAGTGCTGCTGATTGATGAGATTGCTCTGCCTGATCGCAAAACCATGTCCGGTTTTTTATACCCCATTCGCTATGATTTAGGGCAAGTCTTTACCAGCTCGATCGATTTACCCAGAAGCATTAAAGCGATTGAAGAGAATTTTTGGTACGCAACCAGTGTGAAATTGCGTCCAGAGGTTACCCACCGCTTTGCCAAATACCCTCAGCTAGATCAACGTTTAGTCAACCATGAAATCGATATTGACTACATCATTTTTCCCACGATTGATCCTCAAGCCACGATCGTGTCGTATTACGGCAGCAACGTTAAGCGCATTTTAGTTACGGCTGGCGACCATGATTCCCTCAAGAAAGCCATGGTCCTGATTCGTCAAATGGCGATTTTACAAGTCGATGAGCCGCTCTCAATCTTGATCGTTGGCGGAGAAGATGAGGCCGCCGGTTCGCAGGCCTTTGAAAAACTCCACACTGCTTCGCTGTCTGCCTTGGAGCAGCCCTTGGATTTCATTGGGTGGATTAAGGCTTTCACTGCGGAGCGCGTGGAAGTGGACCCCGATGATTTGACCTGGAGTCCGGTAAGCAAAGGCGAGTCACATGAGTTTGTGTTGCCCATGGGATTTTTTAAGGCGATCTCTGCACGCATTACGAGCTAAGTCGCATAAAATGAAGTGCCCCCACAAAATGAGTTGTGATTGAAGCCATCCGCCTACGCCCAGTCGATCGATATAAACCAAGCAATCGAGCAGCATTTGCCCTTGGTCAAGCGAATTGCCCATCAAATTTGCTCGCGCCTGCCGCCCAATGTCGAGGTCGATGACCTGATCCAAGAAGGACTCACCGGTCTTTTGGATGCCCTCAATCGATATGAACCCCAAGCCAACCTTGCCTTTGAGGCCTATGCCCGTACCCGCATTCGAGGCGCCATTTACGACTCCTGCCGAAAAAATGACATTCTGCCCCGCAATCAACGGGACGAGCTAGAGGGCATTGAGAAGGTCACGCGCAAACTCGAGCAAAACTTAGGTCGTCACCCCTCCGAAAAAGAAATTGCGCTGGGCGCTGAAATCACCATCGAGGCATACCACGCCATCATGGCAAACATGGTGCATTTAATGCCCTTGGATGATTTATCGGATGACCTATTGCCTTCCGATACCCTTGATTCCGATCCCATGCGCGCGGTTGCCATGAGCCAGCTTGCCGAACGCATCGCGGTGATCCTGGAGGGATTACCTGAAAACGAACGATTGGTATTTGCCCTGCACTATCAGGAAGACCTTTCCTATCGGGAAATTGCGCAGGTCATGAACATTACCCCTGGTCGCATCAGCCAAATTCATACGCAAGGGATGATTCGCGTTCGGACCAAACTCAAAGCCTAGTATTGGTTTTTGTACGCTCTTTACAGGCAGCGATACAGCTTGCGCATATTCTGAATTTTTCCATACTGCGCCTCAGCAGCATCAAACTCGTGATCGTAATTTCCCTTGTTGGCGTGCTGGAACATAATCAAGACCCGATGGGCTTGATCGTGCTTTTGTAAGGTAGCGAGTACCAAGTAGTAGCAGGCTTTTTTAAGGTCCTGTGGGATGTGATCCCCCTTTCCATACAAACAGCCCAAGGTATATGCAGCTTGGCGGCTCCCTTCTTGGGCTCCTTCCGCCAAATACCGAATGCCCTTGAAAATATCCCTCGGAATGCCCTGCTCTTCGCCAAGGCCAAGTGCGTATATATTACCTAGATTGCAATAGGCATCGTGCACCTCTTCTTTAATTGCCTTCTCGTAATACTCAATGGCAGTCTTGTAATTCTGCTTAATCTCCCCCATGCCGCGCTCATGCATCAGGCCGACATTAAAGTGGGCGTAGCCATTACCCAAGCTACTGTTGGAGTTCACCCAAGTAAATAATTTATTGATTTGTTCTGCATCAAGATGGCCATCAAAGCACATCTTAGTTAGGGCAAATTGCGCTTCTTGATCGAAATCGTTTACCGCAAGCTCAAAGAAAATCTCGAACGCGGCATCGTACCTGCCCTTTCTGAGGTTCGAGCTAGCAATATCTAAACGCGAATTATCAAACTGCATGGACGACCAATTGTGAAGGTGGGACTACTTTGGGACGCGGTATAGAGCTGGATTTGCTCCCCATGTCGACGTAATACTTTAAGGAACTACGCCAATCAAGCTAGATTAGCCGTAATTGCAACTCACTTACAGGCACTTATACAGCATGCGCAGATTCTGAATCTTGCCAAACTGTAACTCGGCAGCACTCATCTCTTCGTCGTAGTTTTCTTTATGGCTGTGAACAAAAATATGCAGCACCCGTTTGGCTTGATCATGGCCTTGAAGCGCGGCTAGCGAGAGATAGTAGAAGGATTTTTTAAGGTCGAGCGGAATAAACTCACCCTTGCCGTAGAGTGAACCTAAGGTGTAGGCACACTGCCTGCTTCCCTCCTCAGCGCCGATTGAGAGGAACTTCACGCCCATCTCGACATTTCTTGCGACCCCATGCTCCATTCCTAAGCCGAGGGCTAGGATATTGCCCAAATTGCAATACGCGTCTTTTACCTCTTCCTTAACCGCTTTTTGGTAGTACTCAACCGCAATTTTGTAATTTTGAGCTACCTTGCCAAGACCGCGCTCGTGCATCAAGCCCACATTAAAGAGCGCGTAGCCATTGCCTAAGCTGGTATGGCCGTTTTGGAGTTCGTAGAATTTTTCAATGTGCTCAGGAGACAGATTGCCATCAAACACCATTTTGGTCATCAGGAAAACGGCATCGTCGTTTTGATCATTGACTGCACAGTCAAACAAAATATCAAAGGCAACATCAAACTTGCCTTTTTGGATATTGAGTTGACCTAATTCAATTGCGCCGTAACTCATGGCTTCAAACTCCTAGTAAGTAAACAATGAACATACACCAATAATGGTCGCTTAAATCGCCTGGTGCTGTATTAGTCAAATAATATCAACACCACGAGGCATCTTGGTACCAATAATTGATTCGATGGTTGACTCGAGAGCTCTGAATGGCCGTCCTGGTACTGGCAAACTCATTTAAATTCAAGCGCGTAGGCAAATGCAGCTCGCACCCCACCCGTATCCGCGACTCTTCTAAGAGGTTTGGCCTGACATTTCGAATGATGAGATCGAACTTGGCGGTACGCGTCTGCAATCGCTCTAAAGTGCAATTGGTCCAAATGGTTCCAATCTCCAGCTCGGTTGCCCCCAAGCGCAAATCAAATTGAATGCCTTTATCGGAAATATCAATAATGTCTGCAATCATTTCCTTACCGACGCTAAAGAAAATCAAGGCCTTAAATGCCCTATCGGGAGGGGCTGGCGTCCTAAAATCCTCCCGGCGCTGGATTAAATCGACTGCCTTGGGGATATCGCATGCGAGTAATCCGTTATCCAGCTGCCTAAATCCCTGCATCGGAAACTGCAACTTACCCAGCTCTAGCCCAGATACAAAAATACAAGGGTCATTGATGAACGCGTAGATCCCATTTTTAGGGGGCTCCTCTACCTTGAACTTAAAGCATGTCTGTGCCTCGATCGCATCCACACTGACTGGGAGTAACTGGGACGATTTGGTATTGAAGATGGCAGAAACCGGGCCTGGGGAAAAGAATTTTTCTAGGTTTTTGTATAGAAAACGGCTGTCTAGACTGTATTTAGGGTCAATGTCGCCAGCGTCGGGTCGGTAAATTTTGAATGGCATCGCTTGTAGTGCAAATGACCCCTTGCCGCCATGAATGATTTAACACTCATCAAAACCTGATTGGGAGGCGGCATCGAATGGGAGCCTTGGTTTAAAACCAATTATACGAATGTTTGCCCCATGGAAGCCCCTTTAAGAGGCCCTTAAAGACCCTAAACCTTGCGGGATAAGACGCCGCCGACCGATCCAGGCACGCCGCCGTCGCTGCCATAGGTGGCACCTGGGGCTTGCTGGGCAATAAAGGACTGCATGGCAGCACTGCGCTGCATCGCTAGGCGGATTAAATCGCCATTAATTTGGTGGTTGGTGGAAGTTTCGTTGAGCAAGCTTAATAACTGCTCTTTTTGACCCT
>CAMEXM010000054.1 GCA_945947155.1 Polynucleobacter meluiroseus | reverse complement strand
AAGCAACGGTAGGGCTTGGGCGTTCGGCTAATAAGGTAGAGATGTCCTACATCGGTGGTTAATGACTGCGCATGCTGAGATTACCGGCCTCATTTTGGCGGGCGGTCGCGCCCAGCGAATGGGTGGCATCGACAAGGGCTTGGTCCCTTTCATGGGAAAGCCGTTGATAGAGCATGCAGTTACTCGATTGACTCCTCAAGTGACAACCATCCTAATTAATGCCAATCGCAACCATGCTCACTACGCGCAATATGGCCATGCTGTCATAGCCGATCATCACCCCGATTTCGCTGGCCCACTTGCTGGCTTTGCTGCTGGCTTAGAGCACTGCAATACCGAATACCTCCTGTCGGTACCCTGTGATTCGCCAGTCTTTCCTCTAAATTTAAGCGAGCAGATGCTTGAGGTCATGATCAATACGCAGTCCGATGTCGTATATGCCTCTAGCGCAGATCCATCAGGCGTAATCTGGACGCAGCCGGTTTTTTGCCTGATGCGCCGTGGTGTTAAAAAATCTCTACAGGATTTTTTAGGGCACGAGGGGCGCAAGATTGATCGCTGGTTTGAAACGCTGCCTTCGAGTACCGTCATCTTTAGCAATGCAGCAGCGTTTGCAAATACCAATACGCCAGAAGAATTGCGGGCCTTAGAGCAGGCCTTACAAGGTTCAAACTGAACTCCAATTTAGGATTACCCACGATGCGCTCGTCACCCCTCTCGCCCAATGCACCCCATTTAATCAATACCGGACTCACGGTTGAAGAAACCCGTGCGGCCATCTCCAATCTCGTTGATCAATTGCTCGACTCTGGCGCAGTCGCCGAGACCGAATCGGTTGCGCTCGATCAAGGCCTCAATCGCATTTTGGCTAGCGACGTGTTATCGCCGATTAACGTTCCCGCTGCTGACAACTCAGCGATGGATGGATTTGCCTTTCGGGGAATAGAACTCAGTAGTGCGCCCCTCACTCAACTAATGGTTGTGGGCACTGTTTTTGCTGGCACCCCATTTACTGGCTCCCTCGCAGCAGGGCAATGCCTCAAGATCATGACGGGGGCTTTGATGCCCGCGCAATGCGATACCGTGATACTCCAGGAAATGACGCAGAAACTGCCCATCGAAGCCGATGGCCTTGAGCGTATTCAATTTGAGTCGAATGCAGTTTCGAGTGGAGAGAATCGCCGCTTGCGCGGTGAAGATTTAGCACAAGGCTCTGTGGCCATTGCAGCGGGACGCATTCTGCGGCCGTCGGACTTGGGTTTAGCCGCATCACTCGGCATCAATACGCTGACGGTCAGACGTAAGTTACGGGTGGCCATTCTCTCCTCGGGCAATGAGTTGCGCCCGCTTGGAGCACCATTGGACTCAGGTAGCATTTACGATAGCAATCGCTATAGCCTAATGGGTCTGCTTAATCGCCTGGACCTCGAAGTACTGGATTGCGGGATCATTCAAGACGATCCGGTTGCCTTAAAGACTGCCTTTTTGCAGGCAGCCCTAACAGCGGATGTCATTATTTCCTCGGGAGGCGTCTCCGTTGGCGAAGCCGACTTCACCAAGCAAGTGATGCAGGAATTAGGGGACATTGGCTTTTGGAAAATTGCCATGCGTCCTGGAAGACCAATGGCGTTTGGCACCCTCAAACCGGCTCCCAATCAAGATCCCCCGCATAGCACCCTATTTTTTGGTTTACCGGGTAATCCCGTTGCGGTCATGGTGACCTTCTATCAATTTGTTCAATCTGCACTATTGCAGCTCAGTGGCGCAACGCAGCTCAGGCCACCGCTGACCCAAGCAATCGCATCGGCAGCCATCCGTAAAAAGCCCGGTAGAACCGAATACCAACGGGGAGTTTTAGAAATCGGTCTTGACGGCAGAGCGCAGGTTCGGCTAACCGGTAGCCAAGGCGCGGGAATCCTACGATCGATGAGTGAGGCTAACTGCTTCATTGTTTTGGGCCACGATCAAGGCAATATTGCGGCAGGCGAATTAGTAAATGTGGTGCTTTTTGAGGGACTGCTTTAAGATTGCAGCAATTATGAAATTCACAAAAAAAGAAATTGTCTATTTAGACCCCCTGCATACCGCCAAAACCTTGGTTTTGGTTTACCTTTGTTTCTCGGTTCCGATCGTTTTATTGGCTTTGTTTGTGGCATTTGTGCGCGACGGATCCATCCCGGGATTTACCGTCGTATCGGCTTTAATTCTGAATGCCCTGCTTGGCTTTGGCTTGCTTTGGATTGCCTGCAAAGTCTACAACTGGGTAGCCGATACGTTCGGTGGCATTGAACTCGCCCTGCGTGATTTACCTGACGAAATCGAAACCGATTAAGTTGGCTTTGCTACTGCGCTTCTAACAACAGCGCTGCCTTACTTCGCAAATACCTCTGCATTAATCAAGCTTGGTGGCTTATCACCAGCCAGTGCTGCCCGAACATTGCGAACAGCAAGCGCAATCATGGCTCTGCGGGTTTTCTCGCTTGCACTTGCAATATGAGGCGCTAGCACGATATTCGAAAGCGCCAATAAATCCGGATGCACTTTGGGCTCGCCCTCGAATACATCCAAGCCAGCTGCAAAGATGGCCTTGGCTTTGAGTGCTGCAGCCAGAGCCACATCATCCACAATTCCGCCGCGGGCAATATTCACTAAGGTGGCGGTGGGCTTCATGAGGGCAATTTCCTTGGCGCCAATCGTATGGTGACTCTCAGCCGAATAGGGCAGCACCAAAATAACGTGATCGGCTTCTTTGAGCAGGGTTTCTTTATCCACGTAACGTGCTTGGCAGGCTTTTTCATCCGCCTCTGGCAAACGACTGCGATTGTGATAAATCACCTTCATACCAAACCCCAAGGCGCGCTTCGCAATGCCTTGGCCGATGCGGCCCATGCCAATAATGCCAAGCGTGGTGTGGTGGATATCCATCCCCAAAGGATTGGTAATAATCGACCACTGATTCCAATTGCCGTCCCGAATCCAGCGCTCAGACTCGGTCACGCGACGCGCAGTCGCCATCAGCAAGCCAAAGCCAAAGTCTGCGGTTGTATCCGTGAGCACATCAGGGGTATTTGTTGCCATCACTCCAGCAGCTGTCATCGCAGGCACATCAAAATTGTTATAGCCCACCGAAATATTGGCAATAATCTTCAAGCCTTTGGCCTGCGCCAGGGCTTTGGCATCAATTCGCTCGCTGCCCGTTACCAATGCAGCAGAAACCCCAGCCAGCTGAGAGGCAAGCACTTCCGGCGTCATAACGACATCTGCCTGATTAGAAACAACATCAAAGAATTGCTCTAGCTCAGCGAGGGCGTCCGGGAAAATAGCTCTGGAGATAAGAATTTTGGGTTTGGAGGTGGTATTCATCCTTGGCACTTTACACCAAGCCAATTACAGCTTTCTTGGAAATACAGGCAATTCGGCTAAAATAAGCCTGTACGTTAGTTGCTATGCCACCCCCCAGGGGGCTGCTAGTTTCTGGTCCTTTTCGCTATCCAACTCGTTTAATGCCATGACCTACGTTGTTACTGAAGCCTGTATTCGCTGCAAATATACCGACTGCGTTGATGTCTGCCCGGTTGACTGCTTTCGCGAAGGACCAAACTTTTTAGTAATTGACCCCGATGAGTGCATCGATTGCGCTGTATGCGTTCCAGAGTGTCCGGTCAATGCGATTTATGCAGAGGACGATGTGCCCAGCGATCAGCAAGCATTCATCAAAATGAATTTAGATCTTGCTCAGGGCTGGCCATCGATTACCAAATCGAAGGGCGCCCTTCCCGATGCAGACGAATGGAAAGACGTTACCGCCAAACTAGATCAACTCGCCAAGTAAAGCGAACCTAATGGATTGCATTCAATCCAAACGGAGTTGCTGTGCAGGCAATTGAAACCGATGCCCTCATTATTGGTGCAGGCCCAGTCGGTTTGTTTCAAGCCTTTGAATTAGGTTTACTCGAAATTCAGGCACACATCATTGATGCATTGCCTGAAGCAGGTGGCCAGTGCATCGCACTCTACCCCAATAAGCCCATTTACGATATTCCCGGCATACCCGTTTGTACCGGTCGTGAGTTAACCCATAACCTCCTGCGGCAGATTGCCCCTTTTAATCCGCCGATGCACCTGAGTCAAGCAGTGATGGAGTTACGGCAATTGCAGGATTCGCGTTTTTTTATCAGTACCACGGCAGGCCAATCCTTTATCAGCAAGGTCATTTTTATTGCAGCTGGAGTGGGGGCGTTTCAAGCACGTAAGTTGGCGCTCGATTGCATTGCTGCATTTGAAAATAAGCAACTCTTCTATCACCTTGAAGAGCCCGAGCAATTTAATCAGCGCACCCTCGTGATTTGCGGCGGCGACGAGACCGCTTTAGAATGGGCGATTCATTTTGCATCCACTGCCAAGCACGTTACCCTAGTACATCGCCGCAGTGAATTTAAGGCAGAAAAGGATATTCTGGATCGGTTTCATGATTTATGTGCTGCTGGAAAAATCACCCTTTGCGTTGGGCAAGCGACTGGCTACACCAGTAGAGACGATCAACTAACCGCACTTGAAGTCGAGGGTTTAGATGGCCATAACCAAACCATCCCGCTGGATGCGTTGTTCGTCTTTTTTGGTCTCTCCCCCAAACTAGGGCCGATTGCCGATTGGGGCCTCGCGCTCACCCGCAAGCAAATTGTGGTGGATACCGCCTGCTTTGAAAGCAGTATTCCAGGGATTTTTGCAGTCGGCGATATCAATACCTATGCGGGTAAGAAGAAATTGATTCTATCGGGCTTTCATGAGGCCGCATTGGCGGCTTTTGCGGCCGCCCAGGCGATTTTTCCGGATCGGCCAGTGCAGTTGCAATACACCACCACCTCCCCCAAATTGCAGCAATTACTTGGCCTGCACAAGCCTGCGTAATATTGGGTTAATCTCTACCTATTCTCATTTGATTGAATACAAAAACGAATGCATCAATACCACGAACTTATGCAGCACGTCCTTAGCCAGGGCGTTAAAAAATCCGATCGGACCGGCACCGGCACCCTCTCGGTTTTTGGGTATCAAATGCGCTTTAATCTGGCCGATGGTTTCCCGATGGTGACGACGAAAAAGTTACACCTCAAATCGATCATCTATGAATTACTGTGGTTTCTGAATGGCAGCACGAATAACGATTGGTTAAATGAGCGCGGTGTTTCGATTTGGAATGAATGGGCGGCGCCCGATGGCGAATTAGGCCCCATTTACGGCTACCAATGGCGCTCATGGCCTGCGCCCAATGGCCAGCACATCGATCAAATCAGTGAAGTCGTTAATAGCATCAAAACCAATCCCGACTCCCGCAGGCTAATTGTCTCTGCATGGAATGTGGCTGATATTCCGCGTATGGCACTCGCGCCATGCCATGCTTTTTTCCAGTTCTATGTTGCCGATGGGAAATTATCTTGCCAACTGTATCAACGCAGTGCCGATATCTTTCTGGGAGTGCCGTTCAATATCGCAAGCTATGCCCTTTTGACGCACATGATTGCGCAGCAGTGTGACTTAGAGCCGGGTGAGTTTATTTGGACGGGGGGGGATTGCCATCTGTACAACAATCACCTCGAGCAGGTAGAACTGCAACTTTCACGTAAGCCCTTTGCCCTTCCGCAACTCGTGATCGAACGTAAGCCTGCCTCACTATTTGACTATGCGTTTGAGGACTTTGAAATTGTGGGTTATGAATGCCATCCCCACATTAAGGCGCCCGTTGCCATTTAATTGATGCCATTACTATGACTCAACCTGCTATCTCCATGATTGTGGCTCGCGCCCGTAACCACGTTATCGGCCGCGATAATCAAATGCCTTGGAAAATATCTGCTGACCTGCAATTCTTTAAGCGGGTCACGATGGGCTACCCCGTCATCATGGGTCGCAAGACTTGGGAATCGATTGGACGACCCTTGCCCGGAAGACGCAATATTGTCGTGAGCCGCAATCCGGACCTGCAGCTCACTGGCGCCGAATTAGCTAGCTCCTTAGGTGATGCGCTGAAGCGCTTGAGTGATCTTGAGCGGGTCTTTGTGATCGGCGGAGAGCAACTCTTTACCCAGGCCTTTGATTTAGCCGACCGCCTCTACATTACAGAAATTGATATTGCAGTTGACGGTGGGGACACATTTTTTACCATACCCCACCCAGAACAATGGCGTGAACTAGAACGTACCCCCGCACACGAGGGTAACATTCATTTTGACTTTGTTACATTGGAACGTAAGTCAAACTAAGATCGTGTTGCGTTTGATTACTACAGTTTTTTATTGAAGCTGTATTGCGCAAATGCCTGTTCAGCCACGTTAAACCACTGCGCTTCCATATTACGAAAGCGCCGATAATCCTCATAAATTGCTTTGAAGCGGGGATTTTTTGCAGACTCCTCGGCGTACGCCTCTTGCGTTGCTGTAAAACAGGCATCGAGTATTTGCGTATTGAACTTGCGTAATACTGCGCCGCTTTGCAGTAAACGCTGCAGTGCTGGGGGATTTAGGGCATCGTACTTTGCGCACATCTCGGTGTGCGCCTGAAAACAGGCACCCTCCCACGCAGCTTGATATGCAGGAGGCAGTTCGTCCCACTTCTTTTTATTCACCAGAAAAGACAGTGATGCACCACCCTCCCACCACGCAGGGTAGTAGTAGTTTTTGGCAACCTTAGCTAGTCCGAGTTTTTCGTCGTCGTAGGGACCAACAAATTCGGCGGCGTCGATGGTGCCTTTTTCTAAGGCGGAGTAAATCTCTCCAGCGGGCAGCTGTTGCGGAACAACCCCCATTTTAGAGAGGATGTTGCCAGCAAACCCAGCAATCCGAAATTTCAGGCCCTTTAGATCGGCGACCGTTTTAATTTCTTTCCGAAACCAGCCGCCCATTTGGGTTCCAGTTTGGCCGCCCATGAAGTTCACAATATTGTAGGAAGCATAGAGCTCGCGCATTAACTTCATGCCATTGCCATGCAACATCCACGCATTTTGCTGGCGTGCAGTCAAACCAAAGGGGGCGGCAGTATCAAATATAAAGGCGCTGTCTTTACCTAAGGAATAATATCCCGCAGTATGGCCTACCTCGACCGTGCCATTTTGTACCGCATCCTGTACTTGCAAGGGTGGGACGATTTCACCGGCAGCAAATACCTTGATGTTGAACTTTCCATCGGTTGCTTTGCGAAGTAGATTTGCAAAAATCTCGGACGTGCCATACAAATTATCCAGCGACTTCGGAAAACTCGAGACAAGCCGCCAATTGAGAGTAGGCTGTGACTGAGCAATGGCTGGCGCCGCCAAACTGACGCTGCCCACGCCCGTTGCGATCGTTGCTTTTTTTAAGAATGATCTGCGTTCCATGAAGGTCCTTTCAGTGCCTGTAATGGATAAATAGATTAACTAAAGTGAAGTGGTCTTATTTACCGCCAATCGTCATCGACCCAATCAGGATCGAACCCACTTCTTTGGTGCCGCGAACCAAAACATCACTACCAATCAGTTCAATGTTCATCAGCATGTCCCGCACGTTTCCGGCAATGGTAATTTCTTCAACGGGGTACTGTATCTCCCCGCCCTCGACCCAGTAGCCAAAAGCACCGCGCGAGTAATCGCCGGTGACGTAATTTACGCCCTGACCCATTAACTCAGTGACGAGTAAACCTGTGCCCATTTCCCGCAGCAAGGCCGGTAAACCGCCTTTGGGCGTTCTGGAACTGCTCAGATTCAGATGATGCGATCCCCCTGCATTGCCGGTGGTTTTCATGCCCAGCTTACGGGCGGAGTAGCTTGATAGGAAGTAGTCCTCTAAAATTCCCTTTGAGACCACACTACGTGCGTGGGTCTTGACACCCTCTTCATCAAATGGCGAACTGCCCGTTAACCCCTTGAGGTGCGGGTTCTCAATCAAATTGATGTGGGCTGGTAATACTGGTTTACCAAGACTATCCAGTAAGAAACTCGAGCGGCGGTACAGAGCGCCCCCTGAAACGGCTTGCACTAAGGAGCCTAGCAAGCCTGCAGCGAGTGGAGCCTCAAAAATGACAGGGCAGCGGCGCGTGCTGAGTGATTTGGCATTTAAGCGGGATAAAGCACGCTGCGCCGCATAACGGCCAATATCCCCTGGTTTTGCTAGATCTTGGGCCATGCGTGAACTGGAATACCAATCGTCACGCTGCATGGCGGATTTTTTTCTACCGCCACTCGCAATCGGTGCGCAGGAAATAAAATGCCGCGAGTAGGGATAACCGCCCATAAAGCCGTTACTGGTGCCCATCATAAAATGCGCATGGTGCGCCGATACTGAGGCGCCGTCGCTATTCTTAATTTGCGAACTAACTGCAAATGCAGCGGCCTCGGCACGCTGAGCCAAGGCAATTGCCTCCTCTGATTCAATCATCCACGGATGAAAGAGGTCTAAATTTTTGGGCTTTTTTTCCAAGAGATCTGGATCGGGCAGGCCGGCACAATCGTCTTCGGCGGTATGGCGCGCAATGTGAAATGCAGCCTCGACGGTTTTACGCAAGGAATCCGGTGAAAAATCACTGGTACTGGCATTGCCGCGGCGCTGGCCAAGGTACACACTCAAGCCGATTTGCTTATCCAGACTTTGCTCAATGGTTTCGACGGCCCCCTTGCGAACCGTCACCGAGAGGCCTTGACCCTCAGAAATCTCAACCGCGGCGTCTGAGGCGCCCAATTTGCGGGCCTCGGAGAGCATAAATTCGACAATGACTTTGAATTGATTGGGGGTATATGTAAACATGCCTCAATGATAGCTAGAATAGAGTCATGAAGCATACAGAAATTCCTGAACGCAGTAATCCCAATGAAGTGCGGATTGGTCTGGTATCCATCTCCGATCGAGCCAGTGCGGGCACCTACCAGGATGAAGGCATACCAGCCCTAAAAAACTGGCTCGGACTGGCAATCACCTCCCCGCTCAGTACCCATGAACGGTTAATCCCAGACGATGCTGAGACGATTACAGAGACCCTGATTGAGCTCGTAGATGAGCTGGGCTGTGACGTCGTCCTCACCACCGGCGGAACTGGTCCTGGACGACGGGATGTTACTCCAGAGGCAACTTTGGAAGCGGGAACCCGAGAAATGCCTGGCTTTGGAGAGCAAATGCGTCAAATTAGCCTGCGCTTTGTACCAACTGCTATTTTATCTAGGCAAGTGGCTGTATTGCGTGAAATTGAGGGGCATGCAGCATTGATCATCAATCTGCCTGGACAGCCAAAATCCATCCGGGAAATTCTGGAAGGACTAAAAGATAGGGATGGGAAAGTTATCGTTGCAGGTATCTTTGCTTCCGTGCCCTACTGCATTGATTTGATTGGCGGCCCCTACATTGAGGCCAATCCGGACATCATCTCGGTTTTTAGGCCGAAAAGTGCGATCAAGCCACGCCCTTAGTTTGCGGCGATTGGAGGTGGCGTTGCAGCTACGACGGGAATAAAAAACGTATTACGGTAATAGCGCAGCTCCTCAATCGACTCTTCGATATCGGCTAAAGCGGTATGTGCCTGCTTTTTGACGAAGCCCTTCATGATCTCAGGCTGCCAGCGGCGAGCCAGCTCCTTAATGGTGGACACATCCACGTTGCGGTAATGAAAATAAGCCTCTAACTTGGGCATGTAGCGCGCCATAAAGCGGCGATCCTGGCAAATGGAATTACCGCACATCGGCGAAATGCCTGCCTTAACGTACTGCTTTAAAAAAGCAATGCAGGCTTGTTCTACCTCAAGCTCATTCAATGTTGAAGCTTTCACACGATCAATCAGACCCGATTTACTGTGAGTGCCTTTGTTCCATGCATCCATGCCATCTAACACGGCATCGTCTTGATGAACCACCCAAACTGGGGCTGTGGCAATGGTATTGAGATTGGCATCGGTCACAATCATCGCGATCTCTAAAATGCGATCGCTGTCCGGCTTTAATCCAGACATCTCCATATCCAACCAAATTAAATGTTCGCCTGCAAAAATAATGTTCTTTCTATTTAATTAAAAAAGGGTACCTAAACGGTATGGGCTTGCAATTAGATTTTTTCATCTCGTAACCAATACCACTTATACAAAATATGCTGGCCTAATCGTCTAAACGGCGCCAACAAAGCAGATTTAATAACACCAAATAAATTGGGATACTCCAGCGGAGTAGCATAAATGGGCAAACTAAATACGGGGTTTTCTGCATCCTTACCAGCAATCCGCTCGGCCAATCTTTTCCCTGCCCACGTTGAAAAAGATACCCCATTCCCACCATATCCGAGGGCGTACCATAGCGCCCGATCAGGATCAGGCCGCACAATTCTCGGCATCATATCGTGACTAACATCCACCCACCCCCACCACGAATACTCAATTGGAATATTGGCGATAGCAGGAAATTTTCGAGCAATGCCATCGGTTAATAACGTAAGGTGGGCCGCACCCTCTGCGTCACGCCCGCTTACAGCACTCCGACTTCCAATTTGAAGGCGATTATCTTTTAACAAGCGGTAATAAAAACGCAATGTGCGCGTGTCGGTAATAAAAATATTGGACTTAAAGCCGGTTGCTTCAATCTCTTCTGGACTAAGCGGCCTTGTCACCACGGAGTTAGACAAAATGGGGAGAATTTTGTTTTTGATGGTGGACTCAACTTTTTGTTCAATGTATCCCCCCGTACAAAAAGCCACACGCTTTGCTCGCACTATGCCGCCAGGAGTATGCAGAATATTCATTCCATTTTGAGTCTCCGAGCGAAAGACTGGAGAAGATGTATGAATACGCACACCCAAGGCGCGCGCTTTGCGCATTAAACCAAAATTAAACTTAAGGGGGTGAATACCAACGCCCTCACTCTCAAGCAAAGCGCCGTGAGCGTCATGATCGTCGCAATAACGCGCTTTGATTTCTTCGCGGGACAGGATCTGCGTGTCGTATCCAAAAATAGTGCGGCGAACCTCGGCCTCCCGCCTCAAGTAATCCATTTTTTCAGGGCGATGGGCCACATAAAGATGGCCGGTATCGGTTGCCTCGCAATCAAATTCGCGCGTTAATCCTTTGAAATTTTCAAAACCAAGCCGAATCTCGGCATCGAGGCGTTTAGCAGTCTCCATACCCCATCGCTCAATCCACTGGGAGCGACTTAAACGGCCACTCGCATTTTGGCCCTGCCCACCATTGCGACTAGAGCATCCCCAAGCCACTTGATTTGCCTCTAGGATCACTGCCTTAATTCCATGCTCTTTTGCTAAATACAATGCGGTCGATAATCCCGTCGCCCCTGAGCCAACAATGACGACATCTACCTCCACATCAGCCAAAACGGGTCCATCGTCTTCAGGCGGTTCGCCTGCTGTAGCTACCCAATACGTTGGTGAATAAGCGGTATTCACGCCGATAGACTCTCCTGTTAGAGGGTCATACTTCGGATCGTATTCTCTTTTTTGGGGGCTTACGTGTTTATGCATTTCTAAATCAATTAAGAAATTATTTGCTTTCGAAAGACATTCTTTTTGAATATTTTGCCATCTCTGAACGTAAACATGTCGATGCCATTGGCTTCAAACTTGACGCCCTTGAGATCGGTGCCAGAAAATCGCCATTCCGAAACTCCATTGTCTCCGAAGACAAAATGGGTTGCATCAAGCCATTGCGCATCAGGAAACTGAGTCCATGCAGACTCAAATGCTTTTCTCACCTGTTCATGACCAGTAAATCGATTTCCATAAACATGGCTTCCTGCAGCGGTTTCAAAAATACAATCCTCTGCCATAAATGACATCAATGCATCAATATCATGCTTATTCCAAGCGGCTGAAAATTTTTCTAGAAATTCAATGGTAATTGTATTTTTCATAATCTCCATTCGTACAGGCAAAAAACGGGCGCATCGTATGCGTACAAAGGCCTTAAACAGTGAGTTTAGCTCAAACTCCCGTGGGGGTTTTATATAAATTACAATCGAATAATGCTATTTACAACCACTTTCGTATTGTTTTTTATTTTGAGTTTTGGCGTGCGTCACTGGCTTGCCCAGCGGCAAATTCGCCACGTTGCTGGCCACCGTGAAACGGTTCCGGAAGAGTTTACTCAGCGCATCACTTTAGCTGAGC
Organism: Polynucleobacter meluiroseus; assembly: GCA_945947155.1. GTDB lineage: Bacteria > Pseudomonadota > Gammaproteobacteria > Burkholderiales > Burkholderiaceae > Polynucleobacter > Polynucleobacter meluiroseus_G. The sequence continues at coordinate 784 of CAMEXM010000054.1, read as the reverse complement.
ATCAAAAGGCTGCCGACTACACCATCGCCAAGTTGAAGTTGGGTTTGCTCGAAAATGCGTTTAGTGCACTTGTGCTCATCGCCTTTACCTTATTGGGTGGCTTGGAATACCTCAATCAAGCGCTAACCGATCTGCTGGGCAATGGCATCGCCCAACAAATGGCATTGCTTTGCTCGATCTTTATGATTTCCGGAATTCTGGATCTACCCTTCACCTGGCATAAGCAGTTTGGCATTGAAGCGGCGTACGGATTTAATCGCATGACGCCGAAACTTTTTATTTTGGATATGGCAAAAGGTGTTGCGCTTGGTGCGGCCTTAGGCCTGCCTTTGCTGTGGGTTATTTTGAGTCTAATGGCAGAAGCAGGTAGCCTCTGGTGGCTGTGGGCTTGGGCGGTATGGACCGTGTTTAATGCCCTGCTGCTTTGGCTCTTTCCTACGTTTATTGCGCCCTTGTTTAATAAATTTAAAGTCTTGGAAGAAGGTCCGCTGAAAACCCAAATCGAGGGCCTGCTTAAGCGCTGTGATTTTGCCAGCCAAGGATTGTTTGTTATGGATGGCAGTAAACGCAGCGCCCATGGCAATGCCTACTTCACTGGTATCGGCAAAGCCAAACGCATTGTTTTCTTTGATACCTTGATTGAGAAACTAAATCCAGGCGAAGTAGAGGCAGTACTTGCGCACGAACTGGGTCACTATAAACGCAATCACATTCGTAAGCGTTTATTGGTATCGTTTGCGATGAGCTTTGTTATGCTCGCGCTGCTGGGCTGGGTCAGCACGCA
>CAMEXM010000053.1 GCA_945947155.1 Polynucleobacter meluiroseus | reverse complement strand
TACGATACCTCCGGCCCTTATAGTGATCCGGATATCGTGATTAACCTAGAAAAAGGCTTACCTAAACTACGCGCCGATTGGATTGCGCAGCGGGGTGATACAGAGCAACTGGCTGGCCCTACTTCCGAGTATGGTGTAGCACGCTCCATCGATGCAGCAACCCAGCACCTGCGCTTTGCCCACATTGGAGCGCCCCGCGTTGCTAAGACTGGTGCCAATGTGAGTCAAATGCATTACGCCCGAAAAGGAATCATTACGCCCGAGATGGAATACGTTGCCCTGCGTGAGTCCATGGGCCTCGAGCAATTACGCAAGGATCCCCGTTACACCCAATTGCTTAAACAGCATCCGGGTACAAGCTATGGCGCGAACCTACCCGAGATCGTTACCCCTGAATTTGTGCGCCAAGAAATTGCTGCAGGTCGTGCCATTATTCCAGCCAACATCAATCACCCCGAATTAGAGCCGATGATTATTGGCCGTAACTTCCGAGTCAAGATCAATGGCAATTTGGGCAACTCGGCAGTAACCTCATCCATCAATGAAGAAGTAGAAAAAATGGTGTGGTCGATTCGCTGGGGTGCGGACACCATCATGGACCTCTCTACGGGTAAACACATCCACGAGACCCGTGAATGGATCATTCGAAATTCACCAGTACCAATCGGCACGGTACCCATTTACCAAGCCCTCGATAAAACCGGCGGCATCGCCGAAGACCTCACCTGGGAAATGTTCCGTGACACCTTAGTAGAGCAAGCCGAGCAAGGCGTTGATTACTTCACCATTCATGCGGGCGTATTACTCCGTTATGTACCGCTCACAGCCGATCGCATCACTGGCATTGTGTCGCGCGGCGGCTCCATCATGGCGAAGTGGTGCTTGGCCCACCACAAAGAGAATTTCCTCTATACCAAGTTCGATGAAATTTGCGAGATCATGAAAGCGTATGACGTGTCCTTTAGCTTAGGCGATGGATTACGACCCGGGTGCATTGCCGATTCGAATGACGCAGCGCAGTTTGGTGAATTGCATACTTTGGGTGAACTCACTGCCAAGGCCTGGAAGCACGATGTTCAGGTGATGATTGAAGGCCCAGGCCATGTGCCAATGCAGCGCATTGAAGAGAACATGACCGAAGAGCTCAAGCATTGCTTAGAGGCGCCCTTCTATACATTAGGACCACTGATCACGGATATCGCTCCTGGCTATGACCACATTACGAGCGGCATTGGCGCAGCGCAAATTGGTTGGTACGGTACTGCCATGCTGTGCTACGTCACACCGAAAGAGCATTTGGGTTTGCCAGATAAAGAAGATGTACGCACTGGCATCATTACCTACAAAATTGCTGCCCACGGCGCCGATTTAGCCAAAGGCTTGCCGGGCGCCCAAGTGCGCGACAACGCGCTATCCAAGGCGCGCTTTGAGTTCCGCTGGGAAGACCAATTTAACCTTGGTCTTGATCCTGAGCGCGCACGCGAGTACCACGACGCGACACTGCCTGCGGAAGGCGCCAAGATTGCCCACTTCTGCTCGATGTGTGGACCGAAGTTCTGCTCGATGAAGATCACTCAAGAGGTACGTGACTACGCTGCCACCTTAGATGCCGATGGCAATCCGAAAGTAGTGGAGGCAGTCAAGGGCATGGAAGAGAAGTCGATTGAGTTCCGCAAACGCGGCAGCGAGATTTACCAATAAGGTATTGGCTTTAGACACCATGCTCGTTGAACAGAGTCCATCTTTTGCTGGCAAGCGAATAGCCGTCGTCGGGGCTGGCCTAATGGGCCGGATGATGGCCTACGCCCTAGCAAAAGGGGGCGCTCAGGTATCGCTCTATGATCGCGGCGGAGTGGATGGCGAGCATGCCGCTGCAACCATTGCAGCGGCGATGCTGGCTCCTCTTGCAGAATCTGCCATTACGGAAGCCAATGTGGTGCAAATGGGCATGTACAGCTTGCCGCGCTGGCAAGCTTTTACTGCTGAACTTCACCTTCCTGTTTTTTTTCAGCAAGAAGGAACCGTCTTTGTTTGGCATCAACAGGATGCCATCGAAGCCAAACGCCTCACCGCGCAACTGGTCCGTAACTGCCGAGAGAGTCAGCAAGCAGTCGCATCTACGTATTCGCTAGAGCAACCACAGCAGCTGGATCGCCATTCCTTAGAAGGGCTTGAGCCCAGCTTAGCCGATCGCTTTCATCAGGGCTTGTTTTTGCCGCACGAAGGTCAACTGGATAATCGGCAATTGCTGGTCTCCTTACTGCATGCGCTAGGTACCATGCACGTGGGGCTGCATTGGAATCACGCAATCGACCCAGATGATTTGCACCGCCAAGGCAAGCATGACTGGGTGATTGATTGCCGTGGTCTAGGCGCAAAAGAGGCATGGGGGTCTAATCCCTTGCGCGGCATTCGGGGCGAGGTCATTCGGTTGCATGCACCCGAAGTCAAACTCAAGCGCCCTACCCGACTGATTCATCCACGTTACCCGATTTACATTGCCCCCAAAGAGGATGACATGTACGTGGTTGGTGCCACTGAAATCGAATCCGAAGACTTGTCGCCCACCAGCGTTCGCTCTGCGATGGAGTTACTGAGTGCAGTCTATACCGTGCACAGCGGTTTTGCAGAGGCGCGTATTTTAGAGATGAGTACGCAATGCCGCCCCACCCTCAAAGACAATTTACCCGAGATCCGAATTGCCAAGCCTGGACTGATGTTAATTAATGGTTTGTATCGGCATGGTTTCTTAATTGCACCTGCAGTCATGGATTGCGCAATCGAGTTATTGCATACTTTCACAGTAGACCAGTCATCTGCCAGCAGTTCATTGGCCAAGCGCCTTAATTTAAGGGTGACGCATGACTCCCAGAGTGAACTTATTGCATGCGCATCATAGCCAATCAAATTCCGCGCGACCTTCCAGCGAATAGTCGCATTACCGACCTCTTGACGATGATTGAGGCGAGGCCGCCCTATGCCGTTGCCGTAAATTTGCAATTTGTACCCAAGACACGCCATGCAGAATATGTTCTGCACGAAAACGATCAGGTTGAAATCATCGCTCCGGTAACCGGCGGTTAATCCGCTCTCGATAACGAACCTGTTCCCATGACGACTTCATTTCCACTTTCTACTAGCGATGCATTGGTTCTGTATGGCGAGACCTTTGCGAGTCGCTTACTGCTCGGTACCTCGCGTTATCCATCGCCGCAAATTTTGGAAAATGCGGTTGCACTGGCTCAGCCAGGAATGATTACTGTTAGCTTGCGACGTCAAGGCACATCCATCGCCGAGTCGCACAGTGGATTTTGGGATTTACTTAAAAAAATGGCTGTCCCCGTATTACCGAATACGGCTGGCTGCCACAGCCCGCAAGAAGCGATTACAACAGCCCAAATGGCCCGCGAAGTATTCGAGACTGACTGGATCAAACTCGAATTAATTGGGGATGATTACACGCTGCAGCCTGATACCTTGCGTTTAGTACAAACTGCAGAAACCCTGATTAACGATGGCTTCAAGGTCTTGCCTTACTGCACCGAGGATTTAATCCTTTGTCAGCGCCTAGTGGACGTTGGTTGCCAAGCCGTGATGCCGTGGGCGGCGCCGATTGGCACGGGACAGGGTCCACTGAATCCGTATGCCATGAAACTCTTACGTGAACGCCTGCAGGTACCGCTCTTAGTCGATGCTGGCCTCGGCTTGCCATCGCATGCTTGCACTGTTATGGAATGGGGTTTTGATGGTGTGTTACTCAACACGGCTGTAGCCTTAGCCGATAATCCAGTGGCGATGGCCACTGCGTTTGCAAAAGCCGTTGATGCTGGTCGGGCAGCCTACTTATCCGGTGCGATGCAGGCGCAAAGTTCAGCGCAAGCCAGCACCCCCTTGGTTGGCACGCCGTTTTGGCATCAGACTTCATGAGCTTGATCCGCGATCTCGCTGAGCAGATTGTTGTTTGTCATCAGCAAGATGATCTTGCCATTCCCGTTCCTGACTCCAGCATTCATCAGCTGCCTCCCGCAGTAGACAATACGCATGCTGGCGATCATTACGAACTGGCTGGCGCTCTGGCTGCAATCCAGATGGGCTTTATTGAAGCTGATGCGCAGGTTTTAGGAAAGGCATGGTCGCGCATGGCGCATCATGCGGGCGGCTTTAATCCGGCCAGTTGGCCAAGCCTGCCAGACTACTTTGACTTGATGCCAACACCGCATCAATCGCATGCCAGCGCCTTCCCCCAATGCCCTCACGCACTTGGGTTGTATGCAGTATTACCCAATGCCGAGTGGGTTAAGCGCATGGTCGATGCCGAAGTGCCTACCGTTCAGTTGCGCTATAAAGTGGAAGGCGCTCTTGATCGCGGACGCCTGATTGCAGAAATCAATGCCGCCGTGGCTGCTGTCCAAGGTAGTAAAACCCTTCTGTTTATTAACGACTATTGGCGTGAAGCCATCGATGCGGGTGCCTATGGTGTGCACTTGGGTCAAGAAGATCTAGCCCTGGCTGATTTAGATGCGATTCGAAAAGCGGGCTTGCGTTTAGGCTTGAGTACCCACGGCTATGCAGAAATGGTTTATGCCGATTCATTCTTGCCCAGTTACATTGCCATGGGCGCCGTCTTTCCAACGCAGTTAAAGCAAATGCCAACGGCACCCCAAGGACTTGGGCGGCTAAGCAAATATGCACAACTCATGCGCCACTATCCCCTGGTTGGGATTGGCGGCATTGATGAAAGCACAATCCATGCAGTAGCTCAAACAAGCGTGGGTTCGGTGGCAGTAGTGCGGGCGATTACGGGGTCCGATAATCCAGAGGCTGCAGTCAAGCGCCTGACCCAACTCATGATGCAAGCAAAAGCTAAAAAAAGCAGCGAACTAAGAAGTGGATGACTCTTTGTCATCGGGCAATGCAGTGGGATAAAACGCATGCATATGCCATAGTGGTCCCGAGCCTTCGCCAATACTCAGATAAACGCCCGCTTCCAATCCCGCCTCAACATATGCGATTCCTTTTGCGACGGCATGACTCAGATCATGGCCATCCGCTAAATAGCTTGCAATCGCTGAAGATAAGGAGCAGCCAGTTCCATGGGTATTGGGTGTATTCACACGGTAATGCAGCAGTTTTTTCTGTTCCAGGATTTTTTTACCATCCTTGTCGAATTCCTGCCACATCAAAAAATCCATCAGTTGCGTATGCTTTGCATTGAGGTGTCCACCCTTAATCAATACCGCAGCTGGGCCCATTGCGATCAAGTCCCTTGCAGCTTGCTCGAAATCATCGGGCTCTAGAATGGGCCGGCCAAGCAAAATAGAGGCCTCTTCCATATTGGGTGTAATCACCGTTGCCAAGGGAAACAAAGCCTCGCGTATGGCATGCGCGGTTTCGTCGCCGCCCAAGCTTGCGCCCGAGGTTGCTCGTAGAACTGGATCAACGACGATGATATTGATTGCGTGCCGACGCAATGCCGCAGCAACGCAGTGTACGATTTCGGGACTAGCCAGCATGCCAATCTTGACTGCATCCACGCCAATGTCGCTGACCACCGCATCAATTTGCGCTTCAATCACATCCAGATCAATCCCCTGAATTTTCGTTACGCCAAGGGTGTTTTGCGCAGTGATTGCAGTCACCACCGTCATGCCGTATCCACCTAAGGCCGTAATCACCTTGAGGTCGGCCTGCAGACCTGCTCCACCGCCGCTATCCGAGCCGGCAATTGTTAATATTTTAGGAATACGTACCGCGTTTTTTTTACTGGTTTTCATATTGCTATATTAGTTCGAAAGACGCTCTTTTGGTTTTAATGTTACCGACATACCAATTCCGATCACAATCAATAAAAAAGCGAGTCCATGAAATCCTTTAGGGTACTCCCCCAAAATCAAGGTTGAGAGAATGGCAGTAAACAGGGGTATGAAATTAGTAAAGAAAGCAGCTACCGTTGGCCCTGCTTTGGCAACGCCCAGGCCCCAACAGCGGTATGCAATCAAAGATGGCCCAATGGCCACATACAGAATAAGTACGCACATCACAAAACTGGGCTCAAAATGCATGTAACCGGCCTGCCACTCGATTACGGTAAACGCAGAAGACCACATTAAGCCAAATAAAACTTGGGCGAGTAAGAAGGCATGCCAAGGCCAGCTTCGCTCAGAACTACTTCCCGGTTTTGTCAGCATCCAGCTGTAAAACGCCCAAAGAATGGTAGCCAAAACCATCAGTAAGTCGCCGTATACAAACTGGACTTGCAATATAGCTAGCCAATCCCCTCTCGAGAGAACGACGCATACCCCCAAAATAGAAATCAAGGCCCCGATAACTTGGTAGCCGTTCGGCCGTTTACCAAAAAACAAGGAGCCGATTAACAACATCCAAATGGGCATGCTGGCCCCGATCAAGGTCACATTAATAGGGGTTGATGTTTGAATCGCCAGGTAGAGCAGCATGTTGTAGCCGCCCACACCAAATAAGCCGAGCAAGAGAAAGCGTTTCTTATTCGCCCAGAGCGCGCTGTTGGCTTTCAAAATCGATACGCCAAATGGTAATAATACTGCAATGGCCACCAAGCACCGTACGGTACTAAGCAACAAGGGGGATATTTCCCCGACCAGTAATCGACCCACCACGGCATTGCCCGCCCAGAGCAAGGCAGCTAACATCAGGTACAGCATTACACGCAGGTCGATATGGCTCATATTTAAGGCAAAAATAGAAGATGTTGTATGATATTGGCTTACGCAATTCCTCGATAGCTCAGTCGGTAGAGCGCCGGACTGTTAATCCGTAGGTCCCTGGTTCGAGCCCAGGTCGAGGAGCCAAAAAATACTGAATGTTATGCAAGGCCTAGATACTCCTGGGCCTTTTTTCATTGTTTAATCCCGCTCAGACACCATCTTTCGAGCTACCGTCTCCGCAATCAACATAACTGGGGCATTGGTATTGCCGGAGGTAATGCAGGGCATGGCCGATGCATCAATCACGCGCAATCGGGCTACGCCCCTAACGCGGCATTCTGAGTCCAGCACGGTATTGGGATTTTCTGCTTTGCCGTATTGGTCGACCTTACCCATGGCACAGGTACCGACCGGATGAAAGATGGTGGTGCCCAAATTTCGTGCTGCCTGCTCTAAGTCTGCATCGCTTTGAATATCCAACCCTGGCAATACCTCTTTTGGACTAAATGGCTGGAGTGCTGGGCTGGCCATAATGTTCCGAGTAAGCCTAAGGCTGGCAACAGCGACTGCCATGTCATCAGCAGTAGATAAATAGTTACACTGAATCTTCGGATCTTGCAGGGGGTCGGCAGATACCGCTCTAACTGAGCCACGTGAGCTGGGGCGTAAATTGCAAACGCTTGGCGTAATGGCATTAAATGGATGCAGTGGCTCTCCAAATTTTGGTAACGATAGTGGCTGCACATGCCATTCAATATTGGCACTGGCTTGATTGGGGTCACTCTTCGTAAATGCACCCAAGGTAGACGGGGGCATGGTTAATGGGCCGGTACGCTTGAAAACATATTCAAGGCCCATGCCAATCCGAGTTATCCAGTTTTTATAGAGCGTATTAACGGTTTTGCAGTTCTCAACCTGGTGTACGGTACGTATTTGCAGGTGGTCTTGTAGATTTTCACCAACGCCGGGAAGTTCTACCTGGGTTTTAACGCCGATACGATCGAGATGGGTCCTGGACCCGATCCCGGATATCTGCAGCAGCTGGGGTGATCCAACTGATCCAGCAGAGAGGATGATCTGATCCTGAGCTAAGGCTGTTTTACGCACCCCCTTGTGCAAAAAATCCAATCCATACACTTCCGTTTGAGCGCCGTGCCAGGCTGATTGGGTATAGCGTTGTTGATTTAAGCTTGCATCGGTAATGGGGCGTAGCTTTAACTGCAAAACCTGGGCTTTGGTCAGTATGGTTAAGTTCTTGCGATCACGAATGGGATGCAGGTAGGCATCGGCCATCGACCAACGCTCTCCTCGCTTTTGCGTCATCTGAAAGTAGGCGCAACCTTCGTTATTGCCGCGATTAAATTCCTCAATCTTAGGTATCCCTTGCTCGTGTGCTGCCTCCCGCCACGCATCCAGAATGTCCCATTGCACACGGGGTCGCTCAATCCGCATCTCACCTGCATCGCCGTGCCAGGGGTTGGCACCAGCGTAATAATCTTCAAGTGATTTATAGGTCTCCAGAGTTGTATCCCATTGCCATATTGGGTCGCCCGTCAGCTCTGACCAGCGCGTATAGTCACTGGCCTGCCCGCGCATGTAAATCATCGCATTAATCGACGATGATCCGCCAATGCCTTTGCCTCTGGCGTAATGAATCGAGCGTTGATTTAATCCAGGATCAGCTTCTGTTTTAAAACACCAATCTGTTCGCTGATTGTTAATCGTAAACAAATAACCAACGGGAACCTTAATCCAAAACCAATCATCTTCTCCGCCCGCCTCCAGCAATAAGACACGGTGACTCGGGTCAGCAGATAAGCGGTTGGCCAAAAGACAACCGGCACTACCAGCCCCAACAATAATGGTGTCAAATTCAAGGTCTGAGGTAGGCATATTCATTGAGGAATGACTATGGATATGGATGAACTCTAATGAAAAAATGTTTATTTGATGATCGACAAGAGACTGCTGTAATCGTCACGCCACAAATTAAACTCTTTTGGAGTATCAATTTCTTCCGCATTAACGAATTGAATATCCCGAAAGGCTTTTTTGTCTTTGCTAACGAGCGCCCACTCCGAGCGGTAGCCTACCTTGGTTTCTGAGGCAGCAAAACGCACTACCTTCACATCTTGATCAAAGGCATTAGCAGCGGTTTTGACTACCGGCTTTAAATCTAAAAAGCGATTGGTTATGTGCAGCGCAAGGATGCCGTCGCTCTTTAAATGCCTAAAGTATTGGGTAAATGCTTCCTTGGTCAATAAATGAATCGGTACCGAATCACCTGAGAAAGCATCGATCACGAGCACATCAAATTGCTGATTGGACTCTTGCTCCAATTGCAAGCGCGCATCACCTAAAACATGGTCGATGCTTGCGGCACTATTGGATAAAAACGTAAAGTGCTTTTGAGCGGCATCAATTACTTCGGGATTGATTTCATAAAAGCGATACACATCGCCTTTACGTGCATAGCCAGCTAGGGTACCAACGCCTAAGCCCACCACACCCACTTTAATGGGCTGACTCGATTGGGACTTGACTAAGATGGCCTGCCCCACCCCGCTCTCACGAACATAATACGTCGTCGGGTCTTGGGCTTTAGCGGGATCCGTAAACTGACTGCCATGGCTAATCTGACCGTGCTGCATGGTTTTATAACCACGGCCCTCATCCACATACACTTTTAAGGTGCCATAAAAATTACGCTGACTCAGCTCAATACCAGCAATGTCATGTGAATGATCATCGATCCGAATCACACTAATTAGCACTAAAAAAGAGAGTATTCCAGTGGCCGTAACTGCCTTTAATTGCCCGCTTTTAAAACGCGTGTTGGATAAAAAAACGAAAGCAACGACGATGCCGGTTAGCACAATACCAATCGATAGTTCGTAGTTTTCAGTAAACCAATATGGCGCAATAATGCCCACAAAGAAACCACCCATCACACCACCAACGGCCAGCATGAGGTAATACGTAGTCAGGTAGCGCGAATTCGGCTGCTGGGCCGCCAACTCGCCATGGCAAACCATGCAGACCACAAAGAATGAAAACAAATTAACGCCCGTCGAAATCATCACTGGCAGTTCGTTTAAGCCCAAGGTTGGCAAATAAGCCAGAATGAAGAGCGAAACTACCAATAAGGGCAAGAAGAACTTACGTTGATACCAACCGCTACCCTCAAAGCAAATAATGAAGGACAAGAGGTACAGCGCCAAAGGGGCAACCCAGATCATCGGAACAGGCGCAATGTTTTCAGTTAAAAAGCTGGTATCGGCCACCATCAGAATCGAAGGGCATGCTGCCAAGAGTATCCACGTCAGTAAATGGAGTGCAGTTGGGGCAGGTACCGGTTCTTTTTCTACCGCAACAAGCGCAATGCTATTGCGATTGCGCCATGCCAAAATGCCACAGGTCAGCACAAAGATGGCATACAAGCTAGACCAACAATACGATTGCCACTGGGTTGGCAGCATAGGCTCAAAGGCAATGGGATAGGCCAGTAAAGCTAGCATGGATCCAAAATTAGACAGGGCAAACAAGCGATAGGGAACACCGCCCGTCCGCTCACGCGCAAACCAAGCCTGTATCAGAGGGCCGGTTGTTGAAAGAACAAAGTAAGGCAGCCCAATGGAAACAAACAAAAGGCCCAGGATTTGCAGGGTAGGATTTTCACTGCCAGTAGGCTTCCACGACTCGCTGGCGGCCAACGGCAGCAATGACAAACTAATCAAAAGCAATGCGATGTGCAACATGCTCTGGCGATAGGGGCTGAGCGCCTTCACAATCCAATGCGAATAGATATAACCGAACAATAATATGGCCTGGAAAAACAGCATGCAGGTTGTCCAAACGGATGCTGAGCCGCCAAACCATGGCAAGATCATTTTTCCAATCAGGGGCTGAACCTGAAACAGTAAAAATGCGCTCAAAAATATAGTGAGACCGTATTGAAAAGTCAGCTGTACGTTGTATTTCATGGTGTTGTGGTGTTCTGGTATTTTTTGAATGAAATGTGTTGGTATTGCGTTTCGTATTCTGCAGCAACCTGCGCCCATGGCCGCAAATATCCAGCGTTGGACTGTTTACTACAGAGCAATGCATCTCCGGCTTGCACCCATTGACTAATCGAATCATGCAGGGAAAGAACCGTTCCGTGATTTGCGGATACATCGACTGCAGCTCCGCAGGCATCCGATACCAATACCGGCACCTGACACGCCATGGCCTCAGCAATGACCATGCCATAGGCCTCGCTTGAGGCTGGGTGAATGAGCAAGTCCAACTCTTGAAAAAACTGCGTGCTTGGTTGCCAGCCTAGAAACTCGATTGCTACAGGGTAATCTTGGCAGAGGTGTTCCACTTCCGCTTCTTCTGGACCCAACACCAAAACCCGTAAATTGGGGCGACGCAATTGCAACTGGGTTGCTATTTGTATAAAAAGAATAAAGCCCTTACGGCCCCACTCTTTTCCAATAAAGCCAATTGTTCCACCATCTTCGGGGACGATGCGCTGCGGCCGTTGTGGCATTGCCATGACGCCCGGCGAAATCGGAGATGCGATTTGATTCACCACCGAAGGGTAATGCTTCGAAATCGCCTTGGCAATGACTGCAGACACGGGAACAATACAAACGGACGGGTTCGGTGGCGCGCCAAGTTCACGCGCCTCCATGCGTAAATAGGCCCATACCCGAATCGACAGCCGACGCCAAATGGATCTGTCTTTTACTCCAGCAAAAGGCATGGAATGGAAGGTTGTTAGATCATGGCTAATAGAGCGCTCGTGGCTATGGACGATGCACTGACCTCGGCTCAGAATCGATTGAACCACTGCCTCCACTTTGCGTGCAAAACGCCAATACAAAATCCAACGTGGCTTTGGTGGCAAGGAACCCGTTTCAATTACCTCAATATTGCTGGCAGCCCTGGCTTCATGGGATTTTTCACAAACAATCGTAATGCGGTAATTGAGTAGTGCCAAAGCATGGCTTAAATGCCACACGTAGGATTCCATACCGCCCACCGGACCCCAATTGCGGACAACCTGAATAATGTGCTGGCCAGTAGGTGCTGGCTGGGATAGGTTGAAGCCGGTTTGCATGGCTCAAATCATACACTTTGAGGGCGGCCCACCCAAACGAATAATGGCTAATCCAAAAACTGCCCCTAGTAGCCAATATGATTAAGCCAAATGCCCTACTTTGACGTAAATGAGGGCGCCCTCATTTTTGGTAAAAGGGGCATGTTTACTATAGTGGGGGCTACGCATCCAACTTCCCTTGGGACAGACCCCAAACTCATCATGAAAGACGCCGGAATAAATCAAAGCAAGTGATCGGCCTGAAGATCGTTACAATTCAGCGATGAATAGCCCAAATCCCCCCGCAAAAGAAGTGAAAGAAGGTCTTCGTCACCGGATCAAGGATGAGTTTATTCAAGCCTCACTTCTAGCTCTGTATTTTGCTGCGTGGTTCTGTGCTATTGCTTTTTTTTCGTTTGCGCTACTGCGCGAAGCGGCAATTCCAATAACTCCATTTGGACTTGCCATCATTAAAGCGGGTTTATGCGCTAAATTCATGATGATTGGTAAGGCGATCTATCCATTAAAAGTAGATGCCAGGCGCGGTCTGATTAAATCCATTTTTTGGCACTCCATAGTCTACCTTGGTATTGTGCTTGCACTGAGTTTTACCGAGGCTGGAATTAATGGACTTTTTCATAGCAAATCATTTTTAGAGTCCCTATCTTCATTTGGACACGGTGACCCAATATATATTGCCGCCTTATCAATCATGTATTTGCTCATCCTCTGGCCTTATTTGATTGTGCTTGGATTAAATCAATCGCTTGGAGATACGGCAGTACATACTATTTTGTTTGGCTCTCAAGAAAAGTAATGCGAGTGTAAGTAGAGTTCGGCTTTACCGCCCCTTAAAAGAAATCAGGATCGCAATGCGATCCTGATCTTCTTGATGCTGTACAGCAGTAGTATTACATCACCAGCCAATTGCCTTAGGCAGCCACAAAGAAATCTGTGGGTAATAAAATACGATGAATAAGGCGACGCCCTGCATACATACAAATGGTACTACGCCTTTGTATAAATGCTTAATCTTCACTTCCGGTGGCGCTACTCCTTTTAAATAGAACAGAGCCCAGCCGAATGGCGGTGTTAAGAATGAAGACTGCAAACAAACGGTAATCATCATCGCAATCCAAACGGGATCTGCGCCTTGCGCTATGAGTACAGGTAAAAATAGTGGGACAGCAATGTAACTAATTTCGATCCACTCTATGAAGAAACCCAGAATAAAAATCAGTAGCAACATAAACCAAATATCGCTATTGACGCCGCCTGGAATGACCTCAAACATGCCTGCAATGAGTTCCTCGCCATTTAGGCCGCGGAATGACAAGGCAAATACTTGTGCGCAGATCAAAATGAACATCATGATTGCGCTAATTTTGGTGGTGTCCAAAGCCACCAATTTAAGCTTGGCCCAGGTGAAGCGCCCAGAGAAAATGGTGACGATAACGCCGCCG
>CAMEXM010000052.1 GCA_945947155.1 Polynucleobacter meluiroseus | reverse complement strand
CTAAAAATTCCATGACCGATTCACCAGCCAATTGACCGCCGAGCATGGCGTAGTAAATGCCTTCACCGGATGCGGGGGCCACGACTCCAGCCGCGTCACCTGCAAGCACTACCTGCTTGCCGTCATCCCATTTTTTGAGCGGCTTCATCGGCAAAGGCGCGCCCTCATGGCGGACGAGCTCGGCATTTTCAAGGCCGATTTCTTTACGGAGCTTACCAACGGCATGGCGCAGTGAGAAACCTTTATCCGCACTGCCCGTACCAATGCTCAAGGTATCGCCGTGGGGAAATACCCAGCCATAAAAATCAGGGGACAGGGGTTTTTGGTAAAACACATCGCAGCGTTCAGGGTTGTACGAATCAGGCTTAACTGCGGGTGTCTTCACAATCTCATGGTAGGCAAAGACATAATTGGCTTCCGCGCATCCCTTCACGCCGGCACTGCGGCCTACTTGCGATTTAGCACCGTCAGCACCAATCACCGCCCTTGCCAGGATGCTATCCATTACGCCTTCGGCAGTGGATTTGTTATCGCGCACCTTAAAGTGAATGCGCGCCAAGTCGCCTTCCCGCGTTAACTTCTCAAAAATACCATCACGACGCTCCGCGCCATGTTGCACCGCGCGATTACGTAACCATTCATCAAATTGCGAACGGTCGACCATGCCGACAAAGCCATTCTCAATCTGGATGTCGACTTTCTTACCGGCTGGCGAAATCATGCGCGCCGAGGTTGACCGAGCAACCAGCAACTCATCCGGAATCGCAAAATCCTTAATCAAGCGGGGCGGTATCGCGCCACCACAGGGCTTGATGCGCCCCCGTCGATCCAGTAACAAGACTTTCTTGCCTTTTTTGGCCAAGGTCTCTGCTGCTGTTGCGCCCGCTGGGCCGCCACCAACAACAACGACGTCATAAATAAGGCCTTCTTGGTTTGTTTGCATAATCACTTCTCCACTTTCGAAGCTAAATAGGCTGATGCGATAAATAATCCGGATTCAATACTGAATACACTGGCGTAGGCAAGGGATTGGCTCTCCATCAGGGTTCTCGCAACATCGCTGGCAGCTGCGCCGAGCAGTCCGCCGACACCAAAGGCAATGGCTTGCGCCCCGCCCCAGAGCCCAATGCGAACGCCCTCTTTTCCGGCGCCACCAGCAACCGCCAAGCGCATCATCGAGGCAATAGCAGCGATTGAAAATGCGCCATTGGCAAGGCCTAACAGAAAGACGTTAAAACTCAACGGCCACTCGGGTCCAACCATGCTGCCAACAGCCAGTCCAAACATCGCGATGCCGGAAGCAATGCAGCCGTAAATCATCCACAGGCGCAATGATCCGCAATACGCCCGTAATCGACTTGAGCCACAAATGGCAACCAGCAGCATACCCATCAATACGCCAGAGTGTTGCACTCCAGATAGGCTAGTTGTCTCACCAAGGCTATAGCCGAAGACAATGCCAGCAAACGGCTCGAGGATTAAATCTTGTGAGCTAAAAGCAAACATCGAAATAAAGATAAAGATGGAAAAGCGACGTGCATCGGCATCCGCCCACACTTCAGCCAATGCTTGACGGAATGGCGTTTTACGTTCTGAACGCGCATGGCTGTTTTGCAATTCAGGGGTCTCTAGCCGATAAAGGGCCGCCAATACAACCAATACGGCAATCGTGGAGATAACGCCCGAGATCACAACTACCTTATATGGCTCGTAGGGGTCTAAGAATTTACCAGCCATGATGCTAGTAAAGGCAAAGCCAAAAATCATCATGAGCCAAACAATGGTTGCTGCTGCTGCGCGGCGCTCATCGTTCACGCCCTTTGCTAGAAGAGCCAAAAGAGATGTACCGCTAATACTCACCCCAATCCCAATTAAGAAGAAAGCCACTGCAGCGCAAAGAATTCCTAGCATGAGGTAACTAGCCATCAGTGCGGTGGAGAGCGCTGCTCCAAACCCGCCTAAGGCCAAAACACAAATACCGCCAATGATCCATGGGGTCTTTTTTGCACCGCTGTCAGAAGCATGACCCATGCGTGGGCGAATCACTTGAATAAAATAATGGAACGCTACCAACAGGCCTGGCAGGATTGCGGGCAGTGCCAGTTCCACCACCATGATGCGATTGAGTGTTGAGGTGGTCATCACCACAATGCCGCCAATCGCGGTTTGCACTAAACCCAAGCGGACGATGTCAAGCCAACCAAAGCCGCTGGCACGAACATAGCTGGGATTGAGTGCAATGCCCATTAGCGCACCCCGAATGCGTGAATTGCAAAAGCGGAAACCATCATGCCGCTCACCAAGAGCGGCACACCAAAGCCACTGTAAAACAGTGCGTAGCGCACTGGATCGGATAAAAACTTCCGCATTAATACAAGCTGACTCACGATTAAGCCTGCGATGGCAAGCGCGTAGTTGCTGCGATCCCAATACAAGAGCAAGATGAGAACAATCACTTGTGGCACGATCATGACCCAACACGCCAAGCGTGCTGCGCGATCGACACCGAGCTGGACTGGTAAGGAGCGTACGCCCATTCTACGATCACCCTCGATTGCTTTGAAATCATTGAGCGTCATGATGCCGTGGGCACTCAGACTATATAAAACGGCAAAGGTCAGCGATTGCACGCTCGGCGCCAGACCGCCAGCAAGCAGCGCTGCGCCCGTGACCCAAGCCAATCCTTCATAACTAAATCCGCAGGCTAAGTTTCCCCACCACCCATTTTGTTTTAGGCGAACCGGCGGCATGCTGTATGCCCACGCCAAAACCAATGCCACCATCGTTGCGATAAATCCCCAGTGACCTAATGCACTCGCGAGCAATAGTGAAAGGATTGACCATGCAATCGCAATATATAAACCCCAGTGGCCTGGAATGCGTCCCGATGGAATAGGTCGATTGGGTTCGTTGATCGCGTCGACATGGCGATCAAACCAATCGTTGGTGGCTTGACTGGATGCACAGACCAAGGGGCCTGTGAGCAATAATCCAATCAGCATAATCTGCCAATTGGCAGCAATGGAGTAGCCGGAAGAGATAGCGCCACACGCAAACGCCCACATCGGCGGAAACCACGTAATGGGTTTGAGCAGCGTCGCAACAGCACTGATCTGAGGCATATTCATGTAAATAATTTTTACATTTACATATCAGACTGTCAAATAAATTTGACACTATTTGCTCTTTTGAAGCTTGGTAGTTTCCCTATTATAAGGGTTTACCATTAGCTTCTATTGAAGGAAGCGTAACAATTAAAAAGCGTGACTTAACGACCCTCCCGAAATCCCCACTTCCATAGGCCTTCGCTCGAAAAAGGCAATACCAGTAAGACATGCTCCAAAATGCCAAGCGATAGAAGAGTTGCCAGCAGGGATTTAGACGTCAGTGCAAATGCGCTCTCCGTCGCGGTAAATACATCGATCCACAATGGCGTAACTACGAGCATTGCTAGCACCACCGAGAATGGCATGAGGTAATTCATGGCGCGGCGGCGGAAATAGGTCTGTAGATACTTGAGGTGGTCCGGCAAGAAACGTTCATTCAAATTGAGAACGCCGAGAAAGATATTAATCTTGGCACTTTGGCGCATCACCCACAAAATAACGAAAGCCCAAAGGCCGGTTGTATTGACAGCATCAATATGCAGAACAGCTAAGATAATTCCCAGCACCAGCAGAGCAAGTTCATGGTGGTTGATGGTCTGAAATGCAAACCAGGCGCGTTGCCAACCCTTTGCGTCGGCAGGACAGTGCACTCGTCGTGAGCCGGTAATGTAGCCGAGTAAGAAAGCTAATTCTTGCCAACCCCAAATTAAAATGGCGCAGGTGAATGCGCAGTAAGCCCCCAGCACCGTATCTTGCGTACTGGAAATACTGATACCCCAAAAAGCAAAGAACAAGATCACACACGATACAAAGAAAATTGGCCTGAAGAATTTTTTAGAAAATCCATCGAGCCACAGGATCGCACCCGTGCTAAACCACCAGATTAATATGGCAAATGCCAGCGGAACAATCCATGCTGACATTACGCTGCGTACTCCCTCTGCATACTTACCAAGCCGGGGCCATGCGAATGTCCGCAGGCAATTCGTTTGGCACCACGGGGAGCGTGTAAATGCGGGCAAATACCAAAGCCGCATTGGCCGCCAAGAATCCACGTTTTACATAGGAGAGGATGCCGCCCTGTACCTTAGCCGCCTCGACTTCATCGGAGATCTCCCGAAGGCGCTCAAAGCCAGCCCAAAGGCGGTCGTCTTCTAAATTAATTGTGAATGGAAATACCTGCTTGGATATGTCTGATGTGATCTGCAGTACTTTGCGATCGTAGTCGGCAACTGATACGCCCAAGGCCGCATGAAACTCTGGCCGCGAATGATCCCGTACATACATAGTGGCATAGACAGCAATTAAGAAGAAACGAATCCACAACTTATTACGCCCCTCAAGCAAATAGGGATTGGCGCGCATCATGAGGGCAAATGCTTCGCCATGACGGAATTCATCGTTGCACCACTTTTCAAACCAGGTAAAGATCGGGTGAAAGCGTAGCTCCGGATGTTTTTCAATAATGCGGAAAATCGTGATGTAACGCGCGTAGCCAATCTTCTCGGATAGGTAGGTTGCGTAGAAAATAAACTTGGGCTTAAAGAAGGTATATTTTTTCTCGCGCGCCAAGAATCCCAAATCCACACCAATGCCAAAATCCTTCAGCCACTGATTGATAAAGCCGGCATGGCGACTTTCGTCTCGAGCCATATAAGAGAACAGGTCTTTTAAATCAGGGTTCTGCACGCGCTTTTTGATTTCTGCATACAGAACACAGCCGGAGAACTCGGAAGTAATAGAGCTGATTAGAAAATCCAGAAACTCTTGGTACAAGCCTTCGGGCAATTGAGAATAATCCTTGACCATGTCTTCTGGACGTTGAAAGTGCGTTTGATTAATATCCTTATCAAACTCCTTCATCAGGCGATTCCACTCGGAGCGCACCGACTCGATATCAAAGCCATCCATCTCTTTAAAGTCGGTTGTATAAAACCGGGGGCTTAAGATCGTGTTATCTAAAGCGCGATCAGTTGACTCGCTAATTGGATTGGCATGCATGGTTGCGCTGGTCATACTTCTACCCTCTTTCCTAAATTCAGATTGATTGCTGTTGTATTGTCTGCCTGCTGCTGTATTGGCTTTAGCCTAGGGTACTTTTTGGTATGGGAAAAACGCGTTGTGGAAAAGCTCACTTCATACAGCATGGTGAGCTCAAGGCGTGCAGTGCAATAGGTCCATAAGCGACTGAGCAAACCAGCCCGAGAGATGGTTGCTTTACGCGTAAATTCGATTTGCTGCCCAAACTCAATCTGCGTTAATGGGTCATGAATTAAAACCTGATCACCTGGACCAACCTCAACCCCGTTTAACTCTACATGGGCATATAAAAATTCAGCAGTGTTCGATAGCTGAACTCGGCAATCAACTATTTCTTTATCCATTACTGCGCCCCTTGTGGCTTAAGCAACACTGCAAACTCAATCACATTGTCTTTTCCAAATGACTCTAAATCAATCCGATTGCCCGTAGCGGGATCGAACAAAGTCAGGCGACCGTCTGCTCGCGCAATTAACTCAAATGGAATAGATTGATTTACTTCTTTAATGCGCCGCTCACGTGCCATAGCCCGCAAGATCCCCCGCACAAACCCAGCCTCGCCCTCGATCACTTTGACTATCTGACCGTCGGGCGCTGAAATGACAGCAATAGAGCCGTCACTGCGATCTTCAAAGCGCAACTGCTTGGTAATTACGGCTCTCGCATCCGCCTCACGCGTCAACTTACCTGTATTTACGTAGTTCGCCACAAATAAAATCAAGGCAGCCAAGCTACTGACTGCAATGATTGCCAGTGGCTTGGGTATACGCATACCGTGATGGGCGGATTGTGCTGAGCTCATGCGACTTTAATTTCTCCATTTAATCCAGAACGGTGACTGCTTTGTATATCAGCATACAGTGAGCCATCGGTCTTTGCTGGACGCAGGGTCTGCTCGGCTAAATCCACTTGATTTGCATTGGCCCACGCCTCCGACAATAGGGCCGCTACCTTCTGGCTATCCGAGATGCAACGCAACATAGGCTCTGGATTGGCCCAGGCGCCGGGCTTGGCGTGTGGCCACAAATGAAACATAGCAATTTTGGTACTCGAATCGAGCTTCAATGGAATATCACCGATGCCTTGTTGACCGACATTTAAGCCAGCACCCTGAATTTTCTTCAAGGGCAAATTAAATGTCATGTTGAGCACAATACCAATCCGCATGACGATACGACGATCCGTCACGGTGTAAAGGGTAGTGGAGCATATTAAATAGGCAAAATAGGCAACTAGCCCTAAGCACGTAGCAGACAACAACGCCATCCAGACCATCGACATGGCCAGGCTGGCAAATGCATCGCCATCATAGATTCCCGAGAACAAACGGTAGGCCAGCAAAATTCCAAAGTAAATTACCAGCGCCCGCATGTGGAAGACCCGCAATGCTACTGCCTTAAAGTCAGGCGCACCCTGCCAAAGGATGGACTCCCCCTTTGGCAATTTCTCTGGCAAACCCAGCTGAGCCTCAAACTCATGCTCCGGACTTGTATGCAGATTAGGATTCATAGGATTGGCTCCTGGCGATCTGGTGTGGCGTATAAGGTACCGCCGCCGTAGTACGCCATTACCTTCTCTTCTTCTGGTAAGGTAATTTGCTCAGGGTTTTTCGTGGTTGGCACGTGAGCAAACTGAGTCGATAAAATCGATTTCACAGTAATCTCATTTTTACCGATGCGGCAGAAGTTCATAGGCAGCAATACGGTTTTGCCACTGCCTAATTTAACTTCAAGGTAGCGAATGGTCACTTCCATATGATCAATCCAGGTATCAGCCACTGTGCCAGCCACATTCCCATCAGCACCAACAACTTGCATACCAATTGGATTGCGGTCCCTGCTCGATAAACCAAAATCAGGTAATAAGCGCAATGGACGAATGCGGGCATGGCCCTCTAAGTCATAGTCGACATGATCCGCGCGCTGCGCATACGATCCTGGACCTACTCCAGCTAGCATGGGATTGCCGGTCGGCTGCATGGGTGCGCCGTTCCAAGGATGTGCTGGCTCAGCAGCAATGCGTTCCACCTCGGGCGGCGTAGGCAACGGTGCCGTATAGGTTTTACCGAATTCGGTTTTATACGTCACTGGCCGCGGCATGCCCAAAATACCATCCTCGTGGCGTACTTTGCCATAACGCTCGGTCTCCAGCGGAAAGCCTTCGCGCTTGCCTTCCAGGGTCAAGTAAATGACGAGCCCTATGAAAAAAAGTAAAAAGATATAAAAAGCGATTTGTGCTACATCAATGTATTGCGTTATTGCTCCGGTTCCCATTTTCTACTCCTTTACAAAATTAACTAGCCAGGAAAATCAGCTAAACCAAACTTCTTGATACCTGAAACAGGGCGTTGATGGCGACTAGCCACCAATGGACCCAATGCCACGAGTGTTGCAAACAACAAATAAATCTCAATGTGATAGACCACGCTATACCCAGTTCCTGCGGTATTTAGAACCGGTCCAATGGCACCGCTAGAAGCGAGCGTGGATACCCCATCCCGAATTACGCCACCAATCGACATCCCGATACCAGAGCAGGTTGCCGTGACAGCGCCCCAGGCACCAATCACCATCCCGGTCATGTTGTCTTGATCGATACTCATGGCGATGGTGAGCGTGCTGACCGCAAACAAACCACCACCAAATCCGATTAAGAAAGCACCCACCCGAAATAAGGTAGCAGAATTGAGGGGCTCTGAAAAAATCACCGACGTAAATGCCAGTAGACCAACCAACAAGCCAATCGAGGCAATTCGGTAGGCATTAATGCCCTTCACTAGCCAACGGGCGGACAGAATAAAGGCAAGCAGTGATCCACCTGAAATCAAAGCCGTTAATAAGCTCGTTGCCGACACACTTAAGCCTAAAATCTCGCCGCCATAAGGCTCTAAAATAACGTCTTGCATGCTAAACGCCATAGTTCCCAAGCCCAGCATAATTAGAAAGCGCTTCACTTGGGGCATCGCCATAAACGCTTTCCATGACTCTGAAAATGCGGGCCGCTCAATACTGGGGTGGGTTTTGTGCGGCTGGCGCACTTCTTGTTTCCACAGGGCAATCAGATTCAGAATTAAAGTAACTGATGCCGCTCCCTGAATCACCTGAATTAATTGAACTTGGGTAAATGGCTTGAGAAACAAACTAAATACAATACCGCTCACCACCATACCAACAAGAAGCATCACATACATCAAGGCGACTACGCGGGGGCGATTTTGTGGCTCGGCTAAATCGGTTGCTAATGCTAAGCCCGCAGTTTGAGTTGTCTGCATTCCGGCGCCAACCAGCAAAAAGGCAAGCGCACTCGCAATATAACTAAACCAGATTGGCCAGTGCGTGTCGCCAGACATCAAGATCAGAGCAAATGGCATGATTGCCAAACCACCAAATTGCAACCACGTGCCAATCCAAATATAAGGCACGCGCTTCCAACCTAAAATCGAGCGGTGTGTATCGGAGCGGTGCCCAATCAGCGCCCGAAAGGGAGCAAAGATCAAAGGTAAGGCAACCATCAAGGCAACCATCCAAGCGCTCATGCCCATCTCGACAATCATCACGCGATTGAGGGTGCCAATCAGCAAGGTTGCTGCCATACCCACGGTGACTTGGAATAAAGACAAACGCAATAAACGGCTCAGCGGCAAGTCGGCTGTAGCGACGTCTGCAAACGGCAAGAAACGCGGATCAATCCGCGTCCATGCTTTAGCCGTTTTAAAAAATTGCATCATGAGAAACGGCGAAGCTCCATGATTTGGGATTGGTAAAAGCCACTGGAAATGCGTAGGGTAAAGCTGACGCGCCAACTGTGGAGCAGCTTGGACTGACCGACCAGATCGCGTAATTTTTGCTCGCTCACGGGCTCAATAAAGGGTGCACGGTCTTTACGCGGAAACAGGCGCCCGACTCGAATCATGATTTCGAGCAATGCAGTGCTCGGTGCGAAGGTAAAAATGATCTTTTGGTGCGTACGCTCCGCCAAACGCTCCAGCACATTCACCATATCGTCTGACTGGTAATGGATCATCGAATCCATACCCACAACATAGTCAAACTCGCCAAACGCTTCATCGAGCATGTCACCAGAATGAAAGGCAATATTCTGACGTTCTTCTGCGGGAATGCGCTCTTGTGCCAACTCCACTAACTTGGGTGATAAATCCACCGCAACCACGTTGGCACCGCGTTTTGCCATCTCCAAAGCCAAAGCGCCGGTACCGCAGCCGGCATCCAAGATCCGCTTACCGCTTAAGTCTTCTGGTAAGCGGTTCAAAATGCGTTGGCGGGTTTGATCCCTACCCGCACGAACCGTCGCCCGAATACCACTCACCGGCGCATCGGAGGTGAGCTTGGCCCACGCATCGACAGCGGTCCGATCGAAATAATTCTTCAGCTTGCTACGGCGATCTTGGTAGGACATTTCAGCCATGGTTAATCAAATCCCAGTAAGTCAAAAATTTCACGGTCTTTTAATGATTCCGTCAATATCGGATCATCGTCTAGCAATAAGCTCGCAGCCAAGCGTAAGTACTCTGCTTTCACTGCTTCAATCTCAGGGGTTGATTCCATTTCAAAAATGGTGCACTTCTTGAGGCGACTACGGCGAATGGCGTCCAAATCCGGAAAATGCGCCATGGTCTTAAGTCCAACGCGCGTATTGAACTTATCGATCTGATCCGTATCTTTACTGCGGTTCGCAATTACACCGCCCAGACGAACGTTGTAATTTTTTGCTTTTGCGCTGATGGCTTGAACAATGCGATTCATCGCAAAGATGGAGTCAAAATCATTGGCAGCCACAATCAAAGCCCGGTCAGCATGTTGCAATGGGGCAGCAAAGCCACCGCAAACCACGTCGCCCAAGACATCAAAGATCACCACATCAGTATCTTCTAAGAGGTGATGCTCTTTGAGTAATTTCACTGTCTGGCCAACCACATAGCCGCCGCAACCCGTTCCAGCGGGAGGGCCGCCTGCCTCAACGCACATGACGCCATTAAAGCCTTCGTATACAAAGTCTTCAACCTTTAATTCTTCTGAGTGAAAGTCTACGGTCTCCAAAATATCAATTACGGTTGGCACTAACTTACCAGTCAGGGTGAAGGTCGAGTCGTGCTTGGGATCGCAGCCAATTTGAATCACCTTTTTACCCAACATCGAAAATGCCGCAGATAAATTAGAAGAGGTTGTGCTTTTGCCAATGCCACCCTTGCCATAGATCGCGAATACCTTAGCGTTGCCAATTTTCTCCAAGGGATCCAAGTGGACCTGGACACTGCCCTCACCATCAGGTGGTTTGCGGGTTGTAATTTCTGAGATCGGTACGCTGACGGTATTCATTAAATTGCTACTCCTTCGTAAACACCTTCTAATCTATCTTCGAAATCTTGTGCAACACGGCGCAAGGTTTCTAGAACAGATGGTTCAGGTTTCCAATATTGCCTTTCAGAGGCTTCTAAAAGGCGGTTTGCTACTTTGACTGATGCGGCTGGATTAAGGAGCATAAGACGCTCGCGCATATCCGCATCCAAGATAAACGTTTGGGTGAGCTGCTGGTAAACCCAAGGCTCGACTTGACCGGTGGTGGCCGACCAACCAATGGTGTTGGTTAGGTGCGATTCAATTTGACGTACGCCCTCGTAACCGTGCTTGAGCATCCCCTCATACCACTTTGGATTAAGCATACGCGACCGTGTCTCTAATGCCACTTGCTCATTTAAGGTACGGACAACGCTCTCGCCCTTGGTTTGATCGCCAATGTAAACCGGAGGCGCTTTACCGCCTTTGGCGCGCTTCACCGCGCGGCTAATGCCACCTAGGGTATCGAAGTAGGTATCAATAGTGGTAACGCCGAGTTCAATCGAGTCGAGGTTTTGATAAGTCAGCTCGACGTCCGCCAAAATGCGCTGGAGTAATTCTTTTTGTGCTTGGGGCCGGCCATTACGGCCATAGGCAAAACTCTTGCGACTGGTATAGGTCTCAGCCAACTCATCTTCATCCTCCCATAAGCCGTTATCCACCATCATGTTGACATTGGCGCCATAGGCGCTCTCAGCATTGCCGTAAACACGCAAGGCGGCTGTCTCTAAATCGCAACCAGTTTTTGCTTGGTAGTCGAGCGCATGCTTGCGAACGAAATTCTGATCCAGCGGCTCGTCAGCTGCTGCTGCCAAATATGCCGCTTCAGCAAGAACCTTAACCTGCAGTGGCATCAGATCCCTGAAGATACCGGAGATAGACACCATCACATCAATCCGAGGGCGTCCCAGCTCTGCCAATGGAATTAAGCTTGCGCCAGCGACTCGGCCAAAGCTATCAAAGCGTGGCAAGGTTCCCATCAAGGCCAAAATTTGGGCGATTGGTCCGCCTTCAGTTTTGAGGTTATCGGTTCCCCACAATACGAGGGCAATGGATTCTGGTAAGACATTACCATCCGCCTGATAGCGCTCAAGTAATTTGTTAGCCTGCATTTGCCCATCGCGTACAGCAAATTTGCTGGGGATGCGGAATGGATCAAAGCCATGTACATTGCGACCGGTTGGCAATACATCGGGGTTTCGTAGCACATCGCCACCGGGTGCGGGTCTGATATAACGACCATCCAAAGCACGATAAATACCTTGCAGCTCGCTATCTTCTTGCATGAGCCGATCCATCTTCACAAGACCATCCAACTGTTCGCGCATTGCATCGGAGAGCGATAAGTTGTTTTCGGCAATCGAGCGATCAACGGTAGCGCCCTCTACTAATCCGGCAATAATGGTGCGATCCAGTGTCTTCGCTGGGCCGTCGCCGGCTTGAACCGAGCTCATTAGCATATCAATCCGCTCTTCTTTGCTCAGCGCATTGCCAAGCACATGAAGCCCATGGGGAATCAAGGCGTATTCCATTTCCAGGATTTGTTCAGTCAGTTTATTGAGACTAGCCGCAACGATCTGACGATCCATGGTTTTCCAGTTAGGCTCAAGGTCTACTAAGTTGAGCTCAGCGGCTTGAACCTGAATCATCTCGATCAAATCTAATTGCTCATTACTATCCATGCTGACGGGCGCATCATCCGTTTGGGTTGCTGGCGCTAGAGTACGCCACCGATCAAGGGATGCTTTGAGGTCAACCAAGCCACGATACAAACCGGCTTGCGCAACTGGAGGGGTTAGATAACTAACTAAAGTAGCGCCGGCACGGCGTTTAGCAATCGCGCCTTCCGATGGATTATTAGAGGCGTAGATGTAAATATTAGGTAAATCACTAATCAAGCGATCTGGCCAGCAAGCACCCGACATACCCGATTGCTTGCCTGGCATAAATTCGAGTGCGCCATGGGTACCAAAATGCAATACCGCATTGGCATTAAAGTCTTCGCGTATGTAGCGATAGAAGGCAGAGAAGGCATGGGTTGGTGCGAAGCCCTTTTCATACAAGAGGCGCATGGGATCGCCCTCGTAGCCAAAGCCAGGCTGAATTGCCACCAGCACATTACCAAATTGCTTGCCCAACACAAATAAGGCGCTACCGTTGGTTAGCATGCGCCCTGGCGCTGGGCCCCACTGTGCCTCAATCTCGTTTAACCAAGGCTCACGCTTGACGTAATCATCTAAACCAATTTGCGTATGCACATTGGCATCCATACTGAATTGCTGTGCATTGCCGGTGAGCATTTGCTCCCGTAAATCATCCACTGAAGCAGGTACATCGACTGCATATCCCTCATCACGCAAACCCGTAAGCGTATTGAAGACCGACTCAAAGACACTTAAATGTGCTGCTGTACCAATGCGTCCAGCATTGGGTGGGAAATTAAATATAACCAGCGCTACCTTACGATCATGCTTCTCCGTTTTACGCATCGCAATTAATTTAGTGACGCGCGCTGCCAGCATGGCGGTACGCTCAATGCAGGTGAACATGTCATGCGCGTTGGTACTGGCCTCAAATGTACAGGCTTTGTGGCAGCCAGTACAGGCAACCCCTGCTGCGCCAGCACGTCCACCGAAAATCATTGGATTGGTAGCGCCATCCAGCTCCGGAATCGCAATCATCAGGGTGTTCTCAACTGGCATTAAGCCCTGGTCTGACTTGCCCCAATCGCTTAAGGTTTGGAACTCCAAGGGATGCGCTGCCAGATAAGGAACGTCCATTTTGGATAAGACTTCTTCGGCCGCTTTAGCATCGTTATAAGCAGGGCCACCAACCA
>CAMEXM010000051.1 GCA_945947155.1 Polynucleobacter meluiroseus | reverse complement strand
ATTGGTAACAAAGCCGATCCTACTAAGGTGCCCACAAAAAAACGATCGCCGTAAATCATGAGTGGCCCAACTACACCCGAGACGCTGACCCAACCACCAAACGACAGCAAGGGCCGAATCAGGCCCAGCATTTTTTGCGCCTCTATTTTGGCCAATAGGTACTGCCGTAACTGGGCGCAGCTCATCAAAAACACCACGACCCGCGCTAAGACCAGGTAAATGGCAATCACCCACAGCTGTGGGCCATGCGCCCAAATCGATACTGCGGGCAAACTGAACATGCACGTACCCAAGAAAATTTTGTTGACGTTGGCAAGGCCAAAGCTGCCCAGCGCCTCTTGCACGCCGCGCAAACCACTGGTTAAGGTCGTAAAGATAATTCCAAGGCCGGCGATTTCAAAGGCAAGCCGGGTGTCGGCCTGCCACGCTGGTGCGACTTTGAGCCAACTGCTGGCGAGCGGATCGGCCAAGCAATAAATCACGAGGCCGCCAATGGCTCCCGTCACTGCAGTCAATCCAAGACCTGCATATACGGTATTGGGAATGTCTTGAGCGCGATCGCTTTTAATCAAATGCGAAATCTCGTAAGTTAAAGCGCGCCCCACTCCCAAATCAAAAAGGCTAAAGTAACCGATCAAGGACCAAATCAGCGTCAGCACACCAAAGGCTTCATAGCCCAGCTGATTTAAGCAATACGGAATAAAAAACACCCCTGCCAACAAAGGCAATGCGTTGCCAGCCAAATTCCACAGGGTGTGACGACGTAGACTCAAGCGATTCTTATGGTGATGAAAACGGTAATGAAGGATGTGGCTTTTGGCAGCGAAATTAAAACAGGCGCGGCAAATCCCAAGGCCTAGGGTCAATTTTACCCAATTTAAACCGGCAATAGCCCTCCTTGTGCTGCGCAGTAACCCCATTTGCAGTATTTTTTAAGCCCGTCGCCCCAAAAAGCCTTGGCACCCGACGGCGCCCTAATGCGCCTTGCGGCCATTTACTGCTACCATCTTGAATGAATGCATCTATCGCAACTAAATTACACGCCACTGCCGCGCCTTGCCGCGCCCTTTTGCACAAATGGATGCGGAATGCTCCAGCCACCGTACTGACCGCCTGCAATTAATACGCCTTAATACCCCATGAATAATCGCCAGCACGGATTCTTAAGGCACTATACCGCTGAGTTTTCGCTCCTTAGCCGGATTTTTGATGCCGCCATCATCTGGTGTAGTTTGTTTTTTGTAAAACACGCCTTGGATATTTCTGCCGTAGCCGATTATGAATATGCCGGCCTACTGGCGGTAGTCTTTTACTTTTTTATTGCTGAGCTATGTTCAGTCTACCGCTCATCACGCCTGGAAAACTATGGGGACGTGTTTGGCAAAATCTTTCTTGCGTGGGTCATCGTTTGCGCTTCACTCATTCTTTTAGCAGTACTTACTAAAGCGTCCCTAAATTATTCGCGCCTCATTGTTTTTTCCTGGTTTGCGCTAGCGCCGTGTTTGCTTTTACTGGAGCGGTTGTGCACTTTATTGGTATTGCGTTATTTGCGTGCCCATTCGAGTAACACCCGCACCTACGTGATTTTAGGCAATATGTCGGCAGCCGATAAACTGCCACAGCAAATTCAAAGATTGCCATGGACTGGCCTGGTTTCCCTAGGTCACTACGATGACTTGGATGCCCTGTTACTAGACATGCAAACCAAAACCATTGATTACGTTTTTGTGGCGTATTCCGCAACAGAGCAAGACAAACTCAATGCCGCAATCAAAGCCTTGGGTAACTCTACTGCCTCCATTTATTTGATTCCTGATGTGTTAATTGCCGATTTACTCGGATCGCAATGGGTGATGCTGGGCAATACACCGCTCATCATCCTCAATGACCACCCTTTTTATGGCGGCGTATGGACACTCAAAAAACTCGAGGATCTGATTTTAGGATCGATTATTTTGGTGCTCATTAGCCCATTGATGTTACTCATTGCGATCGCAATCAAACTCAGCTCTCCAGGGCCGGTTTTATTTAAACAACGGCGGCATGGCCTCAATGGCGACGTAATCAAAGTCTATAAATTTAGGACAATGACTACACTGGATGATGGCGATGTGGTGATTCAAGCCACAAAAGACGATGCGCGCATTACGCCGATTGGCAAATTTTTACGCCGCACTTCCTTAGATGAATTACCGCAATTTTTAAATGTACTGCAAGGCAGCATGTCGATTGTTGGCCCGCGTCCGCATGCACTTGCGCACAACGAACACTACCGCACACTGATTGATTCATATATGCAGCGCCACAAAGTCAGGCCCGGCATCACAGGCTGGGCTCAGGTCAATGGCTTTCGCGGCGAAACCGATACGCTAGAAAAAATGCAGGCCCGCGTTGACTTTGACCTGTACTACATCAACCATTGGTCGCTCAGCTTTGATTTCAAAATCATCATGCTCACCATCCTCAATGGCTTTAGCAGCAAGACGGCTTACTGATAATCCAGTATCCCCGGCACGCAGCACCGAGTAAATTACTGCGTGATCTTGAGTGCCTGAAGAAAGACCCCGAGCTTACGCTCATCGGTATTCATTTTTAATTGGCTGGGGGAAACTGAATCCGGCGTCGCAATCTGGAGTTGTACTAAGCCCTCTTTCCCAATGGCGCCAGTAGGAATCGCATACACATAGTCCTGCGCCTTATCCCCCTGATCTTGCAAACACAGACGTGTATTGCCTATCGTTTGCTGGTTCAGCCTAATCGTGACCTGCTGACACGCTTTGGCTGGACTCAGCAGGGCTTTGAAAGTCAGCTCCAACTGGGCATTTTTTTCCGGGGATAAATCCATCACGCGCAGATCAATAAGTGCTTGCGTATTGAGCGTCCAGCGACCCTGGCTTTCGGCAATCGAAAAGCCCTCCCGAATATAAAAATGACTTAGCCCTTGGTTTGAAAAATCGAGGACGTGATTCAAGCGATAGGCTGCTGGAACCGCATTGGCCGACGCATCCGCAGCAAAGCCAGGCAGACCCAAGGAAAATCGATAGTTACCCGATTGCGCATTGAGCTGCGCAGAATGCAGCTGCAAACGGGAATCGGGGCGCAGGATTAGCGTGCGACCCTTGATGGGCCGAATAAACAGAATGCGCATATCAGCGCCGTGATCCAGCAAACGAAAATCACGGTATATTTTCAATGCGTGACCGTCGAGGGTAAGCCCATGATCGCCAAAGTAGATTGGTTCAAAATTTCCCGTTACTCCTTTTACATCGACAAAGTCGATTGGCTGCTGGGGCAATTCGAATGCGAGGCTACTGCCGGATTCATGCTTTGCCACAAGCGGTTCGGTCGACATTTTCATCTGGAGCGAGAGTAGCACTACGGGCACTAAGACCAAGACGCTCGTGGGCAGTATCCAGCCCACTTTACTTTGTACGCTTTGCGCCACTTGAGTCACTAGAATGCAGGCAAATAAGGCAAAGAAGGGAAAGGTCCATTTGAAATAATGGACATTCAAAAACCGCCATAAGCCACTTGGCAGTAAATCACCATAGGGTAGATATAAACAAAAAAAGATCGTGATGGCAAAAGCCAAGGTGCGCAGTAAAAAATCCCCGCGCAGCGCAATCCATACCAGTCCTGCAAGCGACAGTAGTAGCCACGGATACCGCGCGATTAGCCCGGCCCTAGCCTCCCCATACAAGGGCTGTGCATTTAACCATATCGAAAAGAATTTTTCGGGTAAATCCGCCACGAAAAATCCATGGCTTCCAGCCACTTGGAGATAATTTCCTAAGGGTGCGCCATGCACCCACAGGTTAAAGCCAATAAAAATCGCAGGGCCTACTAAAGCGCCAAGCAGAGCGCTACTAAAAAAACGCAGGTGATGCTTTTGAATATCTCCCGTTTTCGGTAAAGTCCAATAACTCCAGACAAAGGCGCAGCCAACCACCATGCCAATGAGCGCATCTGCGGGTCTAGTGGGCACCATCAACCCAAGGCTCAGACCCACGACAAAAGCTTGCCAGCTGCGCACATCGCTACGTTTGCTCCTTTTTACTTCATCCACCCAAATTAAACCCAATATCCCAGTAGCCAATAGCGCAGTACTTAAGGTGCTGGTCCAGGGAATCACAAAGTTTTCAAAAATGGAGATCGCACAAATCGTACTGGCGAACAATAAAAAGACGCCCACTCCACGCGGAAAATAAAGATCGCAACAGCGAATAAAGACGTAGCTAAACCATAAAAAACAAATGAGATTGACCAAAAAAAACGGATGATCACGAGAGAAAACTAAAAATACCGCACTTAGAGCGGAATACAGCGGCGGGTAAAAGTATTGGTCGGCAGAAAAATTCAGGGCGTAAATGGCCTTGGCCGCTTTGAGATAAAAGCCTTGATCTATCCAGCCCCACCATCCCAAAGGATTGGACAGTGGGCTGTTACCTGGGGTAAAGGAAAAAGAAAAATACGCGCCCACGTAAATGAGCGTCAGAAGTGCGAGCAAATACGGAAAGGTCAGCAGACGCTGCAAGATGCGTTGCCACACCACATAAGTATTCATGGGCACAGTATCTCAGAAATAGTGGGTATTTCGGCCCACGGGGCAAATCGCAGCCCGCCCAAAAAACCGCTACACCGGCTTAACTGCGCGCACGATGGCGTTTTTTCCAATAAAGCGTCTGGTAATCCGATCAAAAAATCGGCTAATGGGAAAACACCATTGATCATAGATTCGGAGCATGCGCACATTCACCTGGCCAGCGCCTTGATCCAATGCCTTGTAGAGCAATGTTGCTAAAACTCCAACACTATCTGCGTAGTAGCTGTCGGTAATCTGAAATTGCGCTTTTTGAATAACGCGCGTTAGCGAAGTGCGGGTATAGCGTCGGTGGTGACCTACGTGCCGATCCATGCTCGTAAATAAAAATTGAAAGGCCGGCACAAACACCAGGATCTGCCCACCGGGTCGCACTTTTTGAAACCACAGCTGGGCAATAGCCTCATCATCTTCAATGTGCTCGAGTACATTCAGGGAATAGAGATAGTCAACACTGCCATCCGCCAATTGCGCTAAATCATTTACCACAGTAAGGCCTTGGCTTTGCAAGGCAGCGCATAGCGTCGGATCGGTTTCGATGCACACGATGCGCTCATGGGATGTTGCAATTGGGCCTGCAAAGGTGCCGTTGCCGGCGCCAAAGTCGACGATCAATTGATTGGGATGCGCATTTTGTAAGACCAGGTCTAGCAAAAACCGATTGTAGTTTTTGGCGTGCGCCATCACGTCTAAATTATCACGCCCGCTGTATTCAATCTGAGCCATTACACCTCAACCTTGCAAAATAGTATTGCGGAGTGCGCTCATTAATTGGATTTGCGCTCATTGTGTTGCGATTGCTGTTGCAATAAGCCACGCTCAAATAGGCGTTTATCTTGGTGCGCAATGGAGTCTAAAATGAGGCCCACTGCCAGCAATACAATCGCAATAATCTCTAAGCCTGCTGCCAACACTGCAGAAGGAACATGGTAAATGTAGCGATGCCGAATCCAATCGTCAATCACGGGGACGCCTGCCGCCAAGCCCAGAAGGCCGATGACCATGGCCGCACTGCCAAAAAAGAAGAGGGGCCGGTAGTAGCGCAAAATATTACCAATGGTTGCTAATACGCGCATGCCATCTCGTACGGTACTGAGCTTTGAAAAACTGCCTTCTGGCCGGTCTTTATAGGCTACAGCAATTTCAATAATCCGAAAGCGTTTATCCAGGGCATGCAGGGTCATGTCGGTCTCAATCTCAAAACCAGGGACCAAAATCGGATAGTTTTTAACAAAGCGCCTGGACATCGCACGATAGCCACTCATGATATCGACTAAGCTCGCATTAAATAAGCGATTAATCAGGTAGCGTACAAACCGATTGCCAAAACCATGCAGTGCGCGTTTGTTCTCTACGGCGTAGTTGCCGGCAGAATGGCGATCGCCCACCACCATATCGGCTACCCCACTGGTAATGGGCTCCATTAATTGCAAGGCTTGCGAAGCCGGATAGGTCATATCCGCATCGGCGAGCAAATACACATCGGCATCGATCTCCATAAACGCGCATCGCATCGCATTGCCTTTGCCAGGACGCGCTTCGTCAATGACGCCGCCTGCGCAGCCCAGCCTAGCCATTGCTGCTCTGGCAATGCTGCCCGTGTTATCGGTGGAGCGATTATTAATGACCCAGATTTGCGCATCGGGTACATGCGCATGAAAATCAGTAATGCAGGCCTCGATGGTGAGGGCCTCATTAAAGGCTGGAAGAATCACGCAAACAATCATTCGGTTTTTGCCCTTAGCATCCATTGCAAGGTCTCTTCAAGGGGGCGCCATGCAATCTTCCCAATGGCCTGCTCTACGCACTGCGAACTACCGCACAGCCGCACGATTTCATTGCTTCTGACAAACTGGGGATTGACTTCAATCCTAATCGAGTGGCCAGTCATGCTTTCAAGCTGGGCAATCACTTGGCGCAGGCTGTGGGTACGGCCAGACGCTAGGTTATAGGTTTTACCCGCTTGGCCATGCGTTAACAAGGCAAGGTAGAGATTGCTAATGTCGCGCACGTCATTGTATTCACGGTAGACATCCACATTACCCAGCTCAATCACATCGGCTTTGCGCGCAAAATGATCGACAATTTTGGGAATCACAAAGTGGGCGCCGTGGCCAAGGCCAGTGTAATTAAAGGGGCGGGTGATCACAATCGGCAGGCGTGCATCAAAATTGCGTGCCAATAATTCCATTGCGAGCTTACTCATCGCATAGTGGTTTACCGGTGCTGGCGGCTGGCTTTCCAAAATCGGGGACTGCTCCGTATTGCCGTACACATTGGCAGAGCTTGCCAAAATCACTTTTTGGGGCGGGCTTGCTAGAGTACTGAGTGCCTCTAACAAATCCAGGCTACCTAACAGGTTGGTTTGGTAATAGGCCAGGTTATCGTCGTGCGTGACATGGCTAATGGCTGCCAAATGAATCACATGGCTTGGCTGCACTTCATTGACGCATGCTTGCAGCTCTTGGCGATTCTCTAATTGCGCCGTTAGTGAAAAAACCGCATAACCGGCTTGCCTGGCGGCTTGGCTTAGGTGAACGCCCGTAAACCCATCTGCGCCAGTCAGCAATAGTCGCATACTAGAAGGATTGGCCTTGGCGATTGCGCCTTAAGTCGGCTTCTACCATCATCTGGCACAGCGCTTCTAATGCGGTAGTCGGCTCCCAATCCAAGTCCTGCTTGGCTTTGGCTGGATCGCCAATCAGTAAATCGACTTCTGCCGGACGATGAAAGCGGGGGTTAATCCGCACGATGGTCTTGCCACTGACTGTATCCACGCCCACTTCATTTAAGTCCTTACCCTGCCACTCGAGCTGGAAATCTGCCGCTTTAGCAGCGAGCGAAACAAAATCGCGTACGGTTTCGGTGCGATTGGTTGCTAACACATAGGTATCTGGCGTATCTACTTGCAGCATTTTCCACATGCCGACGACGTAGTCCTTGGCATAACCCCAGTCGCGCTGCGCATCTAAATTCCCTAGCTCAAGGCACTGGGCTTGGCCTAAGTGAATTTTTGCCAAGGTATCGGTAATTTTTCGGGTAACAAACTCTTGGCCCCGCAGCGGCGACTCATGATTAAACAAAATACCGCTGGAGGCAAAAATACCGTAACTCTCGCGGTAGTTGATCGTCATCCAATGGGCGTAGAGCTTTGCAACTCCGTAGGGGCTGCGCGGATAAAACGGGGTGGTCTCGATTTGGGGAATCGCTTGCACTTTGCCAAACATTTCCGAGGTGGAGGCTTGGTAAAACCGAATGCCGGGATTGACGATGCGTATCGCCTCCAGCAGATTGACCGCGCCAATGCCGGTAATGTGCGCCGTGGTGATGGGCTGATCAAACGAGACCCCCACAAAACTTTGGGCAGCTAGGTTATACACCTCAGAAGGCTCTACTGTTTGCAGTAAGCGAATCGCGCTAGAGAGGTCGGTTAAATCAAACTCGACTAAATGCAAATCGGGGTGCTGCGTAATCCCCAGCTCGCTAATGCGCCAAAAATTAACGGAGCTGGTGCGGCGGTAGGTGCCATGCACCACATAGCCTTTATCCAATAGCAACTGGGCAAGGTAGGCGCCGTCTTGACCGGTGATGCCCGTAATGAGTGCAACTTTTTTATGATTATTCAAACTAAAAACCTCTTTTTAGACTGTCGCTGGCCGCGCTTATTCACGGCCATATTCATCATCAAAGCGAATGATGTCATCTTCTCCGGTATACGAACCCGATTGCACCTCAATCAGGACCAAGACCTCGGAACCAATATTCTCTAAGCGGTGTTTATGCCCTGCAGGAATATAGGTTGATTCATTTATTGCTAGCGTTAGCGTCTTTTCACCGTTGACTACTTTTGCCAGGCCACTCACTACCACCCAATGCTCGCTGCGGTGGTGGTGCATTTGTAAGCTGAGGCGCCCTTTTGGTTTGACTTCAATCCGCTTAATTTTAAAATTCGTGCCTTCTTCTAAAACCGTATAGGTGCCCCAGGGACGCGATACGGTTTTATGTAATTTAGCGATGTGGTGATCAGCCAATTTGAGTTCCGACACCACGCTTTTGACATCCTGCGAGCGATTGGCATCGACCACCAAGAGCGCATCGGGGGTGTCGATAATCATTATGTCTTTGAGGCCAACGGTAGCCACCAAGCGGTCTTCGGACTGCACAAAGGTGTTGCTCGTATCCACGAAAATGCATTCCCCCAAGGCGCGATTGCCTTGGCCATCTGGCAGGGCCAAATCCCGCACCGCAGCCCAAGAGCCAATGTCATTCCACGCAAAGCCGCCCTCGACCACCACGACCTGATCGGAGTGCTCCATCAGCGCATAGTCAATCGAAATGCTCGGCACACTTTCAAAAAAGGCGGCTGGAATTTCAAGGGCTGAGTCTAGGTGATCCTGAGATCCAGTCGCGTCCCAGCACGCTTGCACACTGGCCGCTACGGCTGGCGCCCAGCGCTGCAGTTGTTCTAGCAAGGCTGCTGCGCCAAAACAAAACATGCCTGAATTCCAGAGGTAATTGCCGGCCAACAGGTACTCTTGCGCTTTATCGACGCTGGGCTTTTCCACAAAGCGCGTGACTTTTTTACCACCGCCTAAATCGTGTCCGTATTCAATGTAACCAAAGCCCGTTTCTGGGGCCGTTGGTGTGATGCCAAACGTCACGAGATACCCTTGCTGCGCTAAATCGAGTGCCGTACTAACGGCCGCATCAAACTGGCTTAAGTCACCAATCAGGTGATCGGCTGGCAAGACTAGCAAAACAACATCCTTGCCAAAACGACGAATGGCTTGATGGGCGGACAAGGCAATCGCTGCTGCGGTATTGCGCGCAAACGGTTCTAATAAAAACAGGCTATCGATGTTGGCCTTGGTCTGAACATCGCGCGATAAAAAGTAGTACTCCGTATTGGTGACCGTCAGTACCGTAGGACAACCATCCACGCGCAGGCATTGCTCTAAAGCAGCCGCCCGTAGATACGTCTTTTCCAATAGGCTTTGCCCATCCGCCAGTTTCATGAACGGTTTTGGGTGCCCCTCACGCGATACTGGCCACAAGCGGGTTCCAGCGCCACCAGACAAAATAACCGGCAAAAGAAGGGGGGCTTTAGACATACGGCGATTATAGAATAGGCACCCCAATCAAGGCCTACTTTTAACCCGCCTGACTGCTTCCTATTTTTAACAGTACCCTTGCGTGATCAAGCACGGCATTGGCTTGCGGAATAGACTGAAAATCGCCCACATTGGCGATCGCGCTACTCCAATAGCCTTCGGTCTTCCAGCGCGGCGAGTCGCAATAGATTTCAATGGTGGGCTTCCCCAAAACAGCCGATAAATGGGTTAAACCCGTATCGACCCCAATCGTCAGCGCAGCATGGGCAATCAGGCGGTAGGCCTCCTCAATCGAGAACGCCCGCGGCACCAGCGCCCCCGGAACCTGACTAGCGAGATGGGCACTGGTCTTCATTTCAGCCGGACTACCCCAGGGAAAAATCAATTGGTAGCCTTGCTTTGATAAAGCCTGACCAGTAGCAATCCAATCGGCATTGGGCCAGCACTTAGCCGCCCGCGCGGTGGCATGAAAGCACAGGATGTAGGGCGCAGGTAAGCCCGTAGGCTGCAGGCGCATGCCTTCTAAAATCAATGGGCTTAGCCCTGCGGTTTTTTCATCTGGATAAAACTGGGGCGGTTCGCTGCGCCGATCAAACAGCGGCCAATCGAGTGCCGAACACATAACCCAGCGCGAGCGATCAATCGCGTGGCATTTCAGGGGCACTTGCACCGATTCATCATAAAAGCGGCGCGCCATCGGCTCATACCCCGAATGCAGCGTGGCATTAGCAAGGCCAGTGACAACGCCCTGCGCTGACTTGCGCGCCAAGGCACACACCATGCCCGATTTAATTAAGCCTTGGGTTTCCAATACCACATCGTATGGCACGGCTTGCAGCATGGCGCGCATCGCAAAAAACTCACGCCAAGTATTCCACTGAAATAGCTGCTTACGCCAGCGCCGAAAAGCCACTGGAATAATCCGATCAATGCCTCGGAAGGTGCTAGTTGTTTTTAAGGGCTCGAGTAAATGCACATAGGCTTCTTCGACGATCCAATCGATTTGTGCCTGAGGCAAGCGTTTGCGCAAATCCCAAACCATCGGCAGGGTATGCAATACATCGCCCAGCGAGGAGAGTTTCACAATCAAGATTGCGGGCGACTCGGAGTGTGGTGTGGCCACGATGTTGCTGGACAGGTGCGTAGTGCTCATCCCTGGATTATCGTCTGGTTTAGGGTGCCTTAGCCTAGCCTCTTGACTAGGCCAGCGCTCGCTGCGGGATTTAGCAAATTAAAACGTGGGCGCCCGTTGCAAGGGCAAACCCGCGGCGTCCTTGGCGTTCAAGAGGGCTTGCTTGCCCAGCGGAATTGGCCACTCAATCGCTACTTGGGGATCGCACCACGAGAGGCACACTTCACTCTCGGGGTGATAGTAATCGCTTGTCTTGTAGACAAACTCGGCCGTTTCTGACAAAACCAAAAACCCATGGGCAAAGCCCGGCGGCACCCACAGCTGTTTGTGGTTTTGCGCGCTGAGTTCCACACCCACCCATTGCCCAAACGTCGCGGCCGCTTGACGCAAATCAACCGCAACATCAAACACACTGCCAGCAATGACGCGCACCAACTTGCCCTGGGTATGCTCCATTTGGTAATGCATTCCGCGTAAAGTCCATTGCCGAGAAAAGGAGTGGTTGTCCTGCACAAACTGCACATCAAGGCCGGTCGCTTTAGCAAAATCAGTTGCATTAAAGGACTCGGTAAACCAGCCCCGGTTATCGCCAAACACGGTTGGCTCGATAACCAATACCTCAGGTATCGCAGTAGGTGTTACGTTGAGTTTCATTGGAGCATCCCTTGGCATCATGTCCTCACTTTAGGGGCTAGCGCGTAGTCCGGTTGCCTGCATTGAGTTCGTGGAGTATTTTGGTGAGGTACTGACCGTAACTGTTTTTACTCAGGCGCGCCGCTACCCGCTCTACTGCTTCAGCGCTAATCCAGCCTTGACGGTAGGCGATCTCTTCAGGGCATGCCACCATCAAACCTTGGCGCTTTTGCAAGGTAGCAATAAATCCAGCTGCATCGAGTAAGGAATCGTGGGTACCGGTATCGAGCCAAGCAAAACCACGGCCCATGATTTCGACATGGAGTTCGCCGCGCTCCAGATAGGTCCGATTCACGTCGGTGATTTCAAGTTCGCCACGGGCGCTAGGCTTAATCGAAGCGGCGATATCGCAGACCTGATTGTCATAAAAGTACAAACCGGTAACCGCGTAATTACTGCGTGGCTTGGCTGGCTTTTCTTCGATGGACAAGGCTTTATTGTTTTGATCAAAATCGACTACGCCGTAGCGTTCCGGATCATTGACATGGTAAGCAAAAACCGTAGCGCCAGCCGTTCGATCATTTGCACTATCGAGTTGACTCACTAACTCATGGCCATAAAAAATGTTGTCGCCCAAAACGAGGGCGCTCGGACTGTTGCCGACAAAGGATTTACCTAGGGTGAAGGCCTGGGCTAAGCCATCGGGCGAAGGCTGCTCACAGTATTGAATCGACAGACCCCACTGCGAACCATCGCCCAGCAGCTCGGCAAAACGGGGGGTATCGTGCGGCGTTGAAATCAGCAAAATATCCCGAATGCCTGCCAACATGAATGTGGCCAAGGGGTAATACACCATCGGCTTATCGTAGACCGGCATGAGCTGTTTGGAGATAGCCTGCGTCACTGGATATAAGCGCGTTCCAGAGCCGCCTGCCAAAATAATGCCTTTTCGATTTACCGCCATAGTGACTGCCTTTTCAATCCGTACTTAAGCTGTGTGCTGCCGCGCCATGGCATGCACGTAATCCGTGACGCCAACATTCCAAGGGGTACGCAACAAGGTAACAGCGGAATGGCCCCATTCTGACACATCGGCTTGGGCTTCCAATTGCTGCAGCAACTTCGTGGTTTGCATCCGTGAATTCATCGGCCGCGGCGCTGGCAATGGATACGCGCTTGCCGGAATCGGCAGAATTGCCCCGGCGTCGACTTTGAGCTGCATGCCCGCTTGACTAGCCTCTTGCACCGCCCAGCAGGCTAGCCCATGCCAACTGGTCTCGCCTGCGGGTACCGCGTGGTAGATGCCCGATGGAAACGCGCGCAGCGCGCCATGGCGATCAAATGCCAAGGCCATACTGACCTCTGCTAACCACGCAGCCGAGGTTGGCACTCCGTACTGATCTGCAATCACCCGGAGCTCGTCACGCTCTTGCGCCAAGCGCAGCATCGTCCGAATGAAATTACCACCCTCACCATATACCCAGCTGGTTCTCAAAATAGCGTACTGCCCCTGCGTCGCATGCAAAAAGGCTTGCTCGATCGCACGCTCACCGGCGGCCTTGCTTTTGCCATACGCCCCCAGGGGATTAGGCGCATCGGTCTCCCGATAAGGACCTTCCTTGCTGCCATCAAACACATAGTCGGTGGAATAATGCAAAAAAGTGGCGCCGTGCTGGGCTGCATATTGAGCCATGCGCTCCGGCGCGCCTGCGTTGATGGCATTGGCAAGCAGTTCATTAGTCTCGGCGGCATCGACTGCCGTGTAGGCTGCAGCATTCATGATGCAATTGGGCTTGAATTGATCCAGTGCGGCACTCACTGCGTCTGGCTTACTCAAATCGCATTCGGCTCGCCCAAGGTAATGAAGACGCAATCCGGACTTAGCAGCCCAGTTTGCGCTCGCTTCAAACCTAGCTTGCAATGCTTTGCCAAGCTGGCCGTCTTTGCCGAAAATGAGTATGTTCATCTGGCTAGTCTATGTGCTTGCGTGCTTAGCTGTATTGCTTTTGTAGCCAGTCGCGATAGGATCCGCTGACTATGCCTTCAACCCACGC
>CAMEXM010000050.1 GCA_945947155.1 Polynucleobacter meluiroseus | reverse complement strand
TGCAGTCAGCGCACTTTGGGAAAGTATTTTTCAAGATACATCAAACGACTGAGAAATTTACCCCGAGGGATACAGTGCGTTAACTTTGTTCCAGTAACTCTCGGGCATGGCGCCGCGTTGTGTCGGTAATGGTTGCACCGCCGAGCATGCGAGCGATTTCTTCAACACGCTCATTACGGCCTAGGGTACTGACCTGTGACAGTGTTGTATTACCCGCCTGAGATTTACTAACTTTTAAGTGCTGGTTCCCTTGGGCCGCAACCTGAGGTAAGTGGGTCACGCAGATAATCTGATGGGATTCACCCAGTTGACGCAATAGTTTTCCTACTGTTTCAGCAACCGCGCCACCAATGCCGGCATCAACTTCATCAAAAATTAAGGTGGGCGTAAAGGAGGCTTTGCTAGTAATGACGCTAATGGCTAAGCTAATGCGGGCAAGTTCGCCGCCAGAAGCGACTTTGGCAAGGGAACGCGGAGTGCTGCCGGCATGGCCTGCCACTTGAAATTCGATTTGCTCAAGACCGCTGGCTCCGCCTTCCGTGAGCGGTAGAAGGGCAATCTCCAGTTGACCGCCCGCCATGGATAAATCCTGCATTGCCAACGTTACTTCTTTACTGAGCTGGGCTGCCGCTTTGATGCGTTTTTGTGATAGCTGCATTGCCACTTTGAGATAGAGATCTTCGGCTTGCTTTACTTTATTGCGAAGCGCTTCGATGTCTTGCGCAGCAGTTAAGGCGTGCAGGTGATCTGCGGTTTCGGTCAGCAGTTGCGGCAAGGCATTGGCGTCGACTTTGTATTTACGCGCAGCACCGTGTAAATTCTGCATACGAGTCTCGAGCTGGGCTAAGCGCTCTGGATCAAGGTCTAACTTCTGCAAATACCGGTTCAAGCCATGTACGGCTTCGTCCACCTGAATTTGTGCTGACTCTAGCGCATCCGCAATGTCTTTTAAGTTGGCGTCGTGCTCGACTAAGTCGTGCATCACTGCATTCATTTTAGATAGGGAGGAATCGACCGAGTGATCAGAGTCACTCAAGATCGTGATTGACTCTTGGCAGCCACTAATGATTTTTGCTGCATTGGCCAATCGGCTATGGTCACTTTGTATGGTGAGCCACTCTCCAGGAATGGGTGCCAGCTCGCTTAATTCTTCCAGTTGCCACTCGAGGCGCTCGCGCTCGCGAGCAAGGTCTTGACCGGCATTCTCTGCTTGGGCTAGTTGCTTACGTAAATCATGCGCTGTCCGAAAAGCGCTACTCACATCGCTCACCAGCGCTCCTAGGCCCGCATGCCGATCGAGTAGATCACGCTGCGCACCTCCTTTTAGTAAGAGCTGATGGGCATGTTGACCGTGGATATCGACCAATTTATCGCCAGCCTCGCGCAACTGAGTGAGCGTGGCAACACTGCCATTAATAAAGGCTCGACTACGCCCACTACTTTCAACGATGCGCTTTAAAAAAAGACTTTGGCCTAGATCCTCACTGGGAAAGCCATTCTCATCCAGCCAGGCGGCGATGGCTGCTTGTACATCACCATCGATCTGGAAGAGGGCGCTAATCTCAGCGCGATTACAACCTTCTCGGATTTGGCTGCTGTCGGCGCGCTCACCTAAGACGAGGCCAAGCGCATCCAGCAAGATTGACTTGCCGGCTCCGGTTTCACCGGTCAGTACGGTAAAGCCCGATGTGAAATCAAGCTCAAGCGCGTCGACGATAACGAAGTCACGAAGGGCTATGGTTTGCAGCATGGATCTAGAGTACTAAATAAAATGGATTCAGAATGTCGAGGGATACTCATTCCAATGTAGCTTCTCACGCAAAGTTCTGTAGTCGCTGTGACCGCGTGGATGCAATAAAGAAATGGTTTTATCGGATTGGCGCACATCAACCCGGTCGCCGACTTGCAAATGAGTGAGGGATTGCATATCAAAGTTGACGATTACCTCGCGTCCACTGATAACTTCAATGCTAGTTTTTGCATCTTGCGGCAATACGATGGGTCGATTGGAGAGGGCATGGGGCGCAATCGGCACGAGCAAAATACCCGCAACTCGGGGATGCAATATAGGGCCTCCAGCAGATAGCGCGTATGCGGTTGATCCGGTTGGCGTAGAGATGATCAAGCCATCAGAGCGCTGGTTGTACATAAAGGAGTCATTAACCTTGACGGCCAACTCCACCATGCCGGATATTCCGGAGCGGTTGACAACTACATCGTTCAAGGCGAGCGCGCGATTAATCACCTTGCCGTCGCGCAGGACAACTGCGTCTAACAGGGTACGTTCATCAGCTTCATAGTGGCCCGCCATGATTTCCGTAAGAACGGTTCTGACATCCAGAATCGGAATATCCGTCATGTAGCCCAGGCGACCCAAGTTAACACCTACCAAAGGTACTTTACTGCCCGCAAGCTGACGCCCAATACCGAGCATGGTGCCATCGCCACCCAGCACAATCGCCAAATCGATCGAGCCAGCAAAGTCCTCTACTTTTTTATGGGGATAGTCATTAATCTGGGTATTTGTTGCGGTTTCAGCCTCCAGAAAGACTTCGTATCCACGCCCTAGCGCCAGCTTGGCCAGTTCATGCAAATGATCCGCAATGCCATCCGCCTGGTATTTGCCGACAAGCGCAATCCGGCCGAAGCCTTTTGGGTGATTTGGGGAAGAAGGGCTTACCATATCAAGATTAAACCATAGGCATAAAATAAAGCCCACCATGGATGACCGCTCCCGCGCCCTCTTAAAAACCCTCATTGAGCGATACATTGAGGAGGGGCAGCCTATTGGCTCAAGGACCCTATCGCGCTTTTCGGGGCTAGATCTCTCCGCTGCGACCATTCGGAATGTGATGGCCGATCTTGAGGAAATGGGCTTCGTTACCAGCCCCCATACCTCGGCCGGTCGTGTTCCAACTCCCCGGGGGTATCGCCTATTTGTGGACACGATGTTGACAATGCAGCCTCTGGAAGCGCTTGCAGCCCGCGACTTAGAGCAGCACCTATTGCCTGACTCGCCGCAACGCATGATTAATTCTGCAGCAGAAATACTATCGAACTTGACCCACTTTGCTGGGGTGGTAATGACGCCAAAGCGGGCTCACGTGTTTAAGCACATCGAATTCTTGCGCTTGGGTGAAGGCAAAATCTTGCTGATCGTGGTGACCCCAGAAGGCGATGTGCAAAACCGCATTTTGCCTACCAGCCAAGATTACAGCCCAAGCCAATTAATCGAGGCCGGCAATTACATTAATTCCCAATTCTCGGGCAGAAGTTTTGATGAGGTGCGTCTGCGGCTTAAGGCGGATTTAGATAATTTACGAACCGATATCTCTGGTTTGATGACCTTAGCGCTGGATAGCAGCTCTACCATTGGCGATATGGGCTATAGCGGTATGGTGCTCTCAGGTGAACGGCGCTTGCTCAATGTAGGTGACCTCAGTTCCAATCTGGATAAATTGCGCAAGATGTTCGATATGCTCGAACAAAAATCCGTCCTGATGCAATTGCTAGATGTATCGAGTCATGCCGACGGTATTCAGATATTTATTGGTGGTGAAAGCGATTTATTGCCCTATGAAGATTTGGCAGTCATTAGCGCACCCTATAGTGTCGACGGCACCATTGTTGGCACCTTGGGGGTGATTGGACCAACGCGTATGGCTTATGATCGCGTTATCCCGATTGTTGATATCACCTCGAAATTGCTTTCTGGCGCCCTAAGCCATTCCTAAGGATTTGTTTTGAATCAAAACCCCCATTTGCGCCCAAGTAAGACAGCCATTTTGCTGCTGAACTTAGGTACACCATCCGCACCCACGCGCAGTGCGGTGAAAATCTATTTAAAAGAATTTTTATCGGATCCGCGGGTCGTAGAAATTCCACGCATCATTTGGTGGTTTATTTTGAAT
This sequence comes from Polynucleobacter meluiroseus, assembly GCA_945947155.1. Lineage (GTDB taxonomy): Bacteria > Pseudomonadota > Gammaproteobacteria > Burkholderiales > Burkholderiaceae > Polynucleobacter > Polynucleobacter meluiroseus_G. The sequence goes on along the minus strand of CAMEXM010000050.1, from coordinate 9,723 downwards.
GGCATTATCTTGCCCATTCGCAGCGGTGCTTCTGCAAAAAAATACGCCACGATTTGGTTGCCTGAGTTGGGGTCGCCACTCTTGCATTACTCGCGTTTGCAAGCCAAGTCATTAGCGGCAAACTACGCCAATCAAAACCAAACCGTGTTGGTGGACTTAGCGATGCGCTATGGCAAACCCAGCACCCAAGAGGCCTTAGATGCATTGCAGGCACAAGGCATGGAGCGCTTACTGCTGCTCCCCCTCTATCCGCAGTACTCCGCAACGACTACGGCATCGAGTTTTGATGAGGTGTTTCGCGTGCTGCGCTCATGGCGCAATCAGCCAGAAGTGCGCACGGTCAAGCATTACCATGACCACCCCGCCTACATTGACGCGTTACGCCAACAAGTAACAGAATTTTGGGCAAAAGAGGGTCGCCCTGACTTTACAAAAGGCGAACGCCTGGTCCTGTCCTTTCATGGGCTGCCTAAACGGAATTTATTAAAGGGCGATCCCTATCATTGTGAGTGCCTTAAAAGCGGCCGCTTACTGGGTGAAGCCTTGGGACTCGTTCCAGGGCAATACATTGTTACCTTTCAATCGCGCTTTGGTAAGGCCGAGTGGCTAAAGCCCTATACGGCTCCAACCCTCGAGCAGCTCGGAAAAGAGCAATGCCCGCGGGTGGATGTTTTTTGCCCTGGATTTCCGGCGGACTGCCTGGAGACGCTTGAAGAAATTGCAATGGAAGGAAAAGAGATTTTTATTGAGCATGGGGGCAATGATTACCGCTACATCCCTTGCCTCAATAACAGTCCAGCATGGATCAATGCGCTCCATGCCATCGCAGCAGATCACATGGCAGCTTGGCCTTTGACCGACGAGCCCACTGCGGTCCTTGCAAAGCGTAATGCCTTGGTTGCCGTCGCCGAGGCTCACATTGCCAACCCCACCGCACCAGCCGCCCCTTGAAATGGCATGATTTGCGCCCATATACAGATGAAATAAGTAGCAGTAAGTGCGCTCAAAGCCACTTCCCTTCCGAAATTACCAAAGCGATTTAGACCCATGACCCAAGAAAAACCCGAACCAATACCAGAAAATCAAGCTGAAGCAGCCGCCGCAGCAGCCAATCCCGCAGAAGCGGCAGTAGAGATGACTGCCGAGCAGCAGTTGGCCGATCTCCAGCAAAAGCTAAGTGAGATGCAGGACAACTTCTTGCGTGCCAAAGCTGAGGGGGAAAACATCCGTCGTCGCGCAGCAGAAGACATTGGCAAGGCACATAAATTTGCAATTGAGGGTTTTGCCGAGCATTTAGTGCCGGTTGCCGATAGCCTTTACGCTGCCCTGAGTGCGGAGGCGGTGGATGCAAAGGGGTTTAAAGAAGGTCTAGAGATCACCCTGAAGCAGTTAATGAGCGCCTTTGAAAAAGGGCGCCTAGTGGAAATTAATCCCGCTAGCGGCGACAAATTTGACCCCCACCACCATCAAGCCATCTCGATGGTGCCGTCGGAGCAAGAGCCTGGAACCGTGGTGAGCGTATTGCAGCGCGGGTATTCTCTGGCAGATCGGGTTTTAAGGCCCGCTTTGGTCACCGTGAGTCAGTCGGCTTAGCAGCCAAGCCCAGCATTTGGGTCAAAAAAGAGGATAAATTGGTTTTTTCTGGGTTTTTGCCCTTGAATTGGCCTTTTTTGACCCCAAATACCTTACATCAGATGTAGTAACGCGAATTTAGCGCACACCTTACTTTAAAGCGGAGTAGATATGGGAAAGATTATTGGAATTGACTTAGGAACCACCAACTCGTGCGTTTCTGTAATTGAAAACGGCACCCCTCGGGTGATTGAAAACGCCGAAGGCGGACGTACAACCCCTTCCATTATTGCCTACATGGAAGATGGCGAAGTGCTGGTTGGCGCGCCCGCGAAACGCCAATCGGTTACCAATCCACGCAATACCGTCTATGCGGTCAAGCGCCTCATGGGCCGCAAGTTTACGGACAAAGAAGTACAAAAAGACATTGGCCTGATGCCGTACAAAATTATTCAAGCCGATAACGGCGATGCATGGGTTGAGGCGCGCGATAAGAAGATGGCGCCTCAGCAGGTCTCCGCTGAAATTCTGCGCAAAATGAAAAAGACAGCGGAAGATTATTTGGGCGAAGAGGTGACGGAAGCAGTCATTACTGTCCCAGCTTACTTCAATGACAGCCAGCGCCAAGCCACTAAAGATGCTGGCCGTATTGCCGGTCTCGAAGTCAAGCGCATCATCAATGAGCCCACTGCAGCCGCCTTGGCATTTGGCCTTGATAAGCAGGAAAAGGCGGATCGCAAGATTGCCGTTTATGACCTGGGCGGTGGAACCTTTGACGTTTCCATTATTGAGATTGCCAACGTGGATGGCGAAAAGCAATTCGAAGTGCTTTCCACCAACGGCGATACCTTTTTAGGCGGCGAGGATTTTGACCAGCGCATCATCGATTGGATCATTGATGAGTTCAAAAAAGAGCAGGGCGTTGATCTCAGCAAAGACGTTTTGGCATTGCAGCGCTTAAAAGATGCAGCAGAAAAAGCCAAGATCGAATTGTCTTCATCGCAGCAAACCGAGATCAACTTACCTTACGTCACGGCCGATGCCAGTGGCCCTAAGCATCTGAACTTGAAACTAACCCGTTCCAAGCTCGAGTCCTTAGTAGAGGAGTTGATTGAACGTACTATGGGCCCATGCCAGATGGCACTCAAGGATGCGGGTGTATCTGCATCCGACATCGATGACGTGATTTTGGTGGGCGGTCAAACGCGTATGCCAAAAGTGCAAGACAAGGTGAAGGACATCTTTGGTAAAGAGCCGCGCAAAGACGTGAACCCAGACGAAGCCGTTGCCGTTGGTGCAGCGATTCAGGGATCGGTATTGTCGGGTGACCGCAAAGACGTTCTGTTGCTGGACGTGACGCCACTCTCCTTGGGTATTGAGACCTTGGGCGGCGTGATGACCAAGATGATTCCAAAAAACACAACCATCCCAACCAAGCATGCACAGGTCTATTCCACAGCGGAAGATAACCAGCCTGCGGTGACGATTAAGTGTTTCCAGGGTGAGCGTGAGATGGCCAGCGCTAATAAGCTATTGGGCGAGTTTAATTTGGAAGGCATTCCGCCAGCTGCCCGTGGTACCCCACAAATTGAGGTCACTTTCGATATTGATGCCAACGGTATTTTGCATGTTGCCGCAAAAGATAAAGCTTCTGGTAAAGAAAACAAAATTACCATCAAGGCCAACTCAGGCTTAACCGAAGAAGAAATTCAGCGGATGGTGAAAGATGCCGAAGCCAATGCGGCAGAAGACAAAAAAGTATTGGAGCTTGTCACTGCTCGTAATACGGCAGATGCCTTGGCCCACTCGACCAAGAAAGCATTGGAAGAGCATGGCGCGAGTTTAGAAGCGGCCGAAAAAGAAGCGATTGAGGGTGCTTTAAAAGAACTCGATGAAGCGATTAAAGGCAGCGACAAAGCAGCAATCGAGGCGAAAACCGAAGCCCTGGGTAAGGCGAGCCAAAAGCTGGGCGAGAAAGCCTTTGCTGCTGAGCAAGCAAAAGCCGGTGGAGGCGCTGCCCCTGGTGCTGCTGGTGCGAGTGCATCGCAGGGCGGCCCAGCCGATGCGGATGTAGTCGATGCCGACTTTAAAGAGGTTAAAGAGGATAAGAAATAATCCACTTTTTACATAGGCAATAAACACAAGTCGGCCCAGAGCCGACTTGTGTCGTTTTAATGATGCTGAGAGGAAGATGCAGTGGCTACAAGTAAACGCGATTTTTATGATGTACTGGGCGTTGGAAAAAATGCCAGCGACGAGGATTTAAAAAAGGCGTATCGCAAACTGGCGATGAAGCATCACCCCGATCGCAATCCCGATAATCCGGGAGCTGAAGCCAAATTCAAAGAGGCAAAAGAAGCTTATGAGATGCTGAGCGATCCTCAAAAGCGCGCTGCCTATGATCAGTATGGCCATGCGGGCGTCGATCCCAATATGGGTGGCGGTGGATTTGCGGGCGGCGGCTTTGCAGATGCCTTCGGTGATATTTTCGGTGATATTTTTGGTCAAGGCGGTGGCCGCGGTGCGGGCCCACAGGTTTATAAAGGCGCCGATCTGCGCTACAACATGGACATTACCTTGGAGCAAGCGGCCGAGGGCTATTCCACCCAAATTCGGGTTCCCAGTTGGAGTAATTGCAAGCATTGCAGTGGCAGCGGTGCCGAGCCTGGTAGCAAAGTTGAAACTTGCCCGACGTGTAATGGTCAGGGGCAAGTACGTGTTGCGCAAGGCTTTTTTTCAATGCAACAAACCTGCCCCAAGTGCCGCGGTACCGGCCAATACATTCCAAAGCCTTGCAAACAATGCCACGGCAGCGGTAAGTTAAAAGAACAAAAGACCTTAGAGATCAAAATTCCGGCGGGCATCGATGACGGTATGCGTGTTCGCTCGGTGGGCAATGGTGAGCCTGGCGTTAATGGAGGCCCCAATGGCGATTTATATGTCGAGGTTCGCGTGAAGCCACACCCGGTTTTCGAGCGCGATGGTACCGATCTTCATGTGCAAATGCCAATTTCGTTTGCGACTGCAACCATCGGCGGCGAGATTGAGGTACCGACGCTGACGGGCCGAGTTGAGTTTCCGATTCCAGAGGGAACGCAAACGGGCAAAACATTCCGCTTGCGCAACAAAGGCATTAAGGGATTACGCTCAGCCGTTGTGGGCGACCTATTTGTGCATGTGATGGTAGAGACCCCGGTCAAACTGTCCGATGAGCAAAAGGACTTACTCAAGCAATTTGATGAGAGTCTGCGCTCGGGCGGGGCCAAACACAATCCCCATCAAAAGGGATGGTTTGACAGCGTGAAAAGCTTTTTTAGTTAAGCGCTGTATTCGCTAGGAGGCGAAGCCGTGTTCCGGACCCGGAAAACGGCCCGCCTTCACATCGCGAACATAGGCTTTTACTGCCGCCTCGATGGAGGGCTTGCCTTCCATAAAGTTCTTGACGAACTTGGGCGGCTTGCCGGGGCTAATTCCGAGCATGTCCGGCAATACCAATACTTGGCCTGAGCAGTCTGGCCCAGCTCCAATACCGATCGTTGGAATCGAGACCGCCTCTGTAATTTTTTTCCCTAAAGCCGATGGTATTGCTTCAAGTACAAGCAGCTGGGCACCAGCAGCAGCGCAAGCCTGCGCTTGTTCCAGCATCAGCCCTGCGGCATCTTTGTTTTTGCCTTGTACTTTGTAGCCGCCAAGCAAATGCACGGATTGTGGCAACAAACCAAGGTGAGCGCACACGGGTACGCTGCGCTCAACCAGGTGAGCAATGATTTCAACTTGCCAATCGCCCCCTCCCTCCAGCTTTACCATGTCGGCACCCGCACGCATGAGTTCAGCAGCAGACTCTAAGGCAAGGTAGGGGTCGCCATAGCTGGCAAAGGGTAAATCAGCCATCAAGAAGGCTTTTGCATTTGCCCGAGCAACGCACTGGGTGTGATAAGCCATCTCTTCAACCGTGACCGGGGTGGTGCTGTTGTGGCCTTGAACGACGTTACCAAGCGAGTCACCAACCAAAATAACATCAATATCGCAGCGATTGAGGAGCGCAGCCATAGTTGAATCATAGGCGGTTAGGACAGCAATTTTTTCCCGCTCGGCATGCATCGAGAGCAGTTTAGAAATCGTAATGGGCTTTTCGCCTTGTAAATAACTCATACCACCAGTGTAATGAATTAATGGGCCGAGGGGCGATATTCGGCTTTTTCGTCGTTGGCACAGTTGCGGCAAGTCAGTTTTTCAATGCGCTGATGCGCTACCTGAGGCAGGTAAGCTTTGAGTGCACCAAACTCCGGCAAAAAGAAATCCGGGGCAATTTCCAAGAGGGGCAGCAAGACAAAGGAGCGCTCGGTAATGCGGGGATGAGGTAAGGTCAGCTCGGAGTCGCCTTGCGCAACCCCTTCAAAATACAAAATATCGAGATCGAGTGTACGCGGCGCATTTTCATAGGGACGCTCACGACCAAATTGCTGCTCGATGGTCTGGCAGACATGCAGCAAGCCATAAGGCGTTAAATCAGTCTCAATCTGCACTACCGAATTAATGTAGTCGCCGCCCGTCGCCTCCACTGGCGCGCTTAGGTAAAGACAGCTTTTATGGATGATTTGCAATTGGCTACGCAAAGCCAAACAAACCATGGCATCGGTAATGATTTGGCGCGTATCGCCGACATTGCCGCCAAATCCAATAAATGCTTTTGCCATAGTAAGTCCCAACTGAATATGGGAGTACTTTACTGAAGATTGCCAAAACCTGCTTGGCAACCCTGATTTAGTCGGTAGTGGCCTGATCGGGGGCGGCTGCAGCGCCTGTCTTAGGTTTACGCCGCCTGCGGCGCTTGGCTGTGGTGGCGCCCAGACCGGTGAGGGAGACCTCGTCCTTGACGGCGGCCAAAAGCGCTTCTTGCTCTATCGGGTCAGCATCAATAAAGCCGGTCCACCACTGCCCTAAGCTTGCTGGGCGTTCACCCGTAGCGCAGCGCAGCAGCATGAAGTCATAGCCCGCCCGAAAGCGCGGTAACTCCAGCATGCGTTGCGGGAAGCGACCAATGCGCTTATCGAATCGTGGTTGCAAAGCCCAGATCTCGCGCATGTCGGCCTCAAAGCGCCGTTGAATCATCATGCCCTTGCTTTGGGTTGCAATCACATCGTCCATCGCAGCATGTAAAGCGGTGATGTTACTCATACCAGCAGCCAGATTTTTTTGCCATATGCTTAGTAGTTGAGGCCAGAGCAGGGTGGCAAATAAAAAGCCTGCAGAAATGCCTTTGCCATTTTGAATGCGTTCATCGGTATTGTTCAGGGCTAAGCGAATAAATGCTTCGCTGCCTGGAACCCCTTCTTTGGGGTCGAGCGCAGCATCAAGTAAGGGCAATACCCCGTGATGCAGACCTGCTTCCCGTAAGCCCTGAATGGCTTGCCAGGAGTAGCCCGACATCAGCAGTTTGAGGATTTCATCGAAGAGCCGAGCAGCGGGCACGTCATGAATCAACTTAGCGAGCTTAGTGATTGGCGCGCGGGTTTCGGGGGCGAGGCTAAAGCCCGTTTTAGCTGCAAACCGAATTGCCCGCAACATGCGTACTGGGTCTTCGCGGTAGCGTTTTGATGGATCGCCAATCATGCGCAGGGTGCGCTGCTGCATATCTGCCATGCCGCCGTGGTAGTCCAGTACGGTTTCAGTGGCGGGATCGTAGTACATGGCGTTAATCGTGAAGTCACGCCGCGTAGCGTCTTCCACTTGAGTGCCCCAAACGTTATCGCGCAGAATGCGGCCGCTGTCAGCGACATGGTCACCGGCGTTTTCGAGTAATGCCCGAAAGGTCGATACTTCAATGATTTCTGGACGCTCTTTGCCAAAAAAAGTCACGTGCACAATCTGAAAGCGGCGACCGATTAAGCGTGATTTCCGAAATAGCTTTTGTACCTGCTCTGGAGTTGCATTGGTTGCCACATCAAAATCCTTAGGACCGATCCCCAGTACAAGATCGCGAACTGCCCCGCCAACGATGTATGCCTGGTAGCCCCCTTGTTGCAAGGTATGGGTTACCTTAACTGCATTTTTGGAAAGGAGCTGCGGGTCAATCCGATGGGCTTTTTTGCTAATGCGCTTAGGTGCGCCGGCTGCAGGCGATTGTGTCACCTTAGACCGTGGGCTGCGGCGGAAAATGCGCTGAATCAACTTTGTAATCATGCGAACAGTTCCAAAATCGGCCACTGCCGTTTTTCCGCTTCTGCGCGTAAGCGGGGGTCTGGATTGGTTGCGATGGGATGGCTCACGACTTCCAAGAGTGGTAGGTCATTGAGTGAGTCCGAATAAAAATAACTCTTCTCCATGCGATCCATCGTATGGCCTAGGGAAGCTAACCAATCCTGTACCCGTTGAATTTTTCCTTCCCGAAAACTGGGAATGCCATGCACTGCACCCGTAAACATTTGACTGGCGTCATGATTGACGGTGGCAGGTTCAGTAGCCACTAAGTGCGTAATCCCGAATGCATTCACAATCGGGCGAGTGACAAAGCTATTGGTCGCAGTGACAACACAGCATAGATCGCCAGCATCTTGATGGCGTTTTACTAAAGCAATTGCGGTCGGATGCAATTTATCCACAATTACTTCCGCCATAAATGCATCATGCCATTGCTGCAGTTGGGCGCGTGAATGCTCGGAGAGCGGCTTTAAAGCAAAGTGCAGAAAAGCATCGATGTCTAACTTACCGAGTTTGTAGTCAGCATAAAACTGATCATTTTTCTGAGCATACTCAACCGCGTCGACAACCCCTTGGCGGACTAAAAATTGCCCCCACTCGTAATCACTATCGAAGGGCAACAGGGTGTGGTCTAGATCAAATAAAGCAAGTTGTGTCATCGGTTCATCAATTCATTATTTGGACTACTGGAAAGCTGCAGTAATTCCCGTACTAAGGGCAAGGTAACCGCCCGCTTTGTTTCCAAGGAGTAGGCATCAAGGGCATCGAGTAGCGCCATGAGATTGGGCATGTCTCGGTAAAAGCGACTCAAAAGCCATGGCAATACATCGGGCGAGAGCACCAGTCCACGATCACTCGCCGCCTGCTCTAATGCTTGTATCTTCTCATGGTCGCTCAGTAAATGGGTCTGAAATACTAGACCCCAAGCGAGGCGCGTCCGTAAATCTTCCCGTAGCTTAAGGTTGGCAGGAGCATCGCTACCTGCCATAAAGACGTATAGTTGCTGACTATCCCGTACCGCATTCAGAACGCGAAAGAGCGCGCTACTCAAGCGCTCGTCAAGAAGGTCCACGTCGTCGACCGCAATCGCGGTTGGAATGGCTGCCTTTAATTGCTGTGGCAATGCTGCTTCCAGTTTCACCCACGCACTGGGGTCATCGTTGCTTAAGTAGTAATAAGCAATTGAGGCGTTTTGTGCCGCGTACATTAGGGCGCGTAATAAATGGCTACGCCCCGACCCAGGGGCACCCCACCAATAAATCCAACGGTGGTTTAACGGGTTTGCATCGACTATTGCTGGAGTCGCCGAGGGTGCGGCCCACTGCCCAGTGATTTTTTGTAAGGTAGAAATGAGGGCGCGATCACCGCCAGGCAAAAAATTATTCAAGGATGCTTGGTGCGTGCGTCCAAGATCTAAGGCAAATTGCCGTGGCAGGGCATTGGAACTCATTTACCTTGGTACCAGCTACTCTTGATGTACAAAGACCAGCCAAATTGAATCAATACCAAGCTGACGGCGCTAGCAGGTAATGCGAGTAAGACGCCAAAAAATCCAAAGAGCTTGCCAAAAATAATTAAGGCAAACAAAACGGCAACGGGATGCAGACCAATGCGCTCACCCACCAGCCTGGGCGTGAGGAAAAAGCCTTCCAAAACCTGACCGATGCCAAATATGGCGAGCACCCAGATTAACTCAGGGCCAAAGCCAAATTGCAGTATGGCCGAGAGAATGCCAATGCCGAGTCCGAGGGCAATACCAATGTAAGGAATGATGATCATCAGGCCAGTAAATACACCCAAGGCAATTGCGCCATCCATTCCAACCAAACTAAGGCCAATGCTGTAGAAGGTCGCCATCGCCAAAATAACCAGGATCTGTCCGCGCAAGTATTGCGATAACAGACCATCGGTATGCATGCAGAGATGACGGGCGGTTTGCGCAAATCGCGG
>CAMEXM010000049.1 GCA_945947155.1 Polynucleobacter meluiroseus | reverse complement strand
AGATGAAACGACTGGCTATAACGTTGTTCGTGTTGTTAACCCCAATACGGGTGAGCTGGTTCGTCAGTTGCCTTCCGAGGAATTATTAAAGATCGCCAGGGATTTTCAGAGCCTCAATAATGTATTGGTAAGTCAAAGGGCCTAAGTTCTACATGCCAATTGAGCAGATTGGCATAAATTTTGCATAAGATAAGTACTAGCTCGCCTTACCTCGGCGATTATCTTTTTAATTAGAGAACATCAAAATGGCAGTTTCTCCAAGCAATTCAAGCAGTTCGAGCTCCTCCACCGCTTCGATTGACGTTGCCGGTATTGTGCAGCAGCTGATGACGGCAGAAAACCGTCCGCTCGATACCATCAAGACCAAGATTACCCAGCAGCAGGTGGTTATCAGCGATTTGGGGAATGTGCGGTCTAAAGTAGCCACTTTTAAAGATGCCCTAAGTAATTTTCAGAACCCTAATTCCTATAACAACAGAGTAGCTAGTACGAGTGATAGTGCGGTGGTGAGTGCTACTGCATCCAACGGCGCTATTCCAGGCAGCTACACGATTCAAGTAAGTCAAATTGCCGCGGCATCAAAGCACGCTTTGAGCGGTTACAGTAGCGCGACCACCCCCGTTACCGTAGACGGCGCTGCGGGTTTCACGCTAACGGTCGGCACTACGACCTACAGCACCAAGGGTACGGTTACCGTAAACGGAGTTGCTAGCGCGAGCACGGTGGCAGTTCTTAGCGCCAGCCCTACCGTAACTGATCTCTCGAATTGGATTAACGGCCTTGGCGCCAATGTCAAATCCGGAGTGGTTCAAACGACCTCTAGTTCTCAGTGGGCATTAACCATCGAGGGCACGCAAACGGGTACGGCAAATGCAGTAACGTACGCTGGCCTGTCTACCGGCACGGTCAATGCGGATGCCACGGTAGTTGCTAGAAATGCCCAGTTCACCTTAAACGGCATTGCATTCGAGCGCACTACCAATACCGTCACTGATGCAGTAGGTGGCTTAAGTTTGAATTTACTCGGAACCACTGCCGTTGGTGTCAGCAAAACCATCACGATAGCCAGTGGCCCTGACAATTCTGAGAAAACAATTAAAGATCTGGTCACTGCTTATAACGACCTGATTGGTTTACATAAGACCTTGACGGCGAATAATGCCAACTCCACCAAACCGGGGACGTTTGCCGCCAACCCCACCATGCTGGCGTTTATTGAGGACATTAAAAGCCGCTTTTCGGCGGGTCTATCCTACGGCGCTGTCAACCCCAGTACTGGCCAGCGCTCTAGCCTAAGCTTGGCATCGCTCGGTATGGACCTGCAACGCGACGGTACCGTTCAGTTCAATTCGATAAGCCATGCAGCAATTAAAGCCAGCAATTTAAATGTAATTATGAGCCAGAATGTCAATGTAGGTTACATCAGTGATAGCAACACCTTACTGAGTTTTGTTAACACTGCATCCGGTTCCAAGGGCCTTCTGAGCCAGCAAATCGAGTCGCAAAATAACTCAATTAGAGACCTTAAAACTCGCCAAGGGTCGCTCGAAACAAAATTAAACGCGATCCAAAACAACTACATTAAACAGTATTCCGCATTAAACGCTTTGTTGTTTCAGCTCAGCTCTACCAGCAACTCCTTAACGAGTGCCCTGGATGCGCTGACCAACAATAACAACAATAACTAACCGCAGTTAAAGAAAAGAATCCATCGGAGAATATATGGCACTCAAATCAGCGCGAGCCTATGCAGCGACAGAAGCATTTACTGGTGTCAATGCATCCGACCCTGGACAGTTAATTGTCTTGGTCTACCAACGCGTCTTTGACCACCTCAATATGGGAAAGAAATCCCTTGAGGAGGGCGGCTACGGAATTGAATCCTTCACCAAAGCCCACGATTTAATTCAGCAGGGATTACTGGCCTGTTTGGATTACAACAGCGGCGGAGAAGTAGCCCAGAGCCTTGGCGCGGTTTACGAGTGGTCGTTGCGGGAACTCATCAGTGCACGCTCAGCAAAATCGCCTGAGCGCATTCAGGAAATTATGGATGTGCTAACGCCCTTGTATGAAGCCTGGTTAGCGCTAGCCCCTGCAGAATTGGCTCCAACACTGAATACGGCTGAGTTCAATTCCAACTCGGTACAGCAAGCAGTCAATTATTAATTAACCCCTCTTTTGAGGGTGTTTGGTTTTTTGCTAGTAAGGTATTAAAGTAATAAAACCGTTATTTAAAGAGGATTGAGTATGGCCATGCCAATTCCCTCGAATTTACCCATCAGTCCGATGGTCGATCACCAGCGGAATGACCTCATTGCACCCCCCGCCGCCCCCGCCGTAGTTGAAAGCCTGGGCGCCATTGATCCCCGGGTGGCATTAAAGATGGCTTTGCCGGTAGTCAATACCCCTGCTGGCGCGGTCTTGCAAGACGTGCTGCAAAACGCAGCCAGTAGAGTTGGATCCAGTATTGCTTCCGAACCCAGCGTTGACCAAGCGGTACTGCTGCAACTTTCCTCGATGACGGGTGACTTGGCTGAGGCTGCTGGTAATCCAAGCCAAGCTCGCACTGTCAGCTTGCTGTCACAAAGCCTGGCGCGCATGGATACCTTGGGCGGCGCTGCTTTAGGGCAACTGCTCTCCGATATCTTGGCAGTCGAGGTACCTGAATTGGGCAAATCAGTTGTAACGGACGCCAAGGGAGCACTTGTGCAAAACGCCGTAGTAAATTGGCCGGGCGCTGCCTCCACCAATCCCGTAGTCAATGCAGCAGACCCCAAATTAGCAATGACCGTGCTTTATCAAAACTTACAGGGCTCTGGAATATTTGCGGCCGATAAATTAAAGCGGCTACTCTTTCCTGCCAGTGAAGACGATGGCAAGCCCTTAGCCACGACCGGTAGCATTGAGTCTGAGAGTGCTGCGCTGCTTGGGCAGATTGCAACAGACTCTGCTGCGGTGAGGGATTCCGTAAAGTTGTTATTGCGCGGTGATCTGCTGTGGCAAGGGCAACTGATGCCCAATGTCCAAGGGCGTTTGTATCGCGAAGATGCTTGGGAGGCGGACCCAGAGCAGCCGGGGCAGTTGCAAAAAGGCAGCCGCATTACGATGGAAGTGAGCTTGCCTAATTTAGGCCCTTTCAAAGTAGTCGGTACTCAGTTTGGCGACAGCGTACACGTGGCTGTAGAAGGCGCGCCTGGTGCGCAAAGCACATTGGCAAATTCATTTTCTGGTTTGCTAGAACAAATGCGAGCACAGGTTGACCCGGATGCGAAGGTAAGTCTTAAGGGCGGAAGAGATTTAAGTGGTTGATAAAAAAACCCGCAAAGCCGTTGCTCTGGCTTATGAAATCAATAGCGCCGCGCCGCGCATTACCGGCCAAGGCGAGGGCTTTGTAGCCGATGCGATCTTGGCCAGGGCCAAGGAAATGGGCATACCCACACGCAGCGAGCCGGAGCTCGTGGAGTTTTTAATGCAACTCAAACTCAATGATTTAGTACCGCCTAAACTCTACGCCGCTGTGGCAGAAGTGCTGGCGTGGGCTTATGAGCTCGATGGCAAGGTGATACCCAATCCAGAGAACGCCCCCTGACAAGACAGGGTGAGTAGATCCTGCGGGCACAAAAAAAGCCCAGAATAACTGGGCCTAGGCTAAATACGGTGTTGCACGTATTTCAGGCGATTACACCTGGAGGTTGGTTACTTCTTTGTAGGCGTCCACTAAGCGATTGCGCACAGCGATCATGCCCTGCAGGGATAAATTGGCTTTTTGAAGCGAAACGATGACATCTTCTAAGGAAGTGTCGGAAGCGCCGAGAGTAAAGGACTGGGCCTTGGCTTGGGCGCTGTTTTGAGCAGTATTGACGTTCTCAATCGCGTTCTTAAGTACGGCCGAGAAATCAACCCGATTGGGATCTTGGTTGTCGGTAGTTACAGGTTTACCGCTGGCTGCAGCAGCTAAGGCCTGCATCCGGGTAATCATGGAATCTACGTTCGGTGTATTCATGTATCCAATTATCTAACAAAATCAATCAATAAGGAAGCCTGCTTCCTTGTACGACTTCAGCTTGTAGCGCAGTGCCCTAGCTGATATTCCTAATATTTCTACGGCTTTTGTTCTATTTCCATTTACTTCCGCCAATACCTTAAGGATGTGCTCACGCTCAACCGACCCAATGTCTTGGCCTAATTCACCCTTTAATGATGCAATTTCTGTGCCATTTTGGGGCATTGCGCTGCTGGAATCGTCATTTATTGGCTCTTTTGGGCGGTGGTCTGCCAGGCCAGGGTGGGTCAGCTGAGAATCGTCCAATTCCAAATCCTCGGCGTAGATTTGATCCCCATCGGCTAATAAAACGGCGCGCTGGATGATGTTCTCCAGTTCGCGCACATTGCCTGGCCACGGGTACTTTTGCAAGAGTGCTTTTGCAGCCGTGCTGAGGGTAAGCGAGTCGCGCCCGATGTTCATGCTGTAGCGCTTTAAAAAGAACTCAGCCAAGGGAATGATATCGAGCGGGCGATTGCGTAATTCCAATACGTGGATGGGGAAGACGTTTAAGCGAAAGTACAGGTCCTCGCGGAACTTGCCTGCCTTGACTTGCTCTTGCAGATTTAAATTGGTGGCCGCAATAATGCGCACATCCGCCTGAATCGAATCGGTTGAGCCAATGCGCTCAATCATTTTGTCTTGCAATACGCGCAAGAGTTTGGCTTGCAGCGGCGCTGGCATTTCGCCGATTTCATCTAAAAAGAGGGTGCCTTTGTGGGCTTGCTCAAACTTACCGGTTTGGGATTTGGTTGCGCCAGTAAAGGAGCCTTTTTCATGGCCAAACAAAATGGACTCGAGCAAGGTCTCTGGAATAGCAGCGCAATTAATCGCTACATAAGGCCCTTTTGCACGCTTGGATGTTTTATGAATGTGGTGTGCGATCACTTCTTTACCAGCGCCCGATTCGCCGGTGACTAAAACACTGGTGTCGGTCGCGGCCACCCGCTCGCAGCGGGTGAAGGTGGCAATGCTTTGAGGGTCTACAGCAATCACGCTATGTTCGGCAGAGCGAATTTGCGAACCCACTTCCTTGGCTTTAGGAGCAGCTTCTATTGGCGCAATTGCCTCAATGGATTTTGTTTGTGGCACTTCAGGCGGGTGATAGCGGGAAATGATTTCGATTAACTGTTGCGGCACAAACGGTTTGATCAAGAAGTCCCTTGCCCCTGCCTTGAGCGCCTCGACTGCCAGCTTGGTATCGGCAAACGCCGTCATGATGACAACCGGTAGATCGGGGCATTGCTGTTGTGCAATCTTTAATAAATCCAGGCCAGTCATGCCCGGTAATTTGAAGTCGGTTACTAATACCGTGTTGAGTCCTGGGCGCAAGAGGGGCACCACCGTCTCTGCCCGCTGATGCGTCACAAAGTCAATGTTCTTCATGCGCAGCGTGACGGCAATCGCTTCCCTGAGGTCTTCATCGTCCTCAACCAAAATCACAGGAAAACGTGCATCGATGGATTCATTCATTTCAGTTAGCCGCTTATGCGTAATTAAGATTGGGTTTTAGGATTGGGTAATGGGTAAGGTGATTTTGAAAACGGCGCCCTCAGGGGTGTTGTGCACACCAATGGTTCCGCGGTGCGCATCGAAGGTATTTTTAGCGATTGATAAGCCGAGGCCAGTGCCATTGGCGCTGGTAGTAGAAAAAGGCTCGAATAAAGAATCAATCATGGTGCTTGCAATACCGGGGCCTTGATCTGCAATCGTGATGGTGAGTTTTTTAGATTCTGTTGTTGCGGTGAGCAAGACGGTATCGCCTGCTTTTGAAACAGCGAGTGCATTTTCAAGAATCGCGACCAAGGCATTGGGGATGGACTTTGGCTCTACTAGCAACAGCACTGTATCGGCAATGGCGCACTGAATCGAGAGGGTGACCCCCTTGGTTTCAAAGAGCGCCTGAATACTGGCTTGCGCTTCTTCAATCAGTTGCTTGGCAGAAGTGAGAACTGTTTTATTCGGGCGATTGGAAATAAATCGCAACATGTCTTGCGAGAGTTTTTCCAGGTCCATCAACTGCTTGCGTAGACGCAAGGCAAATTCTTTTGCCATCTCGGGCTGCACTTCAGCGTCGCACAGATGCGATGAGTAGAGCAGGGCGGTCGCAAGCGGCGTACGGAATTGATGGGCAATTCCTGCGGCCATCTTGCCCATCGCCGTGAGGCGGTTCTCGCGCTGGGTTTCTTGATGCAATGCAATGTTGGCGGTAATGTCTTGAATCTGAATAAAACTGCGGATGCCCTCATCAATTCGAATGACTTGCACCATTCTTTGCGGTGAGTTGGGGTCTTCTAGGTTACCTATTACGAACTCGCCTGGGGCGATCGAGGCTTGCCACTCGCTGGGCAAGGCAAATTGCTGGCCTTTGCTAAGGCTAGGTAAAAAATGCAATACGGCTGGGTTATGGAGCAACACAATGTTGTTTTCGAGCAAAATCACGCCAGCCGGAATCGCATTGAGTAAGATGCCAAGCCGCTGATTCGACTGCTGTAGTTCGGAGCTCAGTTGATTGATCTTGTCCTGGAGGTCGGCTTGCTGGGCCTCGAGTTTTTGGGACTCCGCATAGAAAATGGCAAACGCCTCTTCCAGGTGCTTTGCAGCTAGGGCGGGATCATTCTCCACGTTTACAGTAGCAGCGGGCTTAGTCAATGTGTATCGATGCCTATCAATGCGTGGTTCATGGCTTGCGTTTACGGATACGCAAGGCGGCAATTTTTGCCTCATTCAAGCCATAGAATATCAATATTTAGGGAAAAATGGCAAAAATGTTCTATATTTAGTGCTATAGTGTTTAAATCACATTGCCTGATTTGACGGAATAGACCCATTGAGCGAAGAAGCACAGACCGGAATACAGGAAAGCGCAAAGGATGCAGCGGTAGTCAGTATTGGCTCTAAGGCCGCCTCCTTAGCTGCTCCAGCAGCCGCCCCATTCGAGGGCAAGGTGAAACTCCCCTCAAAATTAGGTGAATTACAACAGCGCTTTGGCGCGCTCAATCTCCAGCAACGTTTAACGGTTGTTGCGGCACTTTTTTTGTTTATCTCGGTGCTGATTTTTGTCTCGGTTTCTGGCCGCTCTAAAGACGACTATCGGGTTCTTTTCTCCAGCATCAATGAGCGCGATGGGGCTGCGATCGTAGCCGCCCTGCAGCAAATGAATGTGCCGTACAAATTCACTGAAGGGGGCGCTGCCATTTTGGTTCCCGAGTCTTCGGTGTATGAAACCCGCTTGCGCCTTGCTGGACAAGGGTTGCCGAAGGCCGGCAATGTGGGTTTTGAGCTGCTTGAAAACCAAAAATTGGGTACCAGCCAATTTGTTGAGCAAGTCAATTACCAGCGCGGCCTTGAAGGTGAATTAGCGCGCAGCATTAGCTCTTTAGCTCAAGTCAAATCAGCCAGAGTGATGCTGGCCATCCCAAAGCAAACCGCGTTTATGCGCGAGCAAGAAAAACCCACGGCCTCGGTAGTGGTGACGATGCATCCGGGTCGCTTCCTCGATTCGCAACAAGTGGCTGCAATTACCAATTTAGTCGGCTCCTCTGTCCCCAATTTAGGCCCTGCGAATGTGACGATTGTGGATGCCGATGGCAGCTTATTGGCGCCCAATGCCCAGCGTCTCATGGGCCTGGATAGTACCCAACTCAAATACGTGGCCGAGTTAGAGGGCGCTTTATCGAAACGGGTTCAAGCGATTTTGGAGCCCATTACCGGCAAAGAGAATGTCCGCGCGCAAGTTACCGTCGATATGGACTTTGGCGAAGTCGAGCGTACCGAAGAAACCTTTGGTCGTAACTCGCCACCCAATCAATCCTCGATTCGCAGCCAGCAAACCAATGAAGCGGCATCGCCTGGATCGGCTGCAGCGGGTGTGCCGGGCGCCTTGACCAACCAGCCACCTGGCGGCGCGCAGGCGCCCATTAATGCTCCAGGCGGAGCTGCTGCGAATACCGGACCGCAGAACCTCAATGCACCCCCAAGCAGTTCTGGCGCAACGGCCAGTAATCTGAAAAAGGATGCCACGATCAACTATGAACTGGATCGTGCCATTCAGAGCATTAAGTCCCAAAAGGGTCAGGTTAAACGGATTTCTGCCGGTGTCGTGGTGAATTTCAAGCAACCCACTGGGCTTGATAAAGAAGGTAAGCCTCTCAAGCCCGTGCCCTTCAGCACCAAAGAGATAGAGCAGATTAATAATTTAGCCCGTGATGCGCTTGGGTTTAATGAGCGCCGTGGCGATAGCGTCAGCGTCGCCAATATTCCATTTAAAATTGAGGCTGATCTAGAGCCCCCATTTTATAAGCAGGCTGGCGTGATTGAGCTCAGCAAAGAGTTCTTCAAGTTCGCCATTATCTTGGGCTCTTTGGCCATTATTTTCTTCGGTGTAGTCAGGCCATTGCTCTTTCCGAAGAAAATGGACGAGGCCCTCGAAGAGCAGCGCATCGATGAAGAGTTTGATGAGAAAATTAAGATGGAAATGGCTCAGATGGATCCAAAGGCGCGCGAGAAACGCCGCATGGAAATGGAGCTGCTCAAAGAGCGTCAGCGTATTGCTGAAGAGGAAGAGCGTGCTCACCTTGAGGAGGAGCGTGCTAAATTGGAAGAAGAGAAAAAGCGTGCGGACGAAGAGAAAAAACAAGAGTACGAGGAGTTACTCAAGTACGCACAAGAATTCGTGGAAGAGAACCCCAAAGTGGTTTCCTCTATTTTTAAAGAGTGGTTAGCAGACGATGCGAATAAGACCAACACTGCCAATGCCGCGGCTGCTGCTGCTTGAGATGAAGGGTAAACACGATGCCGGATGAAGTAGCCGCCCCCAAACAGCTCTCGATCGCTGAAGCCCTTAAAGAAGGCGTTAAGGGAGCAACGCAATCTGGCAATCTGACCTTTGATGAGCTAGACGGAGCATCGCGCGCCGCCGTGGTTTTGTTGGCCGTTGGCGCTGAATCGGCTGCCAACGTCTTGCGCCAAATGACCCCCTTTGAGGTGCAGCGCCTTTCCGGAAAAATGGCGGTGGTGCGTTCCTTAAGTCGCGATTTGGTTTTGCAAGTACTACGTCAATTTAAAGACGTCACTGAAAACAACTCGCAAGTGGCGTTTGATACCGACTCCTTCATGCAAAACATGCTGACCAAAGCCATGGGTGCTGAGGGCGCGTCTGACTTGCTGGGTCGTCTTGAATCCACACTGGATATGTCCGGCATTGAAACGCTCAAGCGGATGGAGTCGGATGTTCTGTACGAGATGATCAAAAATGAGCATCCGCAGATTATTGCTACCGTGATGGTGTTCTTGGATCCATCTCAGGCGGCATCGGTGCTAAAGTTGTTTGGTGATGATTTGCGTAACGAGTTGATTCTTCGCATTGCCTTACTCGAGAAGGTTCAGCCGGCAGCCTTGAAGGAGTTGAACGAAGTGATGTCTCGCTCTGCAGGACCCGATGCGGATTTCCGCAGAAGTACCGTGGGCGGCGTGGTGCCTACCGCAGAAATTCTCAATATGCTTTCAGGTGGCCTAGACAAAGAAGCGCTCAATACGATTCGCAATTTCAATGTGGAATTGGCCGATGCGATTCAAGAGAAGATGTTCATCTTCGAGGATTTCAACGACATCGAAGATCGCTCACTGCAAACCTTGTTGTTAGAAGTTCCACAAGAAACCTTAATCGTCGCCTTGAAAGGCGCCAGTCCAAAGCTGCGCGAAAAACTCTTCAAGAATATGGCAAAGCGCGCTGCCGATGGCGTTCGCGAGGACCTGGAAACCAGGCCGCCCGTCAAAGTGCAAGAAGTCGAAGAAATGCAAAAAGAAGTTATTCGTGTTGCCCGTGCCTTGGCCGATGAAGGCCGCATGATCATGGAAAGGGGCAAGTCCGCCGATGCCTTCCTCTGATGAGGACTCCTTGCTGACGAGGTGGGAGCCGCCCTCTTTCGATCCGCCAAAGCCCCCTAAGCCACCAAAGGTTGCGCCGATTTACTACCCAACGGTTGAAGAAGTAGAGGCGATTCGGGAGGGTGCCTATAAAGAAGCGTATGAGTTGGGTTCGAACCAAGGCTTTGTCGAGGGCAGGGATGCCGGCTACAAAGAAGGCAAAGAAGCGGGTTACCGTGAAGGCTACAAGCAAGGCTATGTAGAGGCGGATGAAGAAACCAAGCGCCTGCAAGATGCTTTAGGCCGTTTGCTCGAGGCGCTAACTGGTATGCCGGAAGCCATTGCGGAACCCCTAACCCAATTGAGTTTTGAAATCGCCTCACGCCTCACGGCAAATGCATCGATGGAGCGCGCTCCCTTTGTTGCCGCAGTTCAGGAGGCGCTCATGCGTCTGCCCCGCCCAGGTGAAAATTTATACCTGCGTTTACGGGCGGAAGAAGTGGAGTCCTGGAAAAAGATTGTGGATGATCCGGGCTTGCCATTTAACTGCACCATTTTGGTCGATGCGGACGTGCGCCCAGGGCATGCTTACGTTGAAGTCAGCGGCGCCCGAATCGACGTTGGCCAAGAAGCCCGCCTTGCTCTTGTCCGCCATGCCTTAGGTTTAGACGGGGATGCGGATACAGACAGTACGGCCGATGCATTGCCACAGAACGATATGCAGTTGCTCAGCAGTCCATCTAGCGAGCCTTCCGCATTGGATTCAGAGCCGTCCGCGGATACCCAGAACCCTCCTGCGGCAGAAAAAGAGTGAGCCATTTATTGCCTGCTCAATTGGCAGATCAACTGGAGATGCGCCGGCAGTATTTGGCACAGGCCCCGCGCTCCATTCGGGAGGGTAAGCTCAAACGCGTTTCTGGCATCGTGCTCGAAGTAGAGGGCTTACCCATGAGCATTGGCACTGGCGCAACCAT
This sequence comes from Polynucleobacter meluiroseus, assembly GCA_945947155.1. Classification (GTDB taxonomy): domain Bacteria; phylum Pseudomonadota; class Gammaproteobacteria; order Burkholderiales; family Burkholderiaceae; genus Polynucleobacter; species Polynucleobacter meluiroseus_G. The sequence goes on along the minus strand of CAMEXM010000049.1, from coordinate 3,014 downwards.
TTTGTCGGAGCTTGGCGGTAAAACCTACGATGCGGAGTGCATTGGTTTTAATGGCGCCATTACGTATTTAATGCCGATCGACACCATGGAGGGCATCTCTCCGGGTGCGCTGGTCTATCCGGCAAACACGCCATTTAATTCGGGTTCGGGCTATACCTCGAATAGCATTGGAGAGCCGCTGCCGATTGGCGAGAACCTTTTGGGGCGCGTAGTCGATGGTTTGGGTCGTCCGATTGATGGCAAAGGCTATGGAGAAAAACAATTCTCGCCCTTCATTCAGAGAACCTTAAACCCACTGGATCGCATACCTATTCATGAGCCCTTGGATGTCGGCATCCAAGCGATTAATGGCTTGCTGACGGTTGGCCGTGGTCAGCGTGTCGGTATTTTTGCTGGATCCGGCGTGGGCAAAAGCGTCTTGCTTGGTATGCTGGCCCGCAATTGCGTGGCGGACGTGATTGTGATTGGATTGGTTGGCGAGCGCGGTCGCGAAGTACGTGAGTTTTGTGAGGACACCCTTGGCCCAGAATCATTTAAGCGCGCGGTGGTGGTTGCTGCTCCTGCAGATGCCTCACCATTAGCACGATCAAAAGGCGCTTCGTACGCCACCGATGTCGCCATTTGGTTTCGGGATCAAGGCAAGCACGTTGTTTTAATTGTGGATTCGTTAACCCGCTACGCCATGGCCTTGCGCGAGATTGGCCTGAGCTTAGGCGAGGCGCCTGTGGCTAGGGGCTATCCACCCAGCGTGTTTGCGCGGATGCCGGAACTGGTTGAGCGGGTTGGTAATGGTGCGAACCCAGACGGGTCGATTACGGCTTTTTATACCGTCTTGCTCGAAGGCGATGACACCAATGACCCGGTAGCGGATACCGCTCGGGGTATTTTGGATGGGCATTTTTTCTTATCGCGTGAATTGGCGGACAGTGGCCACTACCCCGCAGTGGATGTGGAGAAGTCGATTTCTCGGGTGATGCCCAAAGTGGTCTCTAAAGAACACCTCTTGTCTGCGCGGCGTTTAAAGCAGCTTTACAGTCGTTACATGCGGGGGCGCGATTTGGTCTCGATGGGTGCTTACATTGCGGGAACCGATCCGGATTTAGATGCTGCACTGCAAGCATGGCCCCATATTCAGGCCTTTTTACAGCAAGATGCTGAACAAGCCATTCCGATCGACGAAACGGAAAAGCGCCTGTTCGAGATTGCTCCCCCAGCGGTGTAATGCGCCATGTCTGCAATTGAATTGCTCCTGCGCCTAGCCAAGATCCGCGAGGACCAAGCCATGGCCCGTGCAAAAAGGGCTGCTGGTCAGGTCAATCAAACAAAAGCCTTTCAAAATCAAGTACTTGAGTATGCCAAGGACTACGAAGTGCAAATGATCGCCGGCGGCAAGCAAAGCGTTTCCATTGCCTTTATTCAAGATGCAAACGCGTTTCGAGAAAAGCTAATTCAGAGCTCCATCGCGATGGACGGGCAAATTCAAGGCCTATCCAGGGCCTCAGAAGACACCCTTAAGACCGCCACCGAGGCCAGAATGCGCACCCGCGGACTAACTAAATTGGTCGATAAAAAGAAGCTGGAAGCCAGGCAGAAGAAGGCGAAGGCGGAAATGAACCTGTTTGAAGACAACTACGCCGCGAGGGCAAGTGCCAATTCTGGCACGAAAGATGCATAGTAAGTAGTGTTCCTTATGGAGAGGCTATGCCAACAGTAGGTCAAATTCGAATGCAAGCAGCAGCCAGTGACGCGAATACCGTCACTAGCCGGCCAGGCTCTACGCCCGGTGGCTCTGCCATGCCTGCTGGATTTGAAGCCTTTGCAGCGGCCTTGGATCGGTCCAGCAGGGCACAGGCAAGCTCAGATCGAGCTACCCCCCAATCTTCTACGCCACTGTCATTTAGTCGGCAAAATTTGCCTAAGATGGGCTCTCAAGCGGAAGATCCTGCAAAAATTACCGATGCAATGCAGTTATTAATGGCGCAGCTTGCAGCACAGGGCCTCTTAAACACGGCCTTGCAGGCACCTAATCCAACAAGCCCGCAGGTGAGCTCGGCGGGTAGCGATTCAGTGGCACGCATTCAAAGCCTGATGGCGAGCCTTAATGCCCAGACGGGTAGTGCAAACACTCAGGGCCTCATGCAGTTGGTAAATGGTCAGCAGCTTGATGCCAAGCAATCGGCCTTAATTACACAAGCGCTCTCGCGAGCCATGAAAGCATCTGGCCAAAGCGCTGAAATAGCGATGCAAAGTCAGGCAGCATCCTTGATGCAGGCATTGCAACAACAGTCCTTGGGTCAAGCTTCGACTCAAACCACGACTCAAACCCCGGCCCAAATTGCGAGCGCGATTCAGAGCTTGGCTCAGAAAAATGGCATTACCCTTCCGCCTGAGATTCAGACGCAATTAACAGCGCTTATGAATAAGGACGCCGATCTGGGTTCGATCAAGTTGTTGGCGGTGGAAGGTGCGGGGCAGCAAAAACCAGCCGTGGTTCTTGAGCAAGCTGGCGTCCTTGACCCTGCCAAAGCCGCCACGATTCAAAACGCCACAGATCCTAAAGCAGTTAATCCACTGCTGAATACAGGCGATAAAGCAGTGAAAGCCAAAACATCGGATGCTATTTTGACCTCAGGCAATGCAGGCGATAAAGCGGCAGCCGCAAAGGGCATGCCATTACTGAGTGCGAGCGCCGTGGATGCCAAGGGCGTGATCGAGGCGCAAAGCTTATCCCTTAATGAAAATAGGGAATTTAAAGACATCTTGGGTGCAAGCGAATTTACTCCTAGCACTGCCGCTAACCTAGCCCGAATAGACGCTCAAAATGTAGGTAATCAGCAAAAAATCGAAATGAAAGCCGCTGAGGTTTCCTTGGCTACTGGCCCACTTCATGAACAAGTCATGAATGCGGCCAAATCGGGCGGCGGACGTATTCTCTTGGAGTTAACCCCGCCAGAGCAGGGAACCATTCGCATTGATCTGCGCATTGACCAGGCTGGGCGCGCCCACCTGATTGT
>CAMEXM010000048.1 GCA_945947155.1 Polynucleobacter meluiroseus | reverse complement strand
GGCTGCACTCCATTCCAAATCCACTGGCATTGTCGATAGCCACGTTTATATGTTGTCGCTCTTGGGCGGCTTTGAAGACGCAGGCGGCATGGTTGCCTATCAGTCGCCCTTGCTGCGCGCTACTGCACTTGCTGGCGGTGGATTTAGGCTAGAGATTGGCGGAGAAGAAGTGACGCAAATTGAGACTGCGCTCTTGATTAATTGCGCTGGCATGAGTGCGCCCAAGGTGGCTGCGGCGATTGAGGGACTTGATCCTGTACATATTCCGCGCGCTTACTTTGCCAAAGGCAATTATTTTTCCCTAAGTGGTAAATCGCCATTTCAGCACTTAATTTATCCCATACCGGAGCCCGGCGGATTAGGTGTTCACTTGACCCTCGACATGGCGGGTCAAGCCAAGTTTGGCCCCGACATGGAGTGGCTGGACATTGCAGTTGAGGAAGAGGTGGATTACTCGGTCGATCCCCGCCGCGGGGATGGTTTTTATGCGGCTGTGCGGCGCTATTGGCCCGGCCTGAAAGACGGCACACTCATGCCGGACTATTCGGGTGTACGCGCCAAAATTGTTCCATCAGGCGCTCCCGCAGGGGATTTTGTATTTGATTGCCCAAGCACCCATGGCTTAGCAGGGCTATATAACTTGTACGGCTTTGAGTCACCGGGCCTGACCTCATCTTTGGCGATTGCCAAGCACTTGGGTGACCTAATGCGAGCAGAATCAGCTTAAAAATGGCACTTAAGAAAACCCTCATCTCAATTGGTGGGGGTTTTGTCTTTTGCTTGTTACTTTAAGTAATGCACGAGAGGCAGCCTTTAGTTCAAAGCCTGACGACAGGGCAGAGATTCATGAATCCAGTTGTGCATTGATTGAGTTGCGCTGAAACCGAAGCGCTGATGCAATAAATTTACTAAAGAACATCATTTACATTACTAAATTTGATAGGGATTTATCTCCCTGTAAATATTTTTTATAAATGTAACAGTTACGTAATATTTGTTCATTAAATTGTACAAGTCGTCACCTCCTCACACCTCAACCCTCTTTTAAGGACTTACTCAATGTCTCATGATTTTGATCCAATTACGAATAACTCTAACAATGAACACTTTCAAGATGTTCTTGCTCGTGCCTTAGGTAATCCATCCCGTCGTTCTATGCTAAAAGGCAGCGCGGGCTTAGCTGCTATGCTTGCTCTTCCGATGTTGCCGGGCTGTGGCGGTGGCGACACTGCGAGCACTGGCGTTGCTAGTACCGCCGCTGGCGCGTCTTCAATACCCGCTTTGCCGACCGATAGCACACTCAAATTTGCTGCCGTCCAAAATAATATCTTGGATCAGATCACTGTGCCGCCTGGATACAACGTACAAGTATTGCACGCTACTGGCGATACATTGAATGCTTCAGCAGCAGCTTATACCAACATGGGTACTGAAACTGGGGATAGCTGGGCTCAGCGTGTGGGCGACCATCACGATGGCATGGAGCTTTTCTACATTGATTCTAGTGGCAAATCCCAATACAGGCCTACGAGCAAAGCGGTGCTCGCGATAAACCACGAAAGCTCTGCCGATTCACACTTGTTGATGCCAACCGGCCAAACTTCAGGTACTGGTAAAGGTAAAAAGTTTAGTCAATTTGGTGGTTATGACGGTCTGGTGCGTCCTGGCGACGAAGTGCTCAAAGAGATTAACTTGCACGGTATCTCAGTTGTCGAGTTGACATTGGATGCCAACGGTAAGCCAACAGGCTACAACCCCACATCTTCGTTGAACCGCCGTGTCACACCGCAAACTCCAGCAGAAGTGCATGGTCCTGCTGCGCATTTATCCGACCTGAGAGATCTGATGGTCACTCGATTCAGTCCCACTGGCGCTACTGTGCGAGGCACACTGAACAACTGCGGTCATGGTCCAACCCCATGGGGCACTTACATGGGTTGCGAAGAGAATTGGGCTTTTTACTTCAACGTTGCCGCTGGCGGAAAAGCGCCGACGGATACCAAAATGTTGACATCCCGCCAACGTTACGGCCTTGCAGCAGCACCCTTTGTGGCTGCGAGCACAACGTGGCCAGCACTGGGAATTGGCCAAGGCTGGTATACACCAACTGACTTGCCTGACACTGACTTTCGTTTTAGCCGCTGGAATACTGCAGCAAGTGGCGCTTCTGCACGCGAGGACTTCCGCAACGAACCCAACACATTTGGCTACAACGTTGAAATAGACCCGGCCAACCCTGCATCCGTTCCTGCCAAGCGCATGGCCATGGGCCGTTTTGCTCACGAAGCGGCTGTCTGTAGTTTGCCCGTTGTAGGCAGTCCTTTAGCCTTCTACATGGGTTGCGACAGTCGGAATGAGTACATGTACAAATTTGTGACCACCGCAACCTGGAGTGCTGCTGATATCGGAGGCGGTATGGCGGCGGGTAATAAATACTTGAATGAAGGTAAGTTGTATGCGGCCAAATTCAACGATGATGGTACAGGCCAATGGTTAGAACTGAATATCAGTAACCCCGCCATTAAAGACTATTCCAAATTTGCGTTTGCTAACCAGGCTGAAGTCTTAGTGCACACCCGCTTGGCCGCAGATGCCGCGGGCGCGACACCTATGGACCGCCCAGAGTGGGGCGCTGTCAATCCTGCTAATGGCGAGGTTTACTTTACGATGACCAACAACTCCGTTGCCAATAGGACGCCAGTCTCAACTAATACGGTTAATCCACGTGCTTACGCTGATCCAGACGGCAAAATGGGTACCGGCAACCCCAACGGTCATATTGTCCGCTTCAAAGAAAGCGGCAATCTCTCCACAGCCACGACGTTTGCATGGGATATTTTCGTGTTTGGCGCTGAGGATGATTCTGCGGCTGATGTCAATATCTCCAAATTGTCCGGTAACAACAGTTTTTCCTCACCCGACGGTTTGTGGTTTAGCTACAGCACCGGTATTTGCTGGATTCAAACGGACGATAGCGCCTTTACGGATGAAGCCAACTGCATGTTATTGGCAGCAGTTCCAGGTAAGGTAGGCGATGGCGGCCAGTTTGTGGTGGCAAACACGATGACAACTCCTACACCTTCTACAGCTGCGCAAAGAACCTTTGTAGGCGGCATTTTGGGCGAGTCTCGTCTGCGTCGCTTTTTAGTGGCACCAAAAGGCGCGGAAGTTACCGGTTTAACCGAGACAGCAGATGGAAAAACCTTGTTTGTTAACATCCAGCATCCCGGTGAGAACACTGCCGCACTTGGAACCTCCTCGGACTTTACATATGAAAGTCAATGGCCCAGCAACGGCGGCGGCATATCTGCTAAGTATGGATCAGGTAAACGCCCACGCTCCGCTACCTTGATGATCACTAAAGCGGATGGTGGGAAGATTGGTATGTAAGGCATTGTCTTTTTAAGCGAACTATTCCTTAAAAAGTGCTTGTGATGAAGGCTAAGATTTGGTTCTTAGCCTTCTTTTTTTGCCCGTTATTTTTAGATGCTGCTCCAAAAAAACTGGATAAGTGCTCCCTTAACCGCTTTAATTGGAGTCAGTTTTAGTTCAAGGAGTTAATCTACGCTTGCTTCTTTAGGGCAGGCGTTTTTGTGTCTGATGGCTCGAGCACGCATGGCCTGGTAGGGCTATACAACCTGTGCGGCTTTGAGTCACTCGGTCTGACCTCTTCCTAGGCAATTGCCAAGCGTCTGGGCGGCCTTATTCGAGCAGAATACGACCAAAAAGCCTACTTTAGGCTCAAGCCATGAACTTGCCTATAATTGAGGGCGAAACAAAAAGGAAGCTTGGCAGAGCGGTTGAATGCACCAGTCTTGAAAACTGGCGAGGATGAAAGTCCTCCGTGAGTTCGAATCTCACAGCTTCCGCCAAGACAGCAGGCCTTACAAGGAGAGTTTGAAATAGGACTGCCTTGTTAGCAAAAACCGTACCAAAAGCCACCTTCGGGTGGTTTTTCATTTCAGGGGTGCGATGCTGTTATCAATTCCGGTTAACTGCAGTAATTAGATGCTTAAATTTGTAAACAGTTGTAAATTAACCTCTATCGTTGGTGTTTAGATTATTGAATTATTTAGATAAAAAGGGCATCAAATGCACTATTCCAGATATTTTGCTTGGCTCTCAACATTCATCCTCGCGATAGCCTTCGCTTCGCTCAATCTTTATGTTGCAATTCTTTTTGCAGGTTTATTTCTAATTGGACTTGCTGACGTCATTCAGACTCAGCGCTCAATATTACGCAACTATCCTTTGCTCGGGCATTTGCGTTTTCTGCTTGAATACATCCGCCCCGAAATTCGCCAGTATTTTTTTGAGAATGATGAGGAGAAATTACCCTTCTCCAGAAATCAAAGGGCTATGGTTTATAGCCGCTCCAAAGAAGACAACGATAAGCGTGCTTTTGGATCAATTAAGTCGATGTACAGCAATGAAGGGGAGTGGTTAGGACACTCTAATTCCCCATGCCATCCCGACCCAAGTACATTTCGTATTAAGGTTGGTGGCCCAAGTTGCCTTCAGCCCTACTCTTTATCTGTATTCAATATCTCTGCAATGAGCTTTGGATCGCTTTCACCAAATGCCATTAGAGCTCTTAATAAAGGGGCAAAGCTAGGTGGCTTTGCTCATGACACTGGCGAAGGATCAATCTCCTCTTACCATCGGGAGTTTGGTGGCGACATTATTTGGGAGATCGGCTCTGGTTATTTTGGCTGTCGTAACGACCAAGGGCGATTTTCGGAGGAAATGTTTTCTGCTCAGGTATCGGACCCTCAAATCAAGATGGTGGAAATTAAGCTATCGCAGGGCGCAAAGCCGGGGCATGGCGGGGTTTTGCCTGGGACTAAAGTGACTGCTGAGATTGCGGCCGCTAGAGGAGTACCGATCGGTCAAGATTGCATCTCCCCAGCCCATCATGCTGAATTTTCCTCGCCAGTGGAGTTAATGCAATTTATTGCACGTTTGCGTTCATTGAGTGGTGGAAAGCCCATTGGTTTTAAATTATGCGTTGGTCAGCCCTGGGAGTTTTTTGGTATTGCTAAAGCGATGTTAGAAACCGGCATCTGTCCAGATTTTATTGTTGTAGATGGCAGTGAGGGCGGTACTGGCGCTGCTCCGGTTGAGTTTACTGACCACGTGGGTATGCCACTGCGTGAGGGCCTGAGATTGGTACACAACACTTTAGTTGGCATCAATAAACGGGACGTGATTTCGATTGGAGCCTCCGGAAAAATTATTTCGGGGTATGACATTATTCGTGCGATCGCTCTGGGCGCAGATTGGTGTAATTCAGCAAGGGGTTTTATGTTTGCTTTGGGTTGCATTCAGTCCCGAACGTGTCATACCGATCATTGCCCTACTGGGGTCGCAACGCAAGATTTGAGTCGTCAGCGGGCCTTGGTTGTTCCCAATAAAGCCGAGCGCGTCTATTCTTTCCATAAAAATACGGTGGCATCGTTGGCTGATCTGATTGGCGCTGCCGGAATAATGCATCCGAATAAAATTACAGCGGATTATTTGATGTGCAGGGATGGCTCTGGCAAGGCAACGCCTTTATCTACCCAGCTACCTACCTTAGCCCCTGGCGTATTACTACAAACCCTCGATTCTTCAATGACAAATACATTACCTCAAGAGTATGGTTTGTATTGGAATCGGGCTCAAACCAGTAAATTTGGCTTGGCCTAAGTCAATACCCCTCCTATTAATCGAGGCCTTAGTCTCTGCAGGTGTAAAGATTCGTGAGCGGAAAGCGGTCATTGACGGTGGTGCGCGACTCTACAAACACCGCTCGGCGTTTACCTTTTTTCTTGCACTCAGCTTCAGCAACCGCCTGCGTTTCACTTTCCTTGGCTTTTTGAATGGTGTGTCACCAACTAAGCCATCCGATTGGGTATATGCGCGCAAATCGTAATCGGAGGTGCCGCAGCCCGCAAGAATAGCTGTCAAGAAGCCAATAAAAATAGGGTATGGAATACGCATGGATTGCTTTGTTTTATAAAAAAGTTGCTTGTAAGTCATTAAGGTAACGCAGGCCCAGTGCAGTGGGTCGTAACACGGCCGGATTTTCATCGAGCAAGCCTTTTTTGGTTGCCGTTTCCAGAGCCGATGCGATTGCGTGAAGCGGTAAACCGGTGCGCTCACTAAAGCTGACTGTGCCAACCCCTTGACTTAATCGTAGAGCGTTGAGCATGAACTCAAAAGGGAGATCGCTAGGTGCCACGGTCTTGGATTCAATTAAAGCTGCGCCGCGCGTTTCCATCAGCTGCATATAGGTTTCTGGATGACGCTCACGCACCTGGCGGGTGATTTGATCCGGTAAGGAGATCTTACCGTGGGCGCCGGCACCAATCCCAATGTAGTCACCAAAGCGCCAGTAGTTGAGATTGTGTTTACATTCCCGCTGGGGTTTGCAATACGCAGAGACCTCGTAGCGTTCATAACCGGCGGCATCGAGCATCGCTAGGTTCTGTTCAAACATCGCATCGCTGATGTCCTCGCTTGGTAGCGTGGGTGGGTGCGCAGCAAATAGGGTATTGGGTTCGAGTGTGAGGTGGTACATCGACAGGTGTGGGGTGCCAAATGCGAGTGCGGTAGTGAGGTCTGCTGCAGCGTCGGCCAAACTTTGTTCTGGTAAGGCGTACATTAAATCGAGGTTGATTGACTCAATGTGGCGTGATGCAATCTCGATAGCGCGTTTTGCCTCATCACCATTGTGAATGCGGCCCAAAGCTTTGAGGTGCCGATCATTAAAGCTCTGAATGCCGAGCGAGACACGATTGATGCCGCAGTCAGCAAAGCCGGCTAATTTATCGGCCTCGACCGATCCGGGATTGGCTTCCATGGTGATTTCAGCATCGGCCTCGAGTGGGAGTAGACCTCGTACCGAAGACAGCAGTTGGTTCATGCCTTTCGCGGACAACAAACTGGGCGTGCCACCACCAATAAAAATAGTGTGGACTTTGCGGCCCCAAACGCGTGGCAACTCCGTTTGCAAATCGAGCAAGAGTGCTTTGATGTAGCGATCCTCATCAAAGCCAGTGGATTTCACTTGATGGGAATTGAAATCGCAGTAAGGGCATTTCTTTTCACACCACGGAAAATGAATGTACAGGGAGAGGGGCGGCAGAGCGCTTAACTGTACGCGATCAGGGGATTTCATGGGTTGAGAATACCGAGTAATTGGCGCAAAGCTTGGCCGCGATGACTGATGTTATTTTTTTCAGCGGGATCCAATTCGGCTGCAGTTTTATCAAGTGCTGGGATAAAAAAATGCGGGTCATAACCAAAGCCGGCATTGCCTCTTGGCACATCAATGAACTCTCCATGCCATTGGGTTTGCACAATAATGGGTTCTGGATCCAAGGCATGCCGAATAAACACCAAAGCGCAGACGTAATGCGCGCGGCGATCCGCAATACCGCGCAGCTCAGCAATCACTGTTGCATTGTTATTGGCATCACTGGATTCTTCACCAGCATAGCGTGCTGAGCGAACTCCCGGTTTGCCATCCAGCGCAGCGATGCAGATGCCAGAGTCATCGGCCAGGGCCGACAAATTACTCTCCTTGCTCGCATGCCGCGCTTTAGTAAGTGCATTTTCTACAAAGGTGAAATACGGCTCTTCGGCAGCACCAATCCCTAAATCACCCTGCGGAATGATGGTAATACCTAGGGGCGCAAATAGGGCAGTGAATTCCCGTATCTTACCAGTGCTGTTGGAAGCCAAAACCAGTTTTTGCATAGAGGCAATTGCGAGTGGATTATGCAAATGCTGCCCGCTGTAATTTACTGAGCTCATGAATGCCATGCTCAGCTAGGTCAAGTAATTCAGCTAATTCCGCGCGGGAAAAGGCAGGCCCCTCTGCAGTGCCTTGCAACTCAATCATGCCACCCGTGCCCGTCATCACCACATTCATATCGGTATCGCACGTCGAGTCTTCGGCGTAATCCAAATCGAGCACGGGCACGCCTTGGTAAATGCCAACAGAAATCGCGGCTACGCTATCGGTAATAGGATCTTTTGCAATCACGCCAGTTTCGAGCAGTTGATTCACGGCATCACGAGCAGCAACATAGGCGCCGGTAATTGCCGCAGTCCGCGTTCCACCGTCCGCTTGTAAGACATCGCAATCCAAATGAATGGTGCGCTCACCCAGGAGACTGAGATTAAATACGCTGCGCATGGCTCGGCCAATCAGACGCTGGATTTCTTGGGTGCGTCCACTTTGTTTGCCCTTGGCCGCTTCCCGATCGCTACGGGTGTGGGTTGAGCGTGGCAACATACCGTACTCTGCAGTAACCCAACCCTCCCCAGAGCCTTTTTTGTGGGGTGGAACCCGCTCTACGATGCTGGCCGTGCAAAGCACCTTGGTATCGCCAAAGGCAATCAGCACCGATCCCTCAGCGTGCTTGGTGAAACCGCGCGTAATCGTGACGGGGCGGAGTTGCTTTGCGCTACGCTGGCTAGGCCGCTGAATCGGGGAGGGGAGTTTGCTCATGGTGAATTTGATCCTAATTAGGGGGAAAGGCAATTTACAATGTTCACATGATATCGAGCATGACGGGTTATGGCAGTGCATCCCGCCCCATTTCCCTGGGCGCAGGCGTGGTTGCGGATTTGCAGGTCGAATGCCGGGCGGTAAATAGCCGCTTCTTGGATTTGGGTTTTCGCCTACCGGACGAGTGTCGGGGGGCTGAGCCCCTGCTGCGTGACATGGCTACTCAGGCCTTGGCCCGCGGCAAAGTGGAGTTTCGGGCGGCATGGCGTATTAATGCCCAATCCAGCGCGGTTGCGCCATCCCGAGCAACGAGCACCCTCAATCACGAACGCCTGGCAGCCTTGCAGGCCCTTCAAACTGAGGTACTGAAAACGTTTCCGCAGGCCGGCGACTTGCATACAGCCGATATCTTGCGCTGGCCAGGGGTTGTGAACGAACCTAGAGGCGAAGAGGAGGGCTGGATTGGCGCAACGGTCGAGGCTGCAAAGGCAGCCCTCGATGCCCTGATGGCGAGTCGCGCTGCAGAAGGCGCCGCTTTAGTGGGGGTTTTGTATGCCATTGCTCAGCAGATGCAGACCATTATTGCGAGCCTAGAGCCGCGCATCCCCGAATACGTTCAGCAATACCAAGACAAACTTAGCGCCCGTTTGGCCGAAGCGCTAGCTAGCCAAACTTCGCCAAATAGTGGCGCCGTTCCAGCCGAGGTTCTTGACCGCATTCGGCAGGAAGTAGTGCTGTACGCTGTCAAAATTGATGTGGCTGAGGAATTTGCCCGCCTAAAGACCCATCTGCAGGCCGTTACAACTGCGCTCAAAGGCAAAGGACCGGTCGGTAAGCGTTTGGATTTCTTGATGCAAGAACTCAATCGGGAGGCCAATACTCTGAGTTCGAAGTCGGTATCCGATGAATGCACTGCGGCTGCGGTAGAACTCAAGCTCCTGATTGAGCAAATGCGCGAGCAAGTGCAGAACTTAGAATAAGCCAATGACCCTATCTCCCCAAACCTACCAAGGCAGCATGCTGATGATTGTGGCCCCCTCAGGCGCCGGTAAATCATCTTTGGTGCAGGCCTTGCTGCAAGCCGATGCCAGTCTAAAGCTGTCCTTATCGACGACGACTCGCCAACCCCGCAGCGGAGAGATTGACGGCAAAGACTACCGTTTTGTTAGCTATGATGCATTCATTGTGCAGCGTGCTAGTGGTGACTTTTTGGAGTGGGCAGAAGTCCATGGTCATTTTTATGGCACATCGCGCTCGTGGATTGAGCAGCAAATGCAGGCTGGCAATGACGTCATTTTAGAAATCGACTGGCAGGGCGCGCAGCAAATTCGGCAGCTGATCCCCTCAGCCCAGTGGATCTTTATTTTTCCACCATCGATTGATGCCCTCGAGTTGCGCCTGCGTAAGCGCGGGCAGGACGATGAAGCCACAATCCAGCGGCGCCTGGCTGCTGCGCATGCCGAGCTCCAGCACGCGGCTGAAGCCAATTTTATTGTGATCAATGATGTTTTTGAGCAGGCCTTGCTCGATTTACAGCAAATTATCGCCACCAGTCGCCTGCGTTCTGGGCCGATGATGGCCCGCAACCCAGCTCTTTTAAGGCGCCTTGGGGTTTAATCAGTTATCCTATGGGTATTGATCCCCATTTAAAGTGAGTAGCGCATGGCTCGTATTACTGTAGAAGATTGCCTCAAAACTATTCCAAACCGATTTGAGCTTGTCTTGGCTGCCACCTATCGTGCACGCCAGCTGGTTCAAGGTCACGCCCCTCGGGTCGATGCCAAAGATAAAGCGACTGTAGTTGCTTTACGCGAAGTCGCTGCTGGCGTCACCGATCGGGATATGCTGACAAAAGTTCCTCTTTAATCGAGAGGCCCGTTGTGGCTCAGCCGCTGACCACATCGGGATCCATTGGGGCACGCTCGCCCAGCGAAATTCGTACCAGCACTAGCCTCCATTCTCCAAAGACCGCTGAGTCAGGCCTATTTGGCGCGTCCCCGAGCAGTTCTTTAAGTGGCTCTGCTGTTCTTCAGTCGCTCCTAGCCCAATCCAGTCGACATTTATTCGGCCCAACATCGCAACCGATCCTGCCCCCCAAGCAGCAGGTGGTATCGATTAGTGCGTTAACAGCAAAGCTCCATTACCTTAAGCCAGATGAGCTTGCCTTAGTCAAAAAAGCCTTTCATTTTTCTGATTCGGCGCACTTAGGGCAATACCGTCAAAGTGGCGAGCCCTACATTACTCACCCCGTTGCCGTTGCCGAATTGTGTGCCAGCTGGCGTTTGGATGCGTCATCGATCATGGCGGCGCTTTTACACGATGTGATTGAGGATACCGGCTGCACTCAAGATGATTTAATCGCACAGTTTGGCCCTAAGGTCGCTGAGTTGGTTGAAGGCTTAACAAAGCTCGATAAGCTCGAGTTTCAGAGTCACGCAGAGGCCCAGGCCGAGAGCTTTCGTAAGATGTTTATGGCGATGGCACGCGATGTTCGGGTGATTTTGGTTAAGCTCGCTGATCGTACCCACAACATGCAAACCTTGGACGCGGTACCGATTGAAAAGCGCCGCCGAGTTGCCTCGGAGACCCTTGAGATTTATGCGCCCATTGCGCATCGCTTGGGCTTAAACGTCATTTACCGCGAGCTTCAAGACTTGAGTTTCCGCTACTCCATGCCGATGCGCTTTCGGGTAATTGAGGATGCGGTCAAGCGTGCCCGCGGCAATCGCAAAGAGATGGTCGAGAAGATTCTGCAAACCACGCGCGTGAGCTTTGCAAAAGTGGGCATTGAAGTTGATCTACAGGGCCGAGAAAAAACCCTCTTTTCAATTTATATGAAGATGCGGCATAAGCACGTGAGTTTTTCTCAGGTGCTGGATGTCTATGGCTTTCGTGTCACCGTTCAATCGATTGATGCGTGTTACCGCGCATTGGGTATCTTGCATGCCTTGTACAAACCCATGCCAGGTAAATTTAAGGACTATATTTCCATTCCAAAGCTCAATGGGTATCAATCCCTGCACACAACTTTAGTTGGTCCATCTGGTGTCCCGGTAGAGTTTCAGATTCGTACAGGCGACATGCATGCCGTGGCCGAGGCGGGGGTAGCTGCGCACTGGGCCTATAAAGAAGGCTCTCCTGAAATGAGTGAGGTGCAAAACAGAGCGCACCAGTGGTTGCAGTCTTTGATTGATATCCAGGATAGTAGCGGCGATTCGCAAGAATTCTTAGAACACGTCAAGATTGATCTGTTCCCGGACGCGGTTTATGTGTTTACTCCCAAGGGGCAAATTCGGGCTTTGCCGCGGGGCGCGACGGCACTTGATTTTGCTTACTCGGTCCATAGCGATATTGGTAATTCCTGTGTTGCTGTGAAGATTAATAATATGCAACTGCCGCTGCGCAGCGAATTGAAGAACGGCGATATTGTCGAGGTGGTCACCTCAACCAATAACCAGCCCAACCCAGGTTGGCTAGCGTTTGTGCGCACTGGCAAAGCGAGAGCATCGATTCGTCATTCGCTAAAGACCAAACATTACGCTGAGTCTTTGCAATTGGGTGAGCGCTTGTTGGCGAACGCCTTACGCCAACAAGGCGTGGACGCTGGCCTTTTGTCGGGTGCGATCTGGGAGAAGTTATTGCATTGGACTGGCGATAAGACCCGCGAAGAGGCGTGCGTCAACATTGCTTTGGGTCGTCGATCCCACCAAGAGTTGGCGATTCGCCTGAATATTTTGCTAGACGAAGAGGGTGGTGATGCGCAGATGCGTTTAGGTTCGGGTGACTGGGCAGTACACCACGAAACGCATTCGCATCAGAAGCAGGCGATCTTAGTTGATGGTCAAGAAGGCATGTCTACTAGCTTTCAGAGTTGTTGTCATCCCATTCCGGGCGATGCCATTATTGGCTATTTGGGTAAAGGTGAGGGCCTGCAGATTCACGTTAACGACTGCAAAACCGCTTTGCGCATGCTATCCAAAGACAGCGATAAGTGGGTTGAGGTCGAGTGGAGTAAAGATATCCACCGCGAATTTGAGGTGAACTTGGCGGTCGATACCCACCAAGGCAAGGGCGTATTGGCTCGAGTCGCGAGCAGCATTACCTCGGCCGATTGCAACATCATGAACGTCTCGATGGAAGACCGGTACAAAGAAGACGCCGTCATCATTCGCTTTACTTTGCAAGTGGCTGATCGCTTGCACCTATCTAAAGTGATGCGGAGTTTGCGTAATAATCCCGATGTGATGCGCGTTGCACGGACCCGTGCTTAGCGGTATTGCACGTCTAAGATCTCAATTTCTGTTGGGCCTGTTGGTGTTTGAATGCGCACACAATCTCCCATCCGCGCTTTAATAAGGGCCCTGGCAATTGGCGATACCCAACTAACATGCCCCTTATCTAAATCAACCTCATCTACGCCTACAATCGTTATTTCTTCTTCTTTCCCATTATCTGATCCACCGACAGAGCAATAGGTTACCGTCGCTCCAAAAAAAACCTGCTCAGCATCTTGTTCACCCGATATTCGAGCCGCATTATCGACAAGCACCGCAAACTCAAGTCGCTTATTTAAAAACCGAATCCGCCGATCAATCTCCCGCAAGCGCTTTTTGCCATATATGTAGTCCCCATTTTCAGATCGGTCACCATTAGAAGCCGCCCAGTGGACAATCTCAACGATTTTGGAACGCTCCACGTCCAAAAGCTGTAAAAGTTCCGATCTAAGGCGCTCGTGACCGGCTGGCGTGATGTAGTTCTTTTCTTCCATGGCATAATTATGGCTGTTGCGGCTGTAGCTCAGTTGGATAGAGTACTTGGCTACGAACCAAGGGGTCGTGGGTTCAATTCCTGCCAGCCGCACCAGTATATGCACTAAGGCCTAGCTCCATGCTAGGCCTTTTTTATGCTTTCACGCAAATCCCTTATAGTCTACGAATGACAATCGCCAAGCCACTGCAAGCTCCATTTGATTGGGAGGTCGTGGACGGCATGCATGCGCAATTAGCGCTTCGTGGCAGGATTGATGTTTATGCCTTGGGTGGCAACTGGACTACGGTTCGTGAGGATCAGGATTCCTGGTTGGAGCAGTTGCCTGGCCAAAAGACGCTGAGTGTCGACGCATCCAAGGTGGAGTACTTGGATGGTGCTGGCGTCGCATTTTTAATTGACTTGCATAGGGTCCAAGAAAAGCACGGGGGAACATTTGCCTTGACCGGTTTGGACAAGCGCTATTTGCCCTTACTGCAGCAATTTGATCCCATTGGTAAGTTGTTCCCTTTAGCGGCGCCCAAATCGAAAGAGGGCTTTGTAATCGCAGTGGGCCGTGCGAGCAGTCTCTTTTTAAAAGACGTGGCTTCAATCATTACCTTTGCTGGCCATGTCACGGCAGATTTAGTTTGGGCTTTATTGCATCCCCGTCAAGTCCGCTGGGGTGATTTTGTCAATGCTGCGTTTCAGGCGGGTGTAGCCGCTTTACCCATTGTCGGT
>CAMEXM010000047.1 GCA_945947155.1 Polynucleobacter meluiroseus | reverse complement strand
AAAACTAAATTAGACGATAAAGTAAATGCATTCTTGCGTTTGGTGAATCAAAATCATCGACTGGCGGCAATGTCTGAAATTGCAGCCCAGTTTGAGATTTTAAAAAATCAAAGCGAAGGCGCAGCAGAGGTAATCATTACTAGCGCATTTCCGCTTGAGGGCGATGCACTAAGCAGTTTATTAATCAGCTTAAAAAAACGTTTTGGCGGCAAGGAATTGCGTCCAACAATTGAAGTGGACCCCAGCTTAATTGGTGGCGTCCGGGTTCAAGTTGGTGACGAGGTGATAGACAGCACCGTTAAGGCTCAGTTAGCCACAATGCAAGCAAGCCTAAGCGCATAACCCTTTACAAAGAACTTACGAAATAATATCCAGGAGTAATTGATGCAACTGAACCCTTCCGAGATCAGCGAACTGATCAAGAGCCGCATTAGTGAGATGGGAGTCGACTCCCAGCAGCGCAACCAAGGCACCGTTATCTCGGTAACCGATGGTATTTGCCGAGTGTATGGTTTGTCTGGTGTGATGCAAGGGGAAATGCTGGAGTTTCCTGGTAATACCATTGGTCTTGCGCTGAACTTAGAGCGTGATTCGGTTGGTGCGGTTGTGCTGGGTGAGTACACTCATATTAAAGAAGGCGATCCGGTGAAATGCACAGGGCGCATTCTTGAGGTTCCAGTTGGCCCAGAACTCTTAGGCCGAGTAGTGGATGCCTTGGGACAGCCAATTGATGGCAAAGGCCCGGTCAACGCCAAACTAACTGACTTTATTGAAAAAGTAGCCCCGGGCGTAATCGCCCGTCAATCGGTAAGCCAGCCAGTACAAACTGGCCTCAAAGCGATTGATGCCATGGTCCCTATTGGACGTGGTCAGCGCGAATTGATCATTGGCGATCGTCAAACAGGTAAAACAGCGGTTGCTGTAGATGCCATCATTAACCAAAAAGGCAAAGGCGTGTATTGCGTCTACGTTGCGATTGGTCAAAAAGCATCAACGATTGCAAACGTCGTACGAAAATTAACTGAGCTGGGCGCAATGGAGTACACCGTGGTGGTTGCTGCCAGCGCCTCCGAGTCCGCTGCAATGCAGTACCTTTCTGCGTATGCCGGCTGCACAATGGGCGAATACTTCCGCGATCGGGGTGAGGATGCCTTGATTGTTTATGACGATTTAACAAAGCAAGCGGTTGCCTATCGTCAGATTTCCTTGTTGCTACGCCGCCCACCAGGCCGCGAAGCGTATCCTGGCGACGTGTTCTATCTCCACTCCCGTTTGTTAGAGCGCGCTGCACGTGTGAACGCCGATTACGTAGAGAAGTTCACCAATGGCGCCGTAAAAGGCAAGACAGGCTCACTTACCGCATTACCCATTATTGAAACCCAAGCGGGTGACGTTTCTGCTTTCGTTCCAACTAACGTGATTTCGATTACCGATGGCCAGATCTTCTTAGAGACCGACCTCTTTAACGCTGGCGTACGCCCAGCGATTAACGCCGGTATTTCTGTATCGCGCGTGGGCGGTGCTGCACAAACTAAAGTAATCAAAAAACTGTCTGGCGGTATTCGTACCGACTTAGCGCAGTACCGTGAGCTAGCTGCGTTTGCACAGTTTGCATCTGACCTTGACGACGCAACGCGTAAGCAGCTTGAACGCGGTAAGCGTGTTACAGAGTTGTGTAAACAGGCGCAGTACAAGCCCTTGCAAGTTTGGGAAATGGCCGCCTCACTTTATGCGATGAATAACGGCTACTTTGACGATCTCGAGGTAAAGCATGTATTGGCATTTGAAAAAGGCTTACAAGACCATCTCAAATCAAAATATGCAGACTTAGTTGGGCGCATCGAAGAAACCAAAGACTTGAGCAAAGAAGATGAAGCTGCTCTACGTGCTGCAATTGAGGACTACAAGCGCTCAGCCTCCTTTTAAGAGGGAGCGCATACATCATGGCAAGTACAAAAGAGATACGGTCTAAGATCAAGAGCGTGCAAAACACGCGCAAGATTACGAAGGCAATGGAAATGGTCGCCGCATCGAAGATGCGGCGTGCCCAAGAGCGTATGCGCAATGCGCGCCCCTATTCTGAAAAAATCAGGGAAATCGCTGCTAATTTAGCGGAAGCAAATCCCGAGTACCGCCCTACTTACATGGTGGTGCGTGAGGTTAAAAATATAGGGACCATTTTGGTGAGCACCGACAAGGGACTCTGCGGCGGCCTCAATACCAATATATTGCGATTGATTGCAAATCAAGTTCGTGAAATGCAGGAAAAGAAAATTGGCATTGAATTTACAGCCATTGGTTCTAAAGGCTTGCAATTTTTAAATCGCTCAAAAGCAAAATTACTATCAGAAACCATTCAATTGGGCGACACGCCCCGCATGGACGTCTTGATTGGGGCCATTACTGCACAGCTCCAGGCCTTTGAGCGCGGCGAAGTAGATGAGGTTTATCTTGCCTACACACGCTTTGTTAATGCAATGAAACAAGAGCCCGTATTAGAAAAGATCTTGCCGCTTGCGCCCAATGCGGTTACCGCCGGCGAAGGTAAGGCAACATCATGGGACTATATTTATGAGCCCGACGCCGAGTCGATTTTGAATGGTCTGTTAAAGCGCTATGTTGAGGCTTTAATTTATCAGGCGGTTGCAGAAAACATGGCCTCAGAGCAATCTGCACGGATGGTTTCAATGAAAGCAGCGTCCGACAATGCGAAGAATGTCATTGGCGAGTTGCAACTGGAATACAACAAAACCCGTCAGGCCGCGATTACAAAAGAGCTTTCAGAGATTGTTGGTGGAGCGGCAGCGGTTTAAGCTGGCTGCATTTAGAAGTACGACAGAATTTAGGAATAAATCGGAGAGATGCGATGAGTAACGGAAATATCGTGCAGTGTATTGGTCCCGTGGTGGATATTCAGTTCCCGCGTGACAGCATGCCAAATATTTATGATGCCTTGACTTTGGTCGAGAGCGGCGAAAAATCATTTGTTGAAAAAGGCTTGACCTTTGAAGTTCAACAGCAAATCGGTGACGGCGTAGTCCGTGCGATTGCCATGGGCGCAAGCGATGGTTTGCGTCGCGGCATGGAAGTGGCATCAACAGGCAAGGCCATTTCTGTGCCAGTTGGTCCCGCAACGCTCGGCCGTATTATGGATGTATTGGGACGCCCAATTGACGATGCAGGTCCGATTGCAACCCAAGAGCGTCGCGCAATTCATCAGCCAGCCCCTAAATTTGAAGAGCTGTCACCCTCGGTTGATTTGCTTGAAACCGGAATTAAGGTTATTGACTTAGTTTGTCCGTTTGCCAAAGGCGGAAAAGTTGGCTTGTTCGGAGGCGCTGGCGTAGGCAAAACCGTCAACATGATGGAGCTGATTAATAACATCGCAAAACAGCACTCTGGTTTATCGGTGTTTGCGGGCGTAGGTGAGCGCACCCGTGAAGGAAATGACTTTTATCACGAGATGAAAGAATCCAATGTTATTGATAAGGTAGCAATGGTATTCGGTCAGATGAATGAGCCTCCTGGTAATCGTTTACGCGTTGCCTTAACTGGCTTGACTATGGCCGAAGCCTTCCGCGATGAAGGCCGTGACATTCTCTTCTTCGTCGACAACATTTATCGCTATACCCTGGCTGGTACTGAGGTATCGGCGTTATTGGGCCGTATGCCTTCTGCGGTAGGCTATCAACCAACGCTTGCTGAAGAAATGGGTAAATTACAAGAGCGGATTACCTCAACCAAAACTGGATCAGTAACATCGATTCAAGCGGTTTACGTACCAGCCGATGACTTAACCGACCCGTCGCCCGCAACAACCTTCTTGCATTTGGATTCCACAGTCGTTTTATCACGCGACATTGCGGCCTTGGGTATTTATCCCGCAGTTGATCCATTAGACTCGACTAGCCGCCAGCTTGACCCACAAGTTGTAGGTCAGGAGCATTATGAAGTGGCGCGAGCTGTACAAATGACATTGCAGCGCTATAAAGAGTTGCGCGACATTATTGCGATTTTGGGCATGGATGAATTGTCGCCAGACGATAAGTTGGCCGTAGCCCGTGCCCGTAAGATTCAGCGTTTCTTATCACAGCCTTTCCACGTTGCCGAGGTATTTACTGGCTCCCCAGGAAAATACGTGCCCCTGAAAGAGACCATTCGCGGCTTTAAGATGATTGTGAGTGGCGAGTTGGATCATTTGCCAGAGCAGGCGTTTTACATGGTGGGCTCAATTGATGAGGCCATTGAGAAAGCCAAGAAGCTTTAATCTAATACCAAGGAAACCATGTCTACCATTCGCGTTGATGTTGTTAGTGCGGAGCAATCCATCTTTAGTGGAGAGGCAAAGTTTGTTGCCCTCCCTGGAGAAAATGGCGAGCTCGGCATTTTGCATGGGCACACCCCGTTAATTACGCGCATTCGCCCTGGTTCGGTGCGTATTGAAAAAGCCGATGGCGATGAAGAATTTGTTTTCGTAGCAGGCGGCTACCTAGAAGTGCAGCCCGATCACGTCACTGTGCTGGCCGATACTGCTATCCGCGGCCATGATTTAGATGAGGCCAAAGCACTCGAGTCAAAACGGCGTGCCGAAGAGGCCATGCAAAATCGCAGCAGCGATTTTGATTTAGCCTTAGCGCAGTCTGAATTTGCTATGGCTGCCGCACAGTTAGCAGCTATTGCCCGGTTTCGGCGCAAAAGATAAGCCCTCAGCACATGCTGTTAAACGATCGGTTTATTAAGGCCTGCCTCGGACAGTCGGTTGATCGCACGCCACTTTGGCTTATGCGCCAAGCCGGTCGCTACTTGCCCGAATACAATGCGACGCGGGCAAAAGCCGGTAGTTTTTTAGACTTAGCTAAAACTCCTGCCTACGCAACGGAAGTTACCCTTCAGCCCTTGGACCGCTATCCATTGGATGCGGCCATTTTATTTTCTGATATTTTGACAATCCCCGATGCAATGGGTCTTGGATTGCAGTTTGCTGCTGGTGAGGGCCCAAGTTTTCAACGCCCACTGCGAACAGAGGCAGACATTAATAAGCTGCACGTTGCCGATATGGGTGAGTTGACCAATGTTTTTGATGCCGTATCTGAAATTCGTAAAGCGTTGATTCAGGACGGTAAGCAACGGGTGCCCTTGATTGGATTTTCGGGAAGCCCTTGGACTTTGGCCTGCTACATGATTGATGGTTCGAGCGCAGATGAGTTCCGTCATGCAAAGACCATGATGTTCGATCGCCCAGATTTATTGGGGCGCATTCTCGAGATTAATATTCAGTCGGTTGCCGCTTATCTCACAGAGCAAGTGAAAGCAGGCGCACAAGCGCTAATGATCTTTGATACTTGGGGCGGCATGCTACCCGATGGTTGGTATCAGCAGGTATCGTTAGCCGCAATGCAGAAAGTAATTGCCCTACTCCCTAGAGAGCACCAAGGCCAACCGATTCCGGTCATTATTTTCACCAAAGGCGGCGGCCTGTGGATTGAAGATATGGCCCAGGTTGGCGCAGATGCGATTGGACTGGACTGGACTATTTCTCTGAGCCGTGCTCGAAAAGCGCTCTTGGCAGCAGGCAAGCCCCTGGCCATCCAAGGAAATCTAGACCCCTTAATTCTATTTTCGAGTCCCGAGAAAATTGCCCAAGAGGCAGGGAAACTGCTTACCGATTTAGCAAGCGCACCCGCACTTAAGCCTGGACTACATTCACTCGATGGCCATGTTTTTAATCTGGGCCATGGGATTTCCCAGTTCACCCCGCCCGAAAGTGTCACTGCGCTAGCCCAGGCGGTTATTGAGCAGTCGCAAAAACTACGTCGATAATCCCCCAATTGGCGAAGTAAAGAAGCGTTTACTTACGCACCCGCCCTAGGTTATGCACAGTTGCTAGAGCAAAAACTAATTCAGTGGGATTGGGGTTAATTTTCAATCAGTTTATCCATATCAGTATATAACTCATTGATTTTATTGGATTTAAGGTAAGCCAGTTAAAAAGAGCAATCTTGGTGCATTTCAAGGTGAAAATAGCAAAAAGCGCCAGAGACAAATGATATCCACAGACTTATCCACAGAAGAGCAGCAGAGCCATACCAATACTGCGCCACCACATTGCTATGTGCAGGTCGTGCTCGATAAGCCGCTGATTCAGGGCTTTGATTACATCTGGGATGGCGCTGCGTTGGGCGATGTGCCCGAGCCAGGCCAATTGGTAGAGGTGCCTTTTGGCAGAATAAATACGGTCGGTATAGTAATAAAAGTGAGTAATCACTCAGATTACGAGCATTCTAAAATAAGGAAAGTTAATCAACGGGCCCCCCTACCTCCGCTTGACGGCAAGACGTTGCATATGCTCAACTTTGCCAGCCAGTATTACTTCAGCACCTTAGGTGAAATTGCCTTGCCATCGATACCGGCGTATTGGAAAAAACCAAAGAAATGGCAGGCGCTTGACCAAAAATCACGCGATACAGATATAGAGCCAGGGGGAAAAAAAGGCAAAAAGAAGGCAGCATCTCAACTCGAGCAAAGTGAGCCTGCGCCCCTTTTAGGGATTCAAAAGGATCAGCTCAATCCAGAGCAAGTGAGCGCACTGAAGCATTTAATTGGAGAGCCTGGCGCAGCACAAAAGTACCGCACCATCGTATTACAGGGCAAGACAGGCTCTGGAAAAACTGCCGTTTACCTAAATTGGATTAAAGAGGTGTTGCAGGGCGACGATGCCCAGGCGTTGATATTGGTACCTGAGATTAATCTCACGCCGCAACTTGAAAAACGCGTGGCGGAATTTTTCCCGGAAAAACGCATTGCTGTCATGCATAGTGGATTGTCTGAAAAGCGCCGCGGTACTGCATGGCAAGAAACCATTAAAGGCAGGGCCCACATCATTTTAGGTACGCGCTTAGCAGCATTAGCAGCAATACCCAATTTGAAAGCAATTGTGGTGGATGAAGAGCATGATGCATCCTATAAGCAACAGGAAGGAACGCGCTACTCGGCTAGAGATCTATGTGTTTGGCGAGCCCATCAATTATCAATACCGATAGTCTTGGCGTCCGCAACGCCATCCCTAGAAACATGGCTCGCCGCAGAAGATGGGCGCTATGAGCGTATTCGGCTTGATGCGCGTGCATTGAGTACGACCATGCCGAAAGTAAAACTCGTACATTTGCCAAAGACAGGCGCGCCAAATAGGCAGGCTGAGGCCGATCTAATATCGCCCGAGATTCGTGACGCCATTACGCGCAACATGCTGCAGAAAAAACAAAGTCTGGTATTGATCAATCGACGCGGTTATGCGCCCATACTAAGCTGTTCTTCATGCGGTTGGTTATCCGGGTGCAGCAAATGCTCCTCATACATGGTGATCCATAAGTCCAGTATCTTCGGCAAGAATGCCGTGTTGAACTGCCACCACTGTGGATTAATAAAAGAGGTCCCACCATTTTGTCCAGAGTGTGGCAACGCAGAACTAGGCACTATTGGGCAGGGTACCCAAAAAATGGAGGACTACATACAGGCACACTGGCCGGCAGCAAAAGTCCTTCGCATCGATGCAGACAGTAGTAAAAAAAGCCTTCACGCTGAACGCTTGTTTGAACAAATACATGACGGTACTGCCGATATCATTGTAGGCACCCAGATGATTGCCAAGGGCCATGATTATCAAAACATCGGCCTAGTTGCCGTGATTGATGCAGACAGTAGGCTATTTTCACAGGACTATAGAGCGGCTGAGCGTTTATTTGCACAGCTCGTGCAAGTTGCTGGGCGCGCTGGGCGCGCAAGCCAGGACCAGCAAGACGTAGGTGAGATCTGTATCGAAACACGCTATCCCGACCTACCTGTTTTTCGTCATGTATTGGAACATGATGTAGATGGATTTTTGAGGCACATCGCGACTGAACGCAAAGATGCCTTGTTGCCGCCCTATAGTTATCAGGCACTAATACACGCAGAAGCAAAAAACATCAGCACGGCAATTCAGTTTCTGACGGATATCAAAAAAACAGTTCGTAGTGGGTCGGATTTTCCAGATGGAGTGCGGATGTATGATCCTGTTCCAAAAACCATCGTGCGTGTTAGCAGCATGGAAAGAGCACAGCTTGTAATTGAAAGCGATAGCCGTAAAAATCTACAGCACGTGTTAACGCAGCTGGATCAGGTATTGCGGGGATTATCGCAAGGCCGAATCAGCGTTGGTAGCCGAGTAAGGTGGTTAATTGAGCGCGACCCGCTCTTAATTTAATGTGGACTCGTATTGCGCAAGCGGATGTAGGCGCGCAAGTTCTTGTGTTTGTACTTCGGCACTAAGGGCTTGGATTTTAAAAAGCCAGGTTCCGTAGGGATCCTGATTAATCGTTTCAGGCTCATCAACAGCCGCTGAATTGACTGCAACCACTGTTCCGGATACCGGAGCATGAATATCGCTGGCTGCTTTTACGGACTCAATGACAGCGCATGCATTGCCTTGCACAACAACGGCGCCAACAGCAGGCGTTTCTAAAAAAACAACATCACCTAATGCAATTTGAGCATGATCACTAATGCCCACCCAGACCAAACCATCGGACTGCAGATCTGCCCATTCATGGGTATCGGCAAAAAGATAATTGGGTTTTGCGCTCATTATGTGTTTGTTAGCTCGCCCTGCAATAGTAAGCACTGCATTTTATAAAAAAATGGGGGTAAAGATTCTGATCAAAGCGCGCCATTATGGCATACAGAAAACCGTGATACTTAGGTTTTAGCTGAGCCTGTGCGGTGGGTGCGGTTATATAAACAGCTTGCGCAAATCCAGCGTTGCTTTCGATTGCTCGTTGGGATCCAGGTTCCGCCTTCAAGGCGCTTTTCTCGACTGCAAGAAGAGCAAAACTTTAAGCTTTGGGATGTATCTTGCGTGGATTCAGGTGCGGTGGTAGTCATGGGTAAGCTGGCCAACTAATCTACTAAAGCTCTATTTTACCCTGTTTGCCCTACTGGAGCAGGGGTCAACATAACACGCACTGAATCCGCTGTTTTGTTGCCATCAAAGTCCAGCCAAGCCTTGTTCTCAAAGTCATAGAGCTTGCATTTGCGAGCCGTATCAAAATACCACTTCCAAGAGAATTTTTGAATGAAAATACGCCCTGGAAGCAGTGTTTCAAGGGTATTTTGGGCCTCTTGGAGGCGATATAAGGGGACACTCATATCGACGTGGTGGGCGGTATGCTCCATGATGTGGTGCATTAGGGCGCCCCAGTAAAAGCCAAACGTGAGGTGTACCGTAGTCGACACAAAGGGCTGCGCGCGCAGCCATTCCGACTTTTTGTCATACCAAGAGACGGAAGGGTGGGTATGGTGCACGTAGACAACAAAACCGATCATGCCATTCCAAAACAAGAATGGCAGCACAAATCCAGTTAAGAGACCAATCCAAACCGACTGACCGGTTGCCAAGGCTCCAGCGATCAGGCAAGCAATCCAGACAATCGCAAAGCCGGTGACCAAAAGATTGTCCTTGAGGAAAATGGGGCGATCGCCCGGTTTATTTTGGGCGTTGGGGAAATATTCACGTCTCCACCAAATTTCGATTAAGTAATAGAAGACTGGCCCCCAGCCGCTGCGGTAAAGGCGCTCAAGGCTTTTGCGCCATGCCGGCAGGGCATCGAACTCGGCTTTCGAAAGCGGTTCCCACACAAAATCAAAACCTTTTAAATTGGTTTGTCCATGGTGAACAACGTTATGGCCAACGTCCCACAGGCTGTAAGGCGTGAGTGAGGGTAAAAAGGCAATGCGGCCCAATACTTTATTGAGCTCGCGGTTTGGCGTAAAGCTCTGATGGCAGGCATCATGGCCCAAGATGAAGATGCGACCGGTAACAAAGCCGGCAATCACGCCAAATACGATCTTAAGGATGATGCTTTCAACAAATATGGTGCCTGCAATGGCGCCGAGCCAAAGGGCGGCATCGATAAACAAGAGCACCAATGCCCTGCCCGTTTGGCCTTGGGCCATAGGAATGAGCCAGCTCCGAATGATTTTGCGGTGCGGCAAGGGCTCCGTTGGCGCTAATGGCGCAACAATCGACGGGTCAGTAAGGGTGGAGTTTAGATGGGTAGACACGGTATTTATGAGTAGTTAATTTCATGAATAATAGAGGTTTTCAACAATTTCTGCATGCGCTAGATCAAAAGCACCATTTGCTGGTGCGCCCGGCAGGAATCGAACCTGCGACCCTTGGCTTCGGAGGCCAATACTCTATCCACTGAGCTACGGGCGCCAAGAATGTGGAAATTAGCCCCTATTGTAGTTGTCCGCATCAAAAACCACTCGCTATAATCGTAACAGTCTATTTTTAAACCCCTAAACCAATAAGTTCACTCCAACATGAGCAATGACCACGGCAGTCTGATTAAATCGCCCAAACAACTCATCATCATGGTGTTTGTAAGCTTTTTTTTACCGTTAATAGTGATTTTTTTATTAATGGTTTATGTTGATAACGGTAAGCGAACCGGCGGAGATACCGAAGAAGCCTCCAAATCAGCCAGTCAGCTCATTAAGCCGGTGGCCCAGCTCGATTTTCGCGATGCCAGCGCTCCCCGGGAAATGAAAACAGGCGCTGCAGTTTATAAAGCAGCGTGTGCCTCTTGCCACGCCAATGGCGCCGCTGGCGCCCCCCGTTTTAACAACGCTGGGGATTGGTCCGCCAGATTGGGCAAAGGCTACGATGCGCTTCTAACGTCGGTGATCAAAGGCAAGGGGGCAATGCCAGCCCGCGGCGGAGCAAATCCTGCTGACATTAGCGACCATGAGCTCGGCCTATCTGTGGTTTATTTAACTGCCTCTGCGGGCGGTAAATTTCCGGAACCCAAAGCTCCAGCTGCTGCTCCAGCTGAGGCTGCCACAAAGTAAGTAGCTCAAGTCAATAGGCCGGCGTAATTACCGGCTTTTTTATTTGCACTCCAGCGCTAGCTGATAAGCCTCTTTTTTAGATATACCCGTAATGGTAGAGATGACATTCGCCAGTTCTTTGCTGCCCAAGAAGGGCTTCAGTACCGCCACCCAGCGCAGTATTTCCGCGTGATTGGCTGGCGTGCTGTTATTTTGCTCAGAAGCTGAAACCACCACAACGAATTCGCCTTTTAGGCTCTCGGCCCCGCTCAACCAGCTGGAAATCTGACTAGGCCGGAGGTGGACTATTTGCTCAAATTTTTTTGTCAGCTCCCGCCCCACCATCACCATTCGGCTATCGTCAAGGCAGCTGGCTAAGTTCAGTAGAGTATTAGTAATTTGATGCGGGGATTCAAAAAAGACCGATGCCTTACTGCAATGGGCAATCTCCCGCAAGCACTCTTCCTGATCACGCAATTTATGAGGCCAGAAGCCGAGAAACTGAAATTGCCCTTCCGAAGGGAGTAGTGCCGAACCGCCTACTGAAACGGCGCAAGAAACGGCGCTCGCCCCCGGTATCGGCACAACCCGAAAACCAGCCAGGGCAACTGCAGAAGCCAGGCGGGCTCCTGGGTCGGATACGCCTGGGGTGCCCGCATCTGATATGTAGGCCCAGCGCTCGCCCTGTTGCAGACTCTCTATTAAGGTGTCCGATGCAGAGGCTTCATTATGGGCATGCAGTGCCAAGCGCTTTTTATGAATGCCAAAGTGATTCAGTAGGGGTGCGCTGTGGCGCGTATCCTCGCAAGCGATTCCATCAACTGCACTCAGTACATGCAGTGCACGCAAGGTGATATCGCCTAAGTTACCAATGGGGGTTGCGACCATATACAAAGTAGATGCTGGCAAGTCTTGCTGATTAAGAAAATCAGTCGACCACGTATTGGGTGTAATAGTAGAAACCATGGGATTGATTATGCAGAAAAAAGCCAGTGGGCAGGAGTAATTCATAGTACGCACTGCGCGGCGACCGAGAGGGATTAGAACCTTTGTTTGGCGCATAATATTGCCATGGATACAAAAATACTGAATCGGCTAAGCGAGCGTGCATCTGCACATTTTGTAGAGAGCATTGCAGTAAAGCAAGAGGCCCTCAAGCTGCTGCCGCAATATGTTGCCCAAGGCGTTGTAGCCATGGCGAATTGCTTGCAATCGGGTGGAAAAGTATTGGCTTGTGGTAACGGCGGCTCTGCAGCAGATGCACAGCATTTTGCAGCAGAATTAGTGGGCCGCTTTGAGCGGGAGCGAAGGGAGTTGGCGGCGATAGCGCTCACTACAGATACATCGATTTTGACCGCAATCGCCAATGACTATCACTACGATGAGATTTTTAGCAAACAGGTTCGTGGCCTTGGTAAAAAAGGCGACATCCTGCTGGCGATCTCGACATCAGGAAATTCAAAAAATGTTGTTGCAGCCATTGAGGCCGCAAACAAAATTGGAATGCATGTCATTGCCCTTACCGGCAATGGCGGCGGAAAAATAGCAGGCCTTTTAGGCGAGCACGACATTCATTTGTGCGCCCCCTCTACTCGTACCGCGCGCATTCAAGAAACGCATTTAGTTTTACTGCACAGCCTGTGCGATGGCATTGATCATCTACTCTTAGATTAAAAAGGAAATCACATGACGCGTTTGATGAGATGGTCTCTTGGGTTCATGACAGTAACGCTTCTTAGTGGCTGTGGAATTTTAGCGGTGGGCGCAGTAACCGGAACCACCACTGTTCTTGCCGATCGTAGGTCGCCTGGAGTGCAAGCAATCGATCTTGGTATTCAGCTGGAGGCGGGCAATCAACTCGTCAAGCGCTATGGCGATAGCGCACACATTACGGTCACGTCATTCAATCAAAAAGTCCTGTTGACGGGCGAAGCAAAAGACGCCGACATCAAAGGTGGCGCTGGCGCGTACCTAAAAGAACTTAAAAATGTACGGTCTATTTTTAATGAAATAATAATTGGGCCCAATAGTTCATTTACGGCGCGTGCGAACGATACCTATCTTGCGTCGCGCATCAAAACACAAATGATCTTTACAAGTGATCTGCCATCCAACTCGATGAATATTGTGGTCGAGGCAAGCAATGTTTATTTGATGGGCATTTTGACAAAAGCAGAAGCGGACCGCGCAAAAAAAGTAGCAAGCAATACCAGTGGTGTAAAACAAGTATTCGTATTTTTTGACATCATTTCAGATGCAGAAAGGCTGCGTCTTGAGCAAGAAGGCAAAGCAGATAGATCACAACCCAATACCAACGTGAACAATTAAGCTGAGGCTTGTTTAGAAAACCTAATGCCCATGCATGCATGGGCATTTTTTATGGTTGGCTTTGCATTTCATAAAACCAACGCCAAATTTGTTTGGATTGTTTTAGGTTCGCCTTAAGTGCGTAGTCGAGGTCCGCCATTTGCTCTTGCGATGCTTCGTGCAAAATACTCTGCGAATTCGCTGGCGGTAAAATTAAATACGCATCTGCATCGCCGTAGGCAAATTCCACGCGCATACCGAGCTTCTGCGCTAAATGCATCATCGCCCTGTTTTTCGCCAGGCAATGCACAAATAAAGTGTCGATGTGCGTATTGCGTGCGTGGACAGCAGCTCGCGCTAAGAGCGCTGCACCAAGGCCGCGATGGCGGCTATCGTGCAACACAGAAACTCCAAATTCAGCAGAGCGATGACTGTCCTTCTCGGGCGGCACATAAGCAAGATGCGCAATGCCGACGAGATCTAGAGCGTCATTAAAAACGCCAAAAAGCGCATCGCGACTGAAATTCAGATTTGCCACATATCGCTCTATGACCGCATCCGACGTGGGTGAGCCGAAGCGCAGGTGTCGATCGTCGGCCTCTAGGGTCAAGAAATGCCGCAGTACGGCCGCACGATGGGTGTCATCCAGCTCCCGAACCAGTGTAGGCGGATTGGCTGCTCGCCTACCAGTAAAGATGTCGACGGATTTAGGCTTGTTCATCGGTTCACTCTAGCAGAAGGGCTGGAATAAATCAGGGTTTTCCCTAATTTATTTGCTCGACACAGAAAAATTGCTATTTTTTTCAAGGAGCAGAAAATCAGCATTTCTTAACTAATTGATTTTTATACAAATTTCAATAAACCCGCAAAAAACATCGAAATATTAAGAAAAAGACTACGAAAGCTGTTGACAGCCCCCTACAGTCATGGCATAGTCTCACCTCTCTGCTGAAACGTTTTTTTGAAGCGCTTCAGCCCTCTTTAAAAATTAGTCAATCGATAATTGTGGGTACTGAGTGAACGCATCCAGTCCTTCGGGACAGATGTAAATAAACAGTACTCAATGTCAGTAAAAAGATTTGGTTGTAAAACCAAGTCAATTTCTAATATGAGTGCGACGAACCGCAAGGTTCACAGTGATTAAACTGAAGAGTTTGATCCTGGCTCAGATTGAACGCTGGCGGCATGCCTTACACATGCAAGTCGAACGGCAGCACGGGTGCTTGCACCTGGTGGCGAGTGGCGAACGGGTGAGTAATATATCGGAACGTACCTTATCGTG
>CAMEXM010000046.1 GCA_945947155.1 Polynucleobacter meluiroseus | reverse complement strand
AGCTTTACCCTCATTGGTTTAGCCATTTGGATTATTTGGCTCGCAAAGGTAACGGGCTTTCCGGCCAGCACCGCAGCCAACGTGGCACGCTTCATACCAGGTTACGAGGCGAAATTTAGCCTTACTGCCTTTGTCATTGCGATTGGCATTACTGGCCTTTGGGTTGCGGTCATTCGCTGGCGTACTTCGCGCGCTCCCAAAGTAATCTGGCGCTGTTTAATTATTTCGGCATCTGGCACTGTATTGATGTGGGTACTTCTCATGACCCTTTGGTTGCCCACCATCAATTATGCTAAAACCTACCGCTTTGTAGCAGAACGATTAGTGCAGGCAGTCCCTAAAGACGGGCGCTGCATTGATACCAGTAATCTTGGCCCTGCGCAGCTTGCTTCATTTAACTACTTTACAAAACTTCCCCTACGCGATGATGCTGGCTGCCCTTATATGCTGACGCATAGTCAATTGGAAGCAAAGGCCTATGCCAGCCTCAATCAAAAAAAGATTACTTTGCTGTGGGAAGACCGGCGCGCAGCCGACCGCGCTGAGCGTCTGAGGCTTTACCGCGTTACTCCTGAATAGCTGAATTAATAAAAAGACGTCTGTTTGCATCCTTCGGAGTAGGGTCTAAACACGAGTGCACATGCTTTATCGGTGGCACAGTAAAATAGTATCTTGAAGAACACAAACATTACAGTCGGCCTCTTGTCGCTGATTCACCATTTCCCATGCTTTTAAGGCTCTCCCGCTTACGCGAGGATATTCCAGCATTACTTAAGTTAGCAGGCCCATTATTGGTGGGCCAGCTTGCTGTGATTGCGTTTGGCGTCCTCGATACAGCGATGACGGCACGTTATTCCGCCGATGATTTAGCAGCATTGGCCATAGCTTCAGCGATTTTCATTAGCGTCTACGTTGGCCTTACTGGTGTTGTATCTGCCCTAGCGCCAATTGCCGGTCAACTGTTTGGCGCCAAACGCTACGATGAGATCGGCGAAGAAGTACGTCAAGCCATTTGGCTTTCCGTTCTGCTCAGCCTAATCGGCGCACTGGTTCTCTGGAATGCCGATTTGATCTTGGACATTTCGCAAGTGAGTCCTGAGATCCATGCAAAAGCCAGTCTCTACATGCACATCTTGGTACTAGGGCTACCTGCCAGCATGGCGATGCGTGTACTGATCGCGCTGCACAATGCCGTATCCAGACCAACCATCATTACGGTGGTGCAATTGCTAGGCTTGGCTGCTAAGTTCCCGCTGAACTATTTATTTATCTATGGCGCTTTTGGTATTGAAGGCATGGGAGGCCCTGGGTGTGCAGTAGCGACGGTCATTATTAATTGGCTCTGGCTACTCGTTACCCTGTGGATTGTGCTTGCAGATCGTTTTTATAAGCTCTTTGCCCTATTTGCTCGCTTTAGTAGGCCCGACTTTCATCGCATTGGCGTCATCCTTAGATTGGGCATGCCGATTGGATTTAGCTACCTCATCGAAGTCACCTCATTTACCTTTATGTCGCTCTTTATTGCCCGCCTTGGCACGGAAGCCTTGGCTGGACACCAAATTGTTGCCAATATTGGTACCGTCATCTACATGGTTCCTTTATCCCTATCGATTGCAACCATGACTTTAGTATCGCAATCGATTGGCGCGAATCAACAATCGAGGGCCGAGCAAATTGGCTGGTCCTCGGTCTTTTTTACCACCACCGCCTGCGCAGTCATTGGGCTCACCGCCTGGTTTTTTAGAACCGAGTTACTCAACTGGTATGACCCTCCAGAGGAAGTGAAGCAATTTGCCATTCCGCTCTTTTTGTTTATCGCCTTCTATCAAATATTTGATGCCTTACAAGTCAGTGCCGCATTTATTCTGCGGGCCTACCGAATTGCATTTTGGCCAATGCTCATTTATGCGGTCTCTCTTTGGGGTGTCGGTCTGGGTGGTGGCTATATGTTGGGATTTAATATCACTGGCAATGTACCATTGGCATTGCAAGGTGCCAGTGGCTTTTGGGCTGCTAATAGCATTAGCCTAGGGGTTGCTGCTGTATTTCTGTTGTATCTCTTTAAGCGCACCGCAGTCCGCTTTCAGAAAACACACCCCGCGATTACTTTTTAGCCACGCCGAGTGCATCGGCATGAGCAAATAACCGCCACACTGTATAGATGCATGCTTCAAAAAATTGTCATCAAATATCAGTAAAGTAATCTTATGAAAAAGTTACTGATTGATCTATTCACTAGAGCGTGGGCTAAAACCGATGTTGCCACCATAGTCCAAATTCCGACTCACGAAATTACCCCAACTGAAATACCATTAGAGAAGCCAGTTGCAGTAACTAGCCCTGCACCAAAAAAATATACGTATTCACCAGAAAAGCCTCAAACCCTTTACTTTCAGCGGGATGGCGATGCGCGAAAAATTGCCTACACCATATCCGGTGACCGAAACGCTGAAAAGACCCTACTCTGCCTTCCTGGCCTACTCGAGACCAAAAATTCATTTGCGCTTGTTCATGATTATTTTTTGTCGGTTGAGCACTGCGAAGTAATCAGCGTTGATTTTTCAGGGAGGGGACAATCAGACTCGATTAACAATCAAGATGAATACAAAATGTCACTGTATTTAAATGATTTAACGCATTTCATCAATGAAAACATCTTAGCGGCTAAGGGCTCCCAGAAAAAAATCACCGTCCTAGGCACTAGCATGGGGGGAGTGCTCGCGATGTATCTAACGCAGCACAATGGAAAGGCCATCGATGGGGTTATTCTCAATGATATTGCCCTCACTGTAAATTGGACAGCGCTCTATGCTCTTTATAAGTCCATGAAAAATCAAAAGGGTTTCAAAGGGATACGCGAGCTAGCAAGTGATTTGCGTGTGGACGAACAAGTCATTTCAGACGTTCAACAGCCAAGCCACTTCGATTTGCCATACAAAGCTGACGTATGGGGCATGAATTTTCATGAAGCCTTGGAAGGCTATCGAGGAAAAATTGCCCTGATTTATGGTGATCAATCGAAGATATGTACAAAGCAACGCGTATTAGAAGCAAAAGCGCATATTCCACGATTAGAGACCTATGCGGTTGCGGGGGCTGGGCACCCTGCCCCTCTAAATGAAGCCGTATGCCATTTCATTCAAAGCCAAATGGGGCTTAGGCAATAACTTACTTATACAAATCAAGGAAATTATCTGGATTTTTAATTTCCTTAATTTCAAGCTCACCAAATAGGAATGTTTCAGAGCTAACCCACTGCCACTGCAAATCCTGAAACACATCTTGGTATGGCCCAGAAAATTTCTGCGATATCCCATAGAAAATGTCGCTCAATTCTTGCTCAAGCGCTTCTGGCACAGTCTCAGAAAAATAAATTACCTTTTGACCGTCGTACGTTTTGCTAATACTTGCCCCTTTGATATCGGCTAAGCAGATGCCGATATCGGGATGGTAATTTCGAATAAAGCTTGGCTTTTGATCAGTAATCACAGATCCTAGCTTCCAGACTAAGCCGCACTTGATCTCCATATTGCCCGTTTGGAATATGTCCCTCGAAACAATCGAGCCCATTTCCAGTGGAATAATTTGATACTGCATAAGCGGTACCCTATGATGTATGGATTAGGTGGTTAGCTTGGCATAACTTTATGACAGCTTGATGAACGTATTGTCGTTATCCGTCATATTTACTTGATATGTTCGTAAAGCAAATTTATTACTGCAAAGCTCTACTCGAACTTTAAAACAGAGGTTAAATGACTGCGTACGGAACAGTAAATTGGAAAGTATGCCTACTACTGCTACTCACCTTTGTACCTGCAATGGCGCAGAGCAATCCGCACGATCTCGATATCAGCATTAGTCGAACGGGTGCACGCTTTGATGTGCAGGTGCAATTCACGGCTCCTGTGAGCCCATGTCAGGCCTACGGCTTTCTGACAAACTATGAGGAAGCCAAAAGCATTCCAGGAATTTTGTCTTCTAAGGTACTAAGCAGAGAAAACAACAAAGTCTTGGTCGAGCGTGTTGCCAAAGAGCGCATCTTGCTAATACCAGTTTATTTGCACTCAACGCTTGAATTTACTGAAGTCTCTACTGCGCAACTGAATTTTACGCAGATAAAAGGGGATGCAAAATCCTATAGTGGTAACTGGATGGTGTCCCCTGACAAAAAAGGGGCTCGCTTCACACACCATGCCACATTTGAGCTCGACACCAGCATTCCGCTATTTATTGTGCAGTATTTTTTAGAAAATTCTGCAGCAAAGCGCTTTGAAATAATGGCAGAAAATATTGCTCAGATTCAAGTCGCAGCAAATTCCCCTTGCAGAATGAATCCGTAATGGGGGTTTTTTAAAAAAATCCCAGCACTAAGCTGGGATAAATATTGCGAAGGAGATCTCAAACTGCAAGTTAATGTTATTTGATTGCAATGACAATTTAATGACAGCTTAAATTAAAAAGGCAGCTGAATTTTCTTTATTTTCTTTGATCACTACTTACTTCTCCAGCGATCCCACCTGATTAAAGGTAAAAATAATATCCGCATTAGGCTTTAATAAGCGTTTATTTTTGCCGGCATAATTTAGCCGTAACAGTAAATGGCGGATCAAGTTTAAATGCGCCTGTTTTTTATTATTAGCGCGCACAATGGTCCAGGGCGCTTCTGCTGTGCTGGTCTTGAGTAACATCGCATTGCGGTAGGTACTGTACGCATTCCATTTTTTCTGGGCCTGCTGGTCAATTGGACTGATCTTCCATTGCTTCAAAGGATCATTTTTACGGGACTCAAGGCGCAGCTTCTGCTCTTGCTTGGAAATGTCCAGGTAATACTTCAGCACGGTAATGCCCGACTGAATCAAGATCGATTCGAGCGAGTTAACTGTCGATATAAAGGTAGCGTATTGCGCTTTGCTACAAAATCCCATCACCATCTCGACCCCAGTCCGGTTGTACCAGCTCCGATTAAAGAGTACGAATTCACCTCTTTTGGGTAACTGGGCGATGTAGCGCTGAAAGTACCACTGATCAACTTCGACATCGGATGGCTTACCCAGCGCAACTACCCGTGTCTCGCGTGGACTCAGGTGTTCCGTAATTGCTTTGATCGTGCCGTCCTTGCCGGCCGCATCCCGACCCTCGAGAACAACTAGAATTTGATCGCCGTTTGCGATCAGGCTTTTTTGTAACTTGACCAGCTCAATCTGCAGGAGCCGTAGCTCCTGATCTTCAGCGCCGAGATTGAATCCCGACGTCGCGATTGGCATTAGGAGTTGGTATCACCATAAGAAGAGACACTCCCTGCTAGAGGTGCAGATTTCACCACGCCTTTTTTTGCAACTACTCTTTTGGCAACTGCCTTCTTAGCCGGCGCTCTTTTGGTAGCCGCTTTCTTGGCAGCTGGTTTTTTTGCGGCTACTCTTTTTACGCTTGGTTTTTTGGCAGTGGCTTTTTTTGCCGTCGGTTTTTTAGTTGCTACTTTTTTGGCTGCTTTTTTTTGCTTGATAGCTGCTTTTTTTGCATCACTAGCGAGTTTAGATGCCCTGGCCTTATCGAGCTTCTTAATCACCGAAGCCTTGGTTGCATCCAATTTATCCAACTGCTTGGTTAGTTTTTTAATTGTTTTGGTCGTACTCATGAAAAAGACTCCTCTATGTCAGCGTTCAATCTGACTATCGTATTGGGATTTAATGCAAATTTCAAGGAATTATGACAGTTTTAAGTCACCTTTTTTAGTTTTTTTAGGGAACGATTATTTATAAAACCAATGAGCCGTAAAAAAATCCTATTTCAATTGTGTTTATGATGCACCTATGAAATTGCATACGTTCTTTTTAGGCCTTGCCTTTAGCCTGCTTTGCAGCGCTTCCCATGCCAACGTCAGCACCATAGCAGTTGCAGCCAATATGAAGGATGCCTTCCTTGCCATTCAGAAAGAATTCAAGGCAGAGAATAAGGCTGACTTTCGGGTCGTTTACGGATCATCCGGCAATATCACTGCCCAAATTTTGAATGGCGCGCCATTCTCGCTCTTTATCTCAGCTGACGAAAGCTACCCGCTGGAACTCTTTAAGCGGAAGATGACGGTGGATGAAGGCAAAGTCTATGCCATCGGCAAAATTGCCTTGCTCAGCAAAAAATCAAGTGGCATCACACTCGGAAGTAGTAAAGCAGACCTCATCAAGGCACTCAAGCAAGCCAATAAGATTGCCATTGCCAAGCCGGAATTAGCACCCTATGGCAAAGCCGCAGTCGACTACCTTAAGGCCGAAGGATTATGGGATTTAGCCAAAGACAAGTTGGTTTATGGCGACAATATTAGTATTGCAACCATGTACGTGGCCTCGGGTGCGGCTGACATTGGCTTTACCGCCCTGTCCTTGGCGCTATCGCCAGGGATTGCAAAAGAAACGCAACATCTGGTTTTAAATCCGGCACTGTATCAGCCAATCCAGCAGCGCATGGTGCTAATGAAAAACGCACCGCGCGATGCGGTTGCGCTTTTTCAGTTTATGCAGTCACCCAGAGCGCAGGTCATAATGCGCTCCTTTGGATACGCAACTCCCCAATAAAAAAGGAATGGTTTAGCGCAGCGGCCTAAAACTAGGAACTTGATTGCCCTTGGCATACATGCACTGCTGGTAAGCAATGTTGTACTGGGTTTGTGCTTGGTCTTCTTTGTTGGATGCGCCCATGGCGCCCATTGCTGATCCGCCCAAGAGACCAATGCCCGCTCCCGTTCCAATGTTCTGGCTACTTCCCCCTTGAATCACGGCTCCGGCAGCGGCACCAATGGCGGCGCCAATCAATGCACTGGTAGCGCCTTGCTTCAGTGCGGCATTGGAAGTATCTTCGACTGCTTTCGCAGCAAATGTCCTGCACTCTTGATCTTCTTTTTGGAAGACATCAAACGGCTTGCCTTCTCTTGGCATTACCGTAACAGTGGGCCCTGTTGGCGCAGAAGCGCAGGCTGCTAAGGTCAGAATGAGGGCAAATGGAACAAGAAAACGGTTCATAGTAGATCTTTCAAATAAATCGGAGGAATAGTAGCTAATTAGTACGAGCAGGATTGGACAGTTTTTGTTGGCTTTGCGTCTGCGGCGGAGGCACTGCAGACTGAACCTGCCAACCTTCAGGACACGCTCCTACATTCGGAAAATACTGCGCGGCAGATGCGCAAAAATACCAGACTGGGGGCTGGGCTTGTGCTGCCAACACAATAGGTTCAACTAGCACTGGCTGCACATACACTGCAGGTGGTGGGCTATATACGTATGGATAAGCGGGATATCCCCACCCAGTTCCCCACGCTCCATTCCAGCCATTTCCCCAGCCACCGTATCCATAGGGGCCACCATTCCAGTAGCCGCGTCTAAATCCTGGTCCGTAGGGTGCTCCATAACCGGGTCCGTACGCAATTGGGCGATAGCCATTGCCACCCGAAACCCCTACAGCGACATTCCAATTGCCTGCAGTGGCGGGCGTAGGCAGCACTAGCAAAGCGAGGGCGAAGCACACGATTAGAACGCCCCAAGACAAAGCCCTAGAGCTTGGCTTCTGTAACTCGGAAGTGCTTGCAAATGCAGTCATCGCATATCCCCGGTGGTTAAGGCAAAACGCCTAGATTAAAGCGCGTCAGAGCATCATTCAATTTAGCATCTCTACTGCAATAACGCTTTACAAAGCCGGAAGATGACAGGCTTATAAGGTATTATGACTTTCAAAACCCTAATCAATCGTAATCCCCACCTTTTTAATCAACTTCGACCATTTATTGGATTCCTCCAAAATCAGCTTGCTGAGCTCTCGTGAACTGCCTGGATTGGGCTCTAAGCCACTCATCAGGAGCTTTTGCTTGACGTCCGGTTTTGATAAGGCCTCGATCGTCAAGCGATTGAGCTGCTGTTGCAGATCCTTGGGTAAACCTACCGGCGCCATCAAGGAGAACCAGGAGACCGCCTCAAAATTAGGCAAGCCCTGCTCTGCCAGTGTGGGTATCTCGGGTGCGGCAGGCGAGCGTTTTAAGGTAGTGACGCCCAGGGCAATAATCTCCTGCTGCTGAACCAACGGCAGTGCCGAAGATAAATTATCAAACAGCATGGAAATGCGGCCGCCCAATAAATCAGGGAGCGATTGAGCGCGCCCCTTATAGGGGATGTGGCGTATCTGTACTCCTGCCATTTGACTAAAGAGTTCACCCGACATGTGCAGTGAGGTACCGATTCCCGAGGATCCAAACGTCAGTTGATTGGGCTTTGATTTAGCAAGTGCGATTAACTCACGTAAAGAGCTCACACCCAGCTGCTTATTAACGACAAGTACATTGGGCGTACTGGCTAAAAAACTGATTGGCGTGAAATCAGCAATCGGATCAAACGGCATCTTGTTGTACAGAGCCCCATTAATTGCATGAATGCCAACCGTACCAATCAGCAAGGTATATCCATCTGGACTACTTTTAGCCACGATGTCTGCGCCAATATTGCCGCCAACCCCAGGGCGATTTTCGATCAGCACCGGGACGTTTAAGACAGGCTGCCAACTTTCAGCCAATACACGCGCCAAAATATCCGGCGCGCCCCCGGCCGGGAACGTCACCACAATGCGAATGGCTTGTTTTGGCCAAGCGGGATTTTTAACGGGGGTGCTTTGCGCGAACGCACTTGCCGTCAGAAACAGCAATGGAAATAGTAGCGCTATTTTTTGAAATAATGCAGCACGCATTCGCCTCACCTGTATGCTAAATCTCAAAGCGTTGACGCAGCCACTGCAGTCCATCGTAGCTAACCGGATCATCGGCACAGGGTCCGATGCCGCATTCGAGTAGCGTCGAGATCACATTAGCTAGCACCAACAAGATGAACCAAATAACCAGTGCTTTAGAAAACCAACCGTGATTGCGGACGCCGCCGCTAGGCAACATCATCAAGATCGCTTGAGCCGCAATTAAGCCAATGAAGCCAAGAAAAGCCCAAGTATAAAAATGGAGCTCTAAAAAGGTATTTCCAAAACCGGCATCCCCCGGCAGTACATGCAGCAGAATTTGCCGCAAGGATACCGCCATGCCAGCTACTGCGCCCAAAATTCCCCAGCCATAATGTGCGCTGTGTGCTCCAAGGCGAATATTCAAGACAAGTGCAATGCCGATTAATACATACGCAACGCGCTGCAATAGGCACAGCGGGCAAGGTAATTCGCCAAAATACAATTGATCAAAAAAAGCGTAGCTCAATGAGCCATTAACGGCCAACAAGGCTAATAAATTACCCAGACCCGCAAATGAAAACGAATTGGCTCGCATTAGAGGCTAATCTTTAAATGGGTGGTGGCATGAAACTGAAACCACGCCAGCAATATAAGTAGAGTGATTCCGGTAAAGCCCAAAGCGAGGATGCGCCGCTCGTACCAAATGCAGACGGTAGCAAGCAATGCCGTCAAAAAAGGAAGAAACATATACATGGCTTCATTTTAACGTACGACCACACCAGCAAAATGGTTCATTACATAAGTGAAATAGCGTATAAACAGAGTTAGCAAAGTTTATAAAGCGAATCCAAGCGTATGGCAGAGAATCAATACCGATATGACCCCAATCATGACATCGCATTGAATGTCCTGGGTGAGCCGATCGTCCCTTGCTCATTTGAGCCCCTCACCGGATTTTTTCGGGATGGCTGTTGCAAAACTGATGAACAGGATTTAGGAAGTCATCTGGTTTGCGCCATCATGACAAAAGAATTTTTAGTCTTTAGCCTAGAGCGGGGCAATGATTTAATGACCCCTAGGCCTGAGTGGCAATTTCCGGGCTTAATACCAGGCGACCAATGGTGTCTATGCCTGAATCGTTGGAAAGAGGCGCTCGATGCCCAGTGCGCCCCGATGGTTCAACTCGAGAGTACTAATATCAAAACCCTTGAACGAATTGATTTGGATACGCTCAAGCAATACGCTGTCAAAGACAGCTTGATTTAAGTAATACGCGTCTTAAGTACTGGCAAGCCAGCTACCTCACCCTCCAGCACATCGCCTTTTTTAATTGGGCCGACGCCTGCTGGTGTTCCTGAAAAGATTAAGTCACCGGCTTGCAGCGTAAATAGCGTTGATAGATATGCAATCGTATCGGGTACATTCCAAATCAACTGAATAAGGTCGCCCTCTTGACGCACTTCGCCATTGACCATCAATCGAATACTCCCCTGCGATAGATGACCGCACTGCGCTACCGGCACTAAGGCAGAGCATGGGGCAGACTGATCGAATGCTTTACCGGTATCCCAAGGCCGCCCCATTTTTTTCGCTTCGCCCTGCAAATCACGCCGAGTCATGTCCAAACCAACGCCGTACCCATACACGTGCTCTAAAGCTTTATCCGCGGGGATATTGGCGCCGCCCTTGCCAATCGCAACCACCATCTCAATTTCGTGGTGCACGTCATTCGATAAACTCGGGTAATGCATATTCTCTCCGTCAGTCACAATCGCACTAGCCGGCTTCATAAAAAAGAATGGTGGCTCACGATCCGGATCATGGCCCATTTCACGGGCATGGTCAGCATAGTTACGGCCAACGCAGTAAATGCGGTTAACTGCAAAGCGACGGGCATCACCTGCCACAGGCAATGATGGCAAAGCGATTGGCTCAATCACATACTGGGTGCTCATAAAAAACCTTTCTTTACTGCATCTACTGATGCGGGTGCTGCGGCACATCCCGATGCCGAATTTTTAAAAAGAGAATACTGCAGGACAAAACGAAGGTAATGGCATTGGCCACAATAATAGGCCACTGATCCAACAGGATGCCGTAAACCAGCCACAAAAAAACACCGAGCGTGAAAAAGCCATACATCGCCAAAGACACGCCCGCTAAATTACGGGTACGCCAAGAACGCCAAGCTTGAGGCAAAAAGGCCATAGTCGTTAGTACTGCAGCAATCGTGCCAATTGTGTTTGTAAAATCCATGGCTAGATTGTATTGAGCTTTGCGTGGCTTAAATGAATTAGGCGCCGAGCTGATCGGCTAAGTGATTAAAGTCTGTCGCGTGAAACGTGGTCCAACCCTCTCGCGGTAAATCCGGATTGGCTTTTTTAGGTCCAAATTCTGTCGGGCGCTCTATAAATGCGGTTTTTAGGCCCAGTGCATGCGCTGCCGCAAGATCATCTTTATGCGATGCAACCAGCATGGTTTGCTCTGGCGGCAGGTCAAACGTTTGGCCAACGCCCAAGTAGGTTTCTGGATCGGGCTTGTAGTGCCGAAATACTTCGGCCGATAAAATCAAATCCCAAGGCAAGCCGGCATTTTTCGCCATATCGGCCAATAAACTCAAGTTTCCATTCGATAAAGTCACGATCGTAAATTGGCGCTTAAGGCGAGTTAAGCCAGAAACGCTATCCGGCCATGCAACAAGACGGTGCCAGACTAAATTGAGCTGGCGCTTTTGCTCCTCGCTCAGCGCGGTAATTCCAAAATCCAGCAACACCTGATCTAAGATCATGCGATGCAAATCATCGATGCGCGTCCACGGCAGCTCTCCCGAACGAACACGCGCCATGGCTGGGCGATAGCCGTTACGCCATGCACTGGCAAAATCAACCGGGTCTACGGATAAACCTAAGCTACTTACTTCACGCACAATCGATCCATGCCAATCCACCACCGTGCCAAAAACATCAAATGCCAACACCTTCACTTGGCTTGCGGGGGAAGATGGATTCACGGTGATGCTCCTTAGCGGTCTGCTTGTTTCGGTCTTTTGATTTTAGCTACTTTCGAGACCGGGTAGTCGTAGCTCGGTAACCCACCTGCTTTGCCGCCAAAGCCTGTAGGGATTGAATGAATTTTTGGATCGGCTTGCTCGCATGGACTTTAGTAGCCATAGCCAAATAAAACGTCTCTTCTTCTAGCGGTACAAAACCCAAACGAAATTGAGCTGCTATATATTTGAGTCCTAGTGCTGCGTCAGCCGTACCAGCCACGATTGCGGTCGCCACTGCGGTGTGCGTAAATTCTTCATGGCGATATCCCCGAATCCGATCGCTACGAATACCTTCCTTTTCCATCAAGGTATCGAGAAGTAAGCGTGTTCCCGCCCCCTTTTGTCGATTGATAAAGCGCACCTCGGGCCGAGCTAAATCCGCCAGTTTTTTTATTCGCAGGGGATTGCCGGTCGCCACCATCAGCCCTTGCGTGCGTCGCATCACTGGGTAAGCCATCATCCCTGCACTTTTTAAATGGGCCTGCACTTGCAACAAACTATCCTGATCAGGCAAATGAAATCCAGCAATATCGGCATCACCACTGAGCAGCCGCTCAAGTGCTTGGCCTGATCCCATGGTTTGATAATCAATATGAGCGAACCCATCAATTACCTGCTCAATTAATGGATCGCTACTGCTGCAAAAAACCCAGCGCACTGGTCGAGGATTAATCAACGATGAGAGCTCACCGGATAGTCGCTGCACTTCATCTTGACTGACGCGATCAAAGCGACGCTCCATTTCAGCGACGGAGTTCAAAAACGATTCTGCTGCGGGGCTGAGCTTCGAGCCGTGACCTTTGGTGCTAAGTAATAAGGGCGTACCTAAGGCCTTTTCTGCCACCTTGAGTTGATTCCATAGGGTCCGATACGAGACATCGAGCGCCTCTGCTGCCGATTGAATGGTCTTCCCCCGCTGGACCTCCCGCAAAAGGATCGCGATGGAGGATAAATCCGTGGATGAATGGCTTTTGCCTGACGATTCCAGCATCAGGACCGGCTTAATCGCAATATTC
This sequence comes from Polynucleobacter meluiroseus, assembly GCA_945947155.1. Lineage (GTDB taxonomy): Bacteria > Pseudomonadota > Gammaproteobacteria > Burkholderiales > Burkholderiaceae > Polynucleobacter > Polynucleobacter meluiroseus_G. Next base: position 2,208 of record CAMEXM010000046.1, on the reverse strand, counting down.
ATAACAGCTCATATGTAATTAATTGCATATTGATTTATACAATGGAAGCATGAATCATACCAATTACTTTTAAAAGGATGATTCCATGTCGCTTTATAAGAAATACTCTAGCTTTGGCTCTGCTGCCCTATTGGCGTTTGGCTTATTCATTGGAAGTGGGCCGGCTGTGTCGCAAGCCCAGAAAAGCATTTTGGTTTCATCAACCACATCAACCGAGCAGTCGGGCTTGTTCGGTCATATTCTACCGGTGTTCACCAATAAAACGGGCATTGCCGTCAAAGTGGTTGCAGTCGGCACTGGTCAAGCACTGGATATTGGTCGCCGCGGCGATGCCGATGTGGTTTTTGTCCATGACAAAGCAGCAGAAGAATTATTTGTATCGCAAGGGTTTTCCGATAAACGGCAAGAAGTGATGTTCAATGATTTTGTTTTGCTGGGGCCAAAAGCAGATCCCGCCAAAATTGCAGGCGGAAAAGACATTCAAGTCGCGCTCAAGCAGATTGCCGATAGCAAATCGGCTTTTGTTTCGCGCGGCGATAAGAGTGGCACGCATGCAGCAGAGCTACGTTACTGGAAAGGTTCGGGAGTTGAAGTTAACGCAAACCTGCCTTGGTATAAAGAAACCGGATCCGGCATGGGCCCTGCTTTAAATACCGCATCGGGCATGAACGCCTATATCCTGGCCGACCGAGGCACCTGGCTTTCATTTAAAAATCGGGGTGATCTCGCCGTTTTGGTTCAAGGCGATCCCAAGCTTTTTAACCAGTATGGCGTGATGTTGGTTGGTTCCGAAAAGTTTCCGAATGTGAAAAAAGCAGATGGTCAGGCATTTATTACCTGGTTGGTTTCGAAAGAAGGTCAAGATACGATTGCCTCGTATAAGGTGGGCGGCGAACAACTCTTCTTCCCGAACGCAAAATAATGCGGCAGTAAGCATATAAAAAGGCCCGCATTGCGGGCCTTTTGTTTTATGCGGCGCACACTGCGATGCGCTCATCCATATTTACTTCTTTGGCGGTGTTACAAAACCAATTGCCATGTCGTCGATATACTCTACAACCACATCGTCGTTTACCTTAAATTTCTCAAGGCCCAATACCTTTTGATCCACTTTCACTGTTTGCTTCTCGCCACTTGGCAGGGTCAAAACGGCAGTACGCTTAGCAGCATCAATGCTCGTGATCTTTGCAGTAGCAATAATCACATCGGTAATTTCTTCAAATGGCTTCTTAGCACCTTTACCAGCGACAGTAACGGTACGTGTTCCACTGACGCCTGGCTTGGCATCTTTGGGCGCAATAGCCAATCCCACTGCCAATGCTTGGGCATACTCCACCACAAACAAATCGCCTTTCTTTACTTTTTCAAGGTCATTGACCTGCTTACCAACCGTCATGGTGGCGGTATTGCCTTTGTCATCCTTTAAGGTAACGATGCGCTTTTTTACATCGACCGAGTCAACGGTTGACGTCATGACTACCACCTCTGCAGCAATGGGCGCCATGGAAACGGATGAGGCCGCTGGTTTAGCAGGGGCCTGGGCAAAACTGGTGGCTGCAAATGTCGAGCAGAGTGCGATAAGGGCAATTTTCTTCAAGTGAACTCCTAATGGATGAGGGATCAAAAAAGGCAAAGCAATGGGTGCTTTGCTGCGGCTAGTGTACTGTCACAGGAGATGCATTTTGGGTCCCGGCTATTTCCCCTTCGGAAGTTATCCCAATTGCACTAAATTGGTGCATTTATATGCTGATGCCTGTTTTTTAAAAAAGTTCAAAATAAATCAAGATTTTTTGTTAACTTAATCAAAAGTCAATGCGTTATTTGCTTCATAGGAGATAAATATGCGTAAAAGACTACATAAATGGGCCCAAGTAGCCCTGCTGATTCGTGAAACCAAGGCATCGGGCATCCCTGCCAGCAACTTGCTTGACCCTGCCTCGCTGGAAATGCTCCAACGCTACGTGCGCGTGATGGGCGTCCAGTTTGCAGCGCAATTCATGGCCAGTCCCAGTTTTTGCCAAGAATAAGAGAGATGTAAACGGTCGGCACTAAGCTGATAGTGAAGCAGAAGGCCCTTTTAGGGCCTTTTTTTCATCTTGATCGGTACACTTTGACAATGACCTCATTCACCCCCAACCCCCAGACCGATGATTTGCTCAACGCTTTCTTAGTCGAACCGGAAGCGCTACTAGCCACTTTTAATGGTCT
>CAMEXM010000045.1 GCA_945947155.1 Polynucleobacter meluiroseus | reverse complement strand
ACTCGCAGGTACTACAAAAAATTGACCGCTACTCCAGCGCCTCAGCCGAGCAAGCCTTTGCTAAAGGCAAGCGCAGCAGCCCCCTAGCGGCCATTGGCCATGGGGCTTGGTCTTTTTTTAGAACCTACTTTATACGGCTCGGTTTTCTGGATGGACCCCAAGGTTTTTCGCTTGCCCTGGCCAATGCGCAAGGATCGTATTACCGTTATATGAAAATCTGTGAGCTAGCTAAGGCATCCCGAGTGGAGCAAAAACCATGAACATGATTTCGGTGATTGTTGCAACCTACAATTGGCCGCAAGCGTTACGACTGTCGCTAGAGTCTTTAAAGACCCAGACCGATCGTAATTTTGAAGTCATCATTGCCGACGATGGCTCACGCGCAGATACCCGCGAACTGATTACGAAAATTCAAGCCGATTTCCCAGTGCCAATGGAGCATGTCTGGATAGAAGACGATGGCTGCCGCAAGACCGTGGTTGGGAACTTGGCCATCGCCGCAGCCCAAGGCGATTACCTTGTATTTATAGACGGCGACTGCATTGTGCAGCCCGATTTTATTGCCCAGCATAGAAAACTATCAGAGCCCGGTCACCTCGTCACCGGTAGTCGTATTTTGTCAAACAACACGCTCGCCCAAGAAATGCTGTCATGGCCACATTGGAGTTTTGAACGTTTCAAACGCCATGCACTTACCTACCGCTTACGCGGTGGTCTCAATAAATTACTGCCGCTGTTAGTGAAGTTTGGTGATCATTCTCGAAGGCTGTATAGCACGTTTGTTTGGCGGCGCATCAAGGGCTGCAATATGGCCTGTTGGCGCAGGGATGCCTTAGCCATTGGTGGATTTGATGAAACCCTGCTCGGCTGGGGCCATGAAGATGCCGACTTTGTATTTAGGCTGCAGGCCAATGGGGTTATTCGTAAATCAGGCGCCTGGGCGACCGAAGTCATTCATATTTTTCATAAAGTACGCGATCAATCAAATGACAAAAGCAGTCGAGAACGCCTTAATGAAAAAATTCGTGCGCATGCAGCGCTCAACGCATCACGGTAAAAAGACGAACAAACGCTAGGCGTATTGCACCGTCACTGGATCGGCTTGGTTTGTGGCCAGTAATTGATGCAGGCTATGCAGGCATGCATCATCGGGATAAAGCCGCAAGTCATCCGGAAACTGCACTAAGCAAGCACTGCCACTGGCAGTGACCACCGCAGTGAGCGGCAATCCCTTAATGCCATCCAGGGGACTAGGCGCCCCATTTGGCGGCATGCCAGGCTTGGCGTGTTGCTGGCGATTGCTGATCAAATACGGATTAATTTGGCTGCGGAAGAGTTTCAGATCGACCGCGGAATTCATCTGCACATGCACATTACGACCAAAGCGCAAACGCGCGCCCGCGATATCCATAACAGCCTCTGCCACAATCCGCGTGCCACCCGAAAACTTATCGGGCGTGACATTCACTCTGGCGATCAGCAGTTCATCTTCTTTTAGCCAAGATCGATTGGGCTCATACACTTCGCTGTAGAGCATGACTTCCGTTGCCGCAGTGCCATCATCGATGGTAGCAACCATCATGCGGCCTCGCTGACCCGTCAACATTCGTGCCGACGTAATAATGCCAGCCAGAAGTTGGTCTTTTCCTTCGATCACTTTGACTAAGGGTTGGCGCACAAAATGCGCTACCTCATTGCGGTACGCATCAAACAAGTGGCCAGTAAGGCATAAGCCAAGGGCAGTTTTTTCTTCCTGCAGCCGCTTCTTTTCAGGCCAAGGTGGCTCAGTTACGAGCTCGGGAAAGTGGCGATCGGTTTCACCAGCGGTTTCAAACAGGCTCACCTGATGAATCGATGCCTCCGCCTGTTCTGCAGCCTCAATCGCCCGCGCTAATGAAGCTAGCAAGGTAGAGCGAATGTCATATGGCTTGCCTTTTTGATTGGATCCCGCTGCATACAAACTGTCAAACGCACCGGCGCGCATCAGCGCCTCAATTGCCCGGCGATTAACTTGGCGCCGATCAACCCGAGCACAAAAATCAAATAGGTCAGTAAACGGTCCGCCCGTTTCTCGCGCCTTAACGATCGCCTCAATCGCTGCTTCGCCGGTGCCGCGCACCGCGCCCAATCCATAGCGAACATCGATCAAAGGCTGATCTACTGGCGCCCCTTGGGTGCGCAAGGGAGTAAATTCATGCGTGCCGGTGTTGATATCCGGCGGCAATACCCGCAAGCGATTTTGCAGGCAATCGTCGTACAGAATTTTTACCTTATCGGTATCGTCCATCGCCAGCGATAAGTTACCCGCCATAAATTCAGCAGGGTAATGGGCTTTGAGCCATGCTGTTTGATAAGCCAGCAAAGCATAGGCAGCAGCATGGGATTTATTAAATCCGTAGCCCGCAAAGCGCTCCATCAAGTCGTAAATTTCATTGGCCTTGAATTCAGTAATGCCACCCTTTTTGGCGCCCTCACTAAAAATCTTGCGGTGCTGGGCCATCTCTTCGGGCTTTTTCTTACCCATCGCACGGCGTAATAAATCGGCGCCACCCAGTGAGTAACCCCCAATCATTTGCGCCATCTGCATTACCTGCTCTTGATAGACCATGATGCCGTAGGTTTCGCGCAGAACGGGCTCAATACGGGGATCGGGGTACTCGACCTGTTGGCGGCCATGCTTACGTGCAATAAAGTCCGGAATCAGATCCATTGGACCAGGGCGGTATAAGGCTACCAAAGCAATGATGTCTTCAAAGCGATCGGGCTTGGCGTCGCGCAGCATGCCCTGCATGCCGCGGCTTTCCAACTGGAAGACCGCAACGGTATTGGCAGATTTCAGTACCTCAAATGCAGCAGGATCTTCTAAGGTGATGTCACCGATACTCCAATCTTTACGATCGGCATGCAATGCTTTAATCCAACGCTCTGCTGCGGCCAAGATGGTGAGTGTAGTTAAGCCCAAGAAGTCGAACTTGACCAGCCCAATTGCCTCTACGTCGTCTTTATCGAACTGACTGATGACCGAGCTGCTGTCCTGATCTTTTGAGTCCTGCGTATATAGAGGACAAAAATCCGTTAACTTTCCTGGGGCAATGAGCACGCCGCCGGCATGCATACCCACGTTGCGGGTCATGCCCTCGAGTTGTTGGGCAAGTGCTAAGAGCTGCCGAACTTCATCCTCATTGCGCTCGCGCTCAGCCAACTGCTTTTCTTCTTTTTTGGCCATCTCGATGGTGACGAGTTGACCGGGCTTAAACGGCACCAGCTTGGCGATGCTATCGACAAAACCATAGCCCTGTTCCAAGACGCGGCCCACATCCCGAATGGCCGCTTTCGCTGCCATGGTGCCAAAGGTTGCGATTTGACTAACGGCATCTTTACCGTATTTATCTTTTACGTACTGAATCACGCGGTCGCGCCCATGCTGGCAAAAGTCGATATCAAAGTCGGGCATGGAGACCCGCTCTGGATTTAAAAAGCGTTCAAACAGCAAGTTGTATTTGAGGGGATCCAGATCGGTAATGCCAAGTGAATAGGCTACTAAAGAGCCAGCGCCAGAGCCGCGGCCAGGACCAACGGGTACGCCATTGTTCTTTGCCCAATTAATAAAGTCGGCAACAATCAAGAAATAACCCGGGAAGCCCATTTGCTCAATGGTCTTGACTTCAAAGCTTAAACGCTCACGGTAACGGGGCTCTTCTGCAGCACGTGCATTTGCATCCGGAAAGTTACGCGCCATATGCTTTAGCAATCCAACTTCAGCCTGCTTAAATAAATAATCGCCAAGCGAGATGCCTGCCGGAATCGGAAACTCCGGTAAACGCGGTTGACCTAGTACCAGGGAGAGATTGCAGCGTTTGGCAATCTCAACCGAGTTAGCCAGTGCGCTCGGCAAGTCAGCAAAGCGCTTTTCCATCTCCGCTTGGCTTAAAAAATATTGCTCGGGATTGAATTTTTTCTGGCGGCGCGGATTGCCCAGTAATTCGCCCTCAGCAATGCATACCCTTGCTTCATGGGCATTGAAATCATCGCGGTGCATAAACTGAACTGCATGGGTCGCTACAACCGGTATAGCAAGGGTACTGGCAAGCTGGCAGGCTAACTGCAGGTGTTGTTCGTCTTGCGGATGCCCAGCGCGCTGCACTTCAATAAAGTAAGCCCCCGGAAAGAGTGTTTTCCAGCGCTCAGCTGCTGCTTTGGCCTGCTCTTCATGACGGGCTAATAGTGCGGTACCCACATCCCCCAGATGGGCGCCCGATAAGGCAATCAAGCCGTAGGTCAAGGTATGGCCAAGGGCTTGGTCTTCTTTTTTTGCAGCTGGCTCGCTAAACCACCGAGGGTCGACTTCAGCGCGCCCACGGGATTGGTTATCAAGCGATGCCCGGCTAAGTAGCTGGCATAGATTCAAATAGCCTGAATGGTTTTGAACCAACAGCAACAAACGGTGCGGCTGGTCGGGGTCTTGCAAATTCGAAAGCCATACATCGGCGCCCGCAATCGGCTTGACTCCACCTTCACGGGCGGCCATGTAAAACTTCACCAGACCAAACAGGTTGCTCAGGTCGGTAATGGCCAAGGCGCCCATGCCATCGTTACTGGCTGCAGCAACCGCATCATCAATGCGCACGACTCCATCCGTAATCGAAAACTCGGAGTGAACGCGCAGATGTACAAAACGGGGTACGGCCATGAGATGATTTTAGCTGTGTCCAGTCTAAAACCACCTTATCCCCGCTACCGTGGGCGCTTTGCGCCCTCGCCGACAGGGCCTTTGCATGCCGGCTCGCTTGCCAGCGCCCTGGGAAGCTGGCTGGATGCCCGATCCAATCAAGGCAGCTGGCTAGTCCGCATCGAGGATTTAGATGTACCGCGCTGTATTGCCGGCATGGACCAACGTATATTGGCTCAGTTACAGGCCTGTGGGCTTTTCTGGGACGGGGAAGTCATCTGGCAATCTCATCAAAGCAAAGCCTACCAAAGCGCCTTAGAAACGCTTTACAGCGATCGGCAGATTTACCCCTGTAGATGCTCGCGCCAGCAAATTACCAGCGCCCTGAGCAGCCAAGGCAAGCTACGGGCCCGCAACCAAGAACAGGTCTACCCCGGCACCTGCCGTAATGGCCATGTTTGGCAGGTGCAGCTTCCCAATAACCCTTCAGGATCTGCCTGGCGCCTTGCCCTTAAGCCCGAACAGCAAATTTGCTTTACCGATGCAGAGTTCGGACCGCAAGAGCAAAACCTCAATGGGGATGTCGGGGATTTTGTACTGCGCAGGGCTGATGACGTCGTGGCCTATCAACTTGCGGTGGTGGTGGATGATACTCAGCAAGGCATCACGCACATTGTGCGGGGCGCTGATTTACTCAGCAATACCGCGCGGCAGATTTACCTGCAAAGGGTTTTGGGCTACCCAACTCCTCACTACCGACACTTGCCACTCGTGTTAGATCCGCATGGGGAGAAGTTGAGTAAGCAGACCCAAGCAATCGAAATCAACACCGCAAGTGATGCGGCTGTGTTACAGGCCCTGCAAGCAGCTGCGCTGCATCTCGGTCTAAGCGGGCTTGATGGTGGGCAAGGTCAGACCATTGCTGCGTGGTTGCTAGAGGCTACGCATGCTTGGGCTGCTCGGACCAAAGAGTGCAGCCCTACTCAGAACTAAACGGTCTTTTTTTTCATGCCGCCAAGTAAAGCGCCAACCGGCGATTTAGCAGGAGTGATACCGACTTTTTTAATCGGATTGGTGATCGGCTGATCGGGATTACCATCGTCAAGACTGGCTTTAGGCGCCGCTTGTACGGCCCCCGCTGGAGCGACGCCGACTTGATAGGGTTTATAGAAAAAAGGATCTGCTGTTTTACCGCCCTTTAGCTCTGGTAGCGGCATCACTTGCAATTTGCGCTTCATCAATTTTTCGATGTCGTCTAACAAGCGCTTTTCGCCATCGTCCACTAGCGCGATTGCATCCCCAGTACTACCTGCACGGCCTGTACGGCCAATGCGGTGGATGAAGTCCTCGGCGTTATAAGGCAACTCATGGTTAATGACGCAAGGCATCGCTGGAATATCCAAACCACGCGCCGCAACATCGGTTGCGACTAAGGCCTCGATTGCGCCCGACTTAAATGCATCCAAGGTCAGGGTACGTTCACCTTGGCTTTTATCCCCATGAATTGCGCCTGCTTTGATGCCATCGCGCTCGAGTGCCCGCGAGAGTTTGGCGCAGCCTAAACGGCTATTGGTGAAGATGATGCACTGACGCGATAAGCCTTGGCGCGTACGCGCTTCCAAGATGGTGGTGATGGCGCGCTGCTTGTCTGCCGCAGAGACTAAGTGCACTACTTGCCTGACCGTATCAGCAGCTGCATTTTGGCGCGCAACCTCAACCGTAACCGGATTACGTAAATAACTCTGGGCTAATTTTTTAATCTCAGGAGAAAAGGTGGCTGAGAACAGGAGGGTTTGGCGCTGTGCTGGTATCAAATTAATGATGCGCTGCAGATCAGGCAAAAACCCCATATCAAGCATGCGATCGGCCTCGTCCAATACCAAGATCTCGACTTGCGACAGGTTCGCTGTTTTAGAGCCAAGGTGATCAAGCAAGCGCCCGGGTGTTGCAATCAGTATCTCAATGCCGCTGCGCAGCTGAGCCACTTGGGGCTGCATATCCACACCACCAAAAACAACGGTTGAACGTAGATCCGTGTGCCGAGAATAGTTGGCTGCATTTTCTGAAACCTGCACAGCGAGTTCGCGAGTAGGCGTTAAGACCAGGGCACGAATGGGATGGCGCGCTGGCGAAGCGCTGCTGCTCGAACCGGGGAGTAACTTTTGAATAATAGGCAAGACAAAAGCGGCAGTCTTACCAGTGCCTGTTTGCGCCGCACCCATCAAGTCCTTGCCTGCAAGCACATGCGGAATGGCTTGCGCTTGAATTGGGGTTGGGGTGTTGTAGCCCTGCTCGCCGATTGCCTTTTGAATGCGTGGATCAAGGCCAAAATCGGCGAAGGTAATGCTAACTGGAGAGTCGGAAGACTCTGCGGGGGCGTTTGTATCTACAGTGGTATTAGTCAAGGTAACTTAAATAATGGCCGCGATTCCAGCCTTAGCAGTGCTGGCATCTTCGGAAGACTTCACGCCGGAAACGCCGACTGCGCCGATGGTAAATCCATTTACATCGATATTGACCCCACCCTCAAGCATCCCTTGAATATGGGGTGCGGATAAAAAGGAGGTACGGCCGTTATTAATAATCTCTTCGTATACGCGAGTCTCGCGCTTACCCATTGCAGCCGTACGGGCTTTCTCTTGAGCAATGTAAGCCGACACCGGAGCACAGCCATCGCGGCGAATCATACCGAGCACATGGCCGCCATCATCGCAGACCGCAATGGTCACCGCCCAGTTATTTTCAGCCGCATGGGCATTAGCGGCGTCCAGAATAGCTTGAACGTTTGCTTGGGTGAGGTAAGGTTTGTTTGCCAACATCGTGGTCTCCTAATGGTGTTTTCGTCTGAATTGGGTGGAATACGGCAACGGTCGCTGTTGAGGCTCAAAATCCCTTGCTCAATCCGACGCGGATCAATTTTCTAAAAGCCAATTGCCACGTAAAATCAAACTTCTGTAAAAAAACAGGGGATCAAGCTGAAATAGTCGGTCTTTTGTAGAATTTCACTCGATTCTGAATGTATTTGCCATTTTCCCATACCTTGAGCCATGCCAACAAAAACCGCCCTGCCCCCTGAAATAAGCTCCCAATTGCAAAAGCACATCCGTGGGCAGGTGCTAACCGATACCCCAAGCCGGGGGCGCTACGCCACCGATGCATCGATTTACCAGCAATTCCCAGTTGGGGTGGTGATCCCCGAAGATGCGGCTGATATCGAAACTGCCTTGGCAGTAGCCAGGGAGCATTCCATTCCGGTATTGCCACGCGGGGGCGGCACTAGCCAATGCGGTCAAACCACCGGGGTCGCGCTGGTGATTGATAACAGCAAGGCCTTTCGTAAGATCCTCCAGGTAGACCCTGAAAAAGCCACTGCTGAAGTGGAGCCGGGCTTAGTTCTGGATCACCTTAACGCCAATCTAAAAAAACATGGTCTGTGGTACCCCGTTGACGTCTCTACTGGAGGACAAGCGACGATTGGCGGCATGGCCGGAAACAACTCCTGCGGTAGTCGCTCGCTCGCCTACGGCAATATGGTGCACAACGTCTTGGGTATCGATGCATGGCTGGCCGACGGCCAACTCGCACAATTTGGCAACTATGGTCAGAGTGCTGGAACCGCCAAACAGCTCGGTGATTTTGTCAAAGGCTTAGCCAATCGGTTGCAGCCGGAAATTGAAGCGATGTTTCCGAAAGTCATGCGCCGGGTAGCCGGCTACAACTTGGATGTATTTAATCCGCAAAGCGAATTGCCCTACACCAAAGACGGTAGCGTTAACTTAGCGCACTTATTAGTGGGCAGCGAAGGAACGCTGGCGTATTTCAAATCACTGCAACTGAAGTTGGTCCCATTGCCGCAACACAAAGTACTCGGCATTGTGAATTTCTCCAGCTTCTACCGCGCGATGGATAGCGCGCAGCACATCGTCAAACTAGGCCCTACCGCAGTTGAGTTAGTTGACCGCACCATGATTGATTTAGCGCGGCACAACCCCAGCTTTAAAAAGACCATTGAAAGCGCGCTGATTGATGCAGCAGGCCCAACACCAGAAGCCATCTTATTAGTCGAGATTTCGGGTGAAGCGCATGCCCCGCTGTTAGAGCGCATTGCAGCACTGAATGAATTGATGAGCGACTTGGGCTTACCCAATAGCGTGGTATCAATGCCGGATGCGACCTTGCAGAAAAACCTCTGGGAAGTGCGTAAAGCTGGTCTCAATATCATGATGAGCTTAAAAGGCGATGGCAAGCCCGTGAGCTTTATTGAGGACTGCGCCGTACCACTGGAGCACCTCGCCGAATACACTAACGCGCTGACAGAAGTCTTTTCGAAATACGGCTCACGCGGCACCTGGTATGCGCACGCCTCCGTGGGCACCTTGCATGTCCGGCCGATCCTGGATATGCGCCGCGATGGCGCGCAAAAAATGCGGGCGATGGCAGAAGAGGCATCTGAACTCGTTCGTCGCTACAAAGGCGCTTACAGCGGTGAGCACGGTGACGGCCTTTGCCGTGGCGAATGGATTACCTGGCAATTTGGCCCCAAGATTACCGATGCCCTGCGTGAAATCAAACACGCATTTGATCCCGACGGCCTATTCAATCCCAGAAAAATCATTGATCCACCAAAGATGGATGATTCAAGTTACTTCCGCTTTCCGCCCGAATACAAAATCATTCCCCTCAAGACCAATTTAGATTGGTCGGCATGGAATGTGCAAAACAATCCCGTCACAGAAGAGACCAGCGCGCCCGGCAGTGGTGGCGATCCAGCGCATGGCTTCTCCAAAGCAGTCGAGATGTGCAATAACAACGGCCATTGCCGTAAGTTTGATGCGGGTACGATGTGCCCCAGCTACCGCGTGACCCGCGATGAAAAACACCTCACCCGCGGCCGTGCCAATACCTTGCGTCTTGCGGTGTCGGGTCAACTCGATGCCGCCCCGGGTGAAGATCCATTGACCACCGAAGCCGTTAAAGAAGCAATGGATTTATGCGTCAGCTGCAAAGCCTGTCGCCGTGAGTGCCCAACAGGTGTTGATATGGCCAAGATGAAGGTGGAGTATTTAAGCCATTACAAAAAACGCCATGGTCACACGCTACGCGATCGCCTAGTGGCGCACTTGCCGCACTATGCGCCCATGGTTAGCCGTATTCCGGGCCTGCCAGTCTTACTGAATATTCGCAACCGTGTTCCAATCATTGCCAAGATCCAAGAGTGGCTCACCGGTATTTCGGCACAGCGGACGCTGCCAGTCTGGCGTAGCGACACCTTCTGGAATGCACCGATTGATTCAGCGGCAAGCGCTGCACAATACCGCTTCACACCAGAGCAACTGCAAGCCGAGAGTAAAGCAGTCGTACTCCTAGTCGATACCTTCAACGCGTATTTTGAGAATGAGAACGTCCACGCAGCGATTCAGGTTTTGCGCGCAGCCGGCTATCAAATTCACATTCCGCAAATGGATACCGCAAATAGCACCTCCACTACTGAACAGAAATGTTCGAAGCAGTTTTGTTGTGGGCGCACCTACCTTGCAGCTGGCATGATCGATGAGGCTAAAGTTCGCTTGGGTGCATTGGTGGATCACCTTGCGCCCTATGCCGAGCGCGGCATTGCCATCGTCGGTCTTGAGCCTTCTTGCCTCTTCACCTTAAAAGACGAAGCCCTAGTAATGGGCTTTGGGCAAAAAGCCGTGGCAGTTAGCCAAAAGGCACAACTACTGGAAGAGTTCCTGATAGATGCATCCAAGTCCGGCAAACTCAATCTCAATCTCAAGCCCGCCGATCGCACTGTGCTGTTCCATGGTCACTGCCATCAAAAAGCATTTGCTGCCGTAACGCCAGCGCTAGAGCTCCTACAGCTCATTCCCAATGCAAAGCCGACACTGATTGAATCTTCCTGCTGCGGCATGGCCGGTAGCTTCGGTTATGAAGTCGAGCACATTACGGTATCAAAGCAAATGGCGGAATTGAGTTTATTGCCGGCAGTACGCCAATCACCGGACAGTTGGGTGGTTGCCGATGGCACCAGTTGCCGCCATCAGATTCATGATGGCACGCAGCGTGAGGCCGTGCACATCGCCCGCATCTTGGCAGCCCACCTGCAATAAAATTGCTACAAACGAGATCCTCTTACAGCCTTAGCGCATCAGGCCGTACGAGACCATGAGTAAGGTGCCAATCAGCAGTGCAGGCACAAGTCGCTGCTGCGGCTTGGATAGCATGATGCCTAAACTGAGTGCGCAAATCAGAATGCGTATCCACAGCGGTACGGTATCGAGCAAACCAATCGGCAACACAATCAAGCGGACGGTTAAGGCCGCAACCATGGCATAGGTAACCGCCGATAACCAGCGAAAGATCTCGCTGTCTTGGTTGATTTTTCCTGCGAGCATGACGCCAATTGCGCGGCACAAGTAGGTACCAATGCAGGCACTGGCGAGGGCAATCCAAACCCACCATCCCTGTAAGTGCGCGGCCATCACAGCACGCCTCCGTCCGATGTTGACCTGCGCTTACGTAAATACTGACGGTCAATCCAATACGCCAAAGTACCGCCCACAATGCCAGTTGTTAATAAACTGGTATCGCGATCCAGCATATAAAAGAATGGGCCCATCACGCAGCCTAAAGCAATCGCGATCCGGTTAATCCATGGCTTTACCTCAGCAAAGGTCAACAAGAAAAACAATGGATTAATAAAAATCAAGCCGAGCGTAATAAAGACGGGCACTACGCCTGCCAACAAATAACCCAGGATCGTCCCTGGTACTGAAATCATCCAGCACAGTAAGCCAAGACCAGCAAAGTAACTTAAGCGGTGCTGCGGCTCAATCCGCTGGAACTCCCGCATCGACACGGCCCATGCCGTCATCGCTAGCAAATGAACGGATGCATACAAGGCTTTATTTTGATCACGCCGATCAAATTGCGGAAACAAGGTCACGGTCATCGTGATAAAGCGGGTTGAGGTCAATGTCACGGCAAGGGCAATGGCCAGCAGTGATGCACCCTCTAGCATCATCTCCATTAATACAACTTGGCCCGGTAGCGCAAACATCAAGAGACTGCTTAGGGTAGTAAAGCTGAGATCAAAGCCACTGGTTTTACCCATCGCTCCAAAACCCACCATGCCGGCAAATAACACCATTGCGGGGGCGCCACTTGCATCCTTGAGGCCGCTCCGAAACGCATCTTTGCGATTGGCAAAGCGATTTAATTCAGCGCCTTGAGCAGGCTTTAAAACGGGATCACGATCGGTTGGCATAGTGGGATTGTATGAGTCCGGGGGAATAGGCGGATTTTTATGCCAAGAATGAAGCCTCTATGGCCCAATCAATGTGTTCCTGCACCAAGGCATCGGCCGATGCGTGCTCCAATTGCAAGGCACTACGTAAGGCTGCCTTTAAGGCTGGCGTGGTCTTTTCTGAACGCAAGGCATTGCCCATCGCTATTGCGAGATTGCGACGCCAGCGGCTGTAACCAATGCGGCGAATGGCACTACCCTCATGGCGGCGCTCAAAGTCAATCGCAGTCCAAGACCACAACTCCAATAAAGAACTTCCACCCATGCCATTGCGCTCGGCAAAATCTGGCAAGGCCGTTGCTTTAGCAAACTTATTCCAGGGGCAAGCTAACTGGCAATCATCGCAGCCGTAAACGCGGTTACCCATGGCGACTCGGAATTCCAGCGGAATGGGTCCCGGGTTTTCAATCGTGAGGTAAGAGATGCAACGGCGTGCATCGACCACGTACGGTGCGGTAATGGCTGCGGTTGGGCATACATCGATGCATGCACTGCAAGTGCCACAGTGGGGTTCTATTGGAGCATCGACCGGCAAGGGCAAATCGAGCAATATCTCCCCCAAGAAGAAAACCGAACCCGACTCGCGGTTGAGCAAGAGAGTGTGTTTACCGCGCCATCCCAATCCGGCTTTTTGTGCCAACTCGACTTCCATCAGCGGTGCAGAGTCGGTGAACACGCGGTAGCCAAATGGGCCAATGCGCGCTTCGATGCGGCTGGCTAATTCTTGGAGGCGGGACCGCAATACTTTGTGGTAATCCCGTCCACGCGCGTAGACCGAGACCACCGCTTCACCTGGGCGTGCAATGCGGTCCCATTCCTGGTCAATATTGAGGTCGGGGGCGTAATTCATGGAAACACAAACCACGCGCACGGTGCCGGGCTGAAGGAGTTCTGGATTGGTACGCAACGCGGCATGGCGTTCCATATATCCCATTTCGCCGTGGTAACCAGCCGCCAACCAGGCGCGCAAGCGTTCCGGTGCCTGTCCCAGATCGGTATCCGCAATCCGCAGGCGATCAAAGCCCAATGCCAATGCTTCGCGATCGAGCCAAGCCCGAAACTCTGACCCTATGATGGTTTCGGGCGCAGCTGAATGATCGGCAGCAGGAATTGTTTTAGGCGCGAATGGCATTTACTGAATAAACTACGCTACACGTTAGACGCACAAGCTGATTCCCATTTGAAATCGATTAAAAGACATTGTAGGCAAGAAACTGAAACGGCCGACCTCGCCAAGGCGCTCGGCAGCGTATTGGCGCATGTTTTATCAGGACCTGCCTCACCAGAGCAGCATGTCAATATTGCCCTGGAAGGCAATTTAGGCGCCGGCAAGACTGCCTTTGCCCGCCATCTGATTCATAGTATGGGCTATGTCGGCAAAGTCAAAAGCCCAACCTACTCGCTGTGCGAGTCCTATACGATTGTCTGTAGCGGGCATTCTACAAATGCGTTCCACTTTGATCTTTACCGCATGCGTACCCCCCTCGAATGGCAGGAAGCAGGTTTAGCAGACCATTTTGATGAACCCGGTATTTGCTTGATTGAATGGCCAGAAAAAGCCGAGAGCACCCTACCCCAACTCGATCTGCAGATTACGATTACTGCAGGCCAAGCAGAGACCGAACGGCAATGTGAGCTCAAAGCCCTGAGTGACTTAGGCTTAAAGCTTCTCACCCAGCTGCAAGGCGATCTATCCTAAAATTTGGGCTAATGGCAGATCACATCAACCCCAATCGACGTAAACACCTTAAAAGCTCAGCTACAACGCTAGGCTTAATACTGCTATTAGGTAAGGCTGACATCGCATGGGGAGCGACGATTCTGGGGGTGCGCATATGGCCATCCGAAGACTACACCCGCATCACCCTCGAATCCGACAATGCTCTTAAAGTTAGTCACCAAATTCTGACGGGGCCAGATCGCCTCGTTATCGACGTTACTGGTTTGCAGCTCAATCCCACTCTGCGCGATCTGGTTGCCAAAGTGAAGCCCAATGATCCCTATGTATCGCAAATTCGGGTGGGGCAATTTCAACCCAATGTAGTGCGCTTGGTGTTTGATCTGAAAGAGCCGATTAAGCCGCAACTCTTTACCCTTGAGCCCGTTGCAGAATATAAATTTAGATCGGTTTTTGATCTTTACCCCACAACGCCGCCTGATCCACTCATGCAACTGGTTCGAAGCAGTGCAAAAAAAGAGCAGGCTTTAGAGAAGAAGAATGAGGAAGACCTCATCGCGCAATTTGCCCGTCGCCAAGATGCTCCGGTTGCGCAAGCCATTCCATCACCGAATGACAATGCTGCTAGTCCGCGCTTCAAACGACTGATTACCATCGCCTTAGACCCAGGTCATGGCGGCGAGGATCCTGGAGCCATTGGCGCTCGGGGCAGTTATGAGAAAAACATTGTGCTGTCGATTGCCAAGCGCCTCAATAACAAGATTGAAAATGAGCCCAATATGCGGTCATTTATGACCCGGGATGGCGATTACTTTGTGCCACTGCATACTCGGGTTCGCAAAGCCCGCCAAGTAGGTGCCGATCTCTTCGTATCGATTCATGCGGATGCATTCATTCAGCCCCATGCAAAAGGTGCCTCTGTTTTTGCCCTCTCGCAACAAGGCGCAACCAGCACCACTGCACGCTGGATGGCCAATAAAGAAAACGCATCGGACCTGATAGGCGGCATCAATATCAAGACGACGGACAACCAAGTGGCGCACCTCCTTTTAGATATGTCGACTACCGCGCAAATCAAGGATTCAGTCCAGGCGGGAAGCGCAGTCTTACAGCGCATTGTGGGATTTGCGACGCTCCATAAGAATAAAGTGGAGCAAGCAGGCTTTGCGGTATTAAGGGCTCCAGATATCCCATCCATCTTGGTGGAAACCGCCTTTATCAGCAATCCTAAAGAAGAGGCAAAGCTCAACGACGAAGCCTATCAAGAGCAGATTGCAGAGGCAATTTTGCTGGGAATAAAGGACTACTTTGCCAAAAACCCCCCAGTGGCAAGGCGCACCAGTTCCTAGAAATAGCCGCCTACCCGATTCCAAGGGCAAACTAGATTAATTGCTATAATTTCTTTCTTTACTGGGTCGGTAGCTCAGTCGGTAGAGCAGCGGACTTTTAATCCGTTGGTCGCGAGTTCGAATCTCGCCCGACCCACCATAGAATATGACTAAGCGCACTAAAGTGCGCTTTTTCTTGTGGTACACACCAAATACACGCCAATTTTTACTGGCCTCACATGCTACCTTGTCGGTTAAACCGGCAAGGTGTTTGGCTGACTGGCGCTCAAACGGACTCTTGAGACACTCAAATTACCTATGGCGTTTTTAGGGAAATACTCTAAAAACAGTTTCACAGGCCTGAGTAATCACTTGATTTGATAGACCGCCAC
>CAMEXM010000044.1 GCA_945947155.1 Polynucleobacter meluiroseus | reverse complement strand
CCGGCGCGTTTAGGATCCACTCGTCTTCCCCGCAAACCCCTATCGGATATCGCAGGCAAACCCATGGTGGTCCGCGTTGCCGAGCAGGCAAAACGTTCCGGCGCGCAGAGTGTGATTGTGGCAACCGATTCCGGGGAAATTCAGGCGGTTTGCGATGCCCATCGGATCGAGTGCCTCTTAACTAAGCCAGATCACCCTACCGGTACCGATCGCATAGCTGAAGTAGCGCAACTATTGAAGTTACCTGCTGATGCACTGATTGTGAATGTTCAAGGCGATGAGCCTTTGATTCCACCGGAACTGATTAATCAGGTTGCGCTGGCATTAGCGACCCACTCGCAATGCGCGATCGCCACAGTAGCAACCCCCATCCTTGATCCAGCAGAAATCAATAACCCCAATTTGGTGAAGGTTGTACTCAACCGCCAAAATGAGGCGATGTACTTCTCGCGCTCAGTTATTCCGTTTGAACGCGATGCAGCAATAACGATCCCCCCATACCTGCGGCATTTAGGGATTTACGCCTATCGCGCCAGCTTTTTGGACGCCTATGCACGCCTTGAGCCGGCGCCACCGGAGCGGGCAGAATCACTCGAGCAACTGCGCGCCCTGTGGCATGGCTACCGCATTCAGGTGCATATTACGGAGGATGTACCCCCGCCAGGCGTCGACACGGAAGCAGATTTAGAGCGGGTGCGACTGGCTTTTGCATCTCGGGGATAATCCTTAGAAAGTACCCGTAGATAGCTCTTAAAAATACGGGACAATGACGGATTGAGGGGAGAATAACAATGCGGTTAATCCTATTGGGCGCCCCAGGCGCCGGCAAAGGAACACAAGCTCAGTTTATTTGTGAGAAGTTTGGCATTCCGCAAATTTCCACAGGCGATATGTTGCGCGCTGCCGTGAAAGCAGGCACACCCCTCGGCGTTGCCGCAAAAAAGATTATGGATGTGGGTGGCCTCGTTTCCGATGACATCATTATTGGTCTTGTAAAGGATCGCCTCAAAGAAGCCGACTGCAATCACGGCTACTTGTTTGATGGCTTTCCGCGCACTATTCCTCAAGCGCAGGCCATGAAAGATGCGACTGTAGCAATCGACTTTGTGCTGGAAATCGATGTCCTCTTTGAGGCCATCATTGATCGCATGAGTGGTCGCCGCGTTCATCCTGCATCCGGTCGCAGTTACCACATCAAATTTAATCCGCCCAAAGTAGAAGGCAAAGACGATGTTACGGGTGAGCCATTAATTCAGCGCGATGACGACAAAGAAGAAACGGTTCGTAAGCGCCTGCAGGTATATACCGATCAAACGCGCCCCCTCGTGGAGTACTACTCGAGCTGGGCTGCTAGTGGCGAATCTTCCAAGGTGAAAGCGCCGGCCTATCGCAAGGTCAGTGGCACAGGCACTGTCGACGACATTACGAATTCGATTTTTGCGGTACTTAAGTAATTCGCGTCTCCACAAGAGATGCGATGTGATGTCGTTTCAATTCAACGGCAATTACTTTAACTCTTTTAGCGCACTCTCAAACGATTCAATATCGGCAAAACTGCGGTAGACCGATGCAAACCGAATGTAGGCCACCTTATCTAGGCGCTTGAGTTCACGCATCACGAGCTCGCCAATGCGGTCGCTGGCAATTTCTTTCTCACCTGTTGCAACCAGCTTTTCTTCAATACTGGCGACGGCCTCATCCACCAAATCCGACGATACCGGGCGCTTACGCAGTGCTAACTTGAGTGAACTAGCTAGCTTTTCATGACTGTAATCAACCCGGCTGCCATTCTTTTTGACGATGGCGGGAAAGGTTAGCTCCGCGCGTTCATAGGTTGTAAAGCGTTTGTCACAGCTAGCACAGCGGCGGCGGCGGCGCGTGGTATCGCCCTCGTCGGATACCCGGGTATCCATCACTTGGGTATCGTCACCATGACAAAATGGGCAGCGCATGCATCAGCTCCCGTAAACCGGAAAGCGCTTCGTTAGGGCATGCACTTGGGCTTTGACTTTCTCGATGTTGGCAGGATCATTTGGGTTATCCAGCACGTCGGCAATAAAGTGGGCCACCTGAATTGATTCCGCTTCTTTAAAGCCGCGGGTGGTCATTGCCGGCGAGCCTAAACGAATACCGCTCGTTACCATCGGTTTTTGCGGGTCATTGGGTATGCCGTTTTTATTGCAGGTAATGTGTGCATCACCCAATACTTTTTCCGCCTCTTTGCCTGTCATGTTTTTGCTACGCAAATCAACTAACATAACATGCGACTCGGTGCGGCCTGAAACGATGCGTAAGCCGCGCTCAATTAATGTATTGGCCAAGGCTTGCGCATTGGCAATCACCTGCTTTTGGTAGTCCTTGAAGCTGGGCTCCAAGGCCTCTTTAAATGCAGTTGCCTTAGCGGCAATCACATGCATTAATGGGCCACCCTGCAAACCCGGAAAGACTGCAGAATTAATGGCTTTCTCATGCTCGGCCTTCATCAAAATGATGCCGCCACGGGGTCCACGCAAACTCTTGTGGGTAGTTGAAGTGACGATGTCAGCATGGGGTACTGGGTTCGGATAGACACCGGCCGCAATTAAGCCTGAGTAGTGCGCCATGTCCACCATAAAGATGGCGCCGATTTCTTTTGCCACTTTGGCAAAGCGCTCAAAGTCGATGTGGAGCGAATACGCTGATGCACCCGCAATAATTAACTTGGGCTTGTGCTCGCGTGCCAAACGCTCCATTTGCTCGTAATCAATTGCTTCGTTTTGATCAAGGCCATAAGAAATAGGGTTAAACCACTTGCCACTGAGGTTCAGTGCCATGCCGTGGGTGAGGTGTCCGCCTTCGGCCAAACTCATGCCCATGAAGGTATCGCCCGGCTTGAGGAAGGCTAAGAAAACCGCTTGGTTGGCCGAAGCGCCACAATGGGGCTGCACGTTCGCAGCTTCAGCTCCATAAAGGGCTTTAACGCGATCAATTGCCAATTGCTCTGCAACGTCCACAAACTCACAGCCGCCGTAGTAGCGCTTGCCTGGATAGCCCTCAGCATACTTATTGGTTAACTGGGACCCTTGCGCCTGCATTACTGCGGGTGAAGTGTAGTTCTCAGAAGCAATGAGCTCAATATGGTCTTCTTGGCGGCGATTTTCATTCTCAATCGCGGCCCACAGTTCGGAATCGGTCTTGGCAAGGGTGTTTTGGCGGTCAAACATGGCGATAATCCTGATTTAGATGGATTGGTTAGATAAAATCTACCTACATAATACAAAACACCCATGAACCCGACCGAAGACCTCTCTTTTTTATCCCTTATTCTCAATGCCAGTTTGATTGTCCAACTGGTCATGCTGATCCTTATCACCATGTCGATTGCATCCTGGACGGTGATTTTTAAGAAAGGATCGACCCTGCGGGGCGTGCGGCGCGATACCGAACGCTTTGAGCGTGACTTTTGGTCTGGTGGCGACCTCAATACCCTACTGGAGGCTGCTCAGCGCAATAACCGCAGCTCCGCCGTGATGGAGCGTATTTTTGCGGGTGGCATGCTGGAATTCTCCAAAGCACGGGAAATTGATGCTGCGCGCCGTGCCATGAAAGCCACTTACCAACGCGAGATGGATATCTTGGAGGCCAATCTACCCTTCCTGGCCTCCGTAGGCTCGGTTTCCCCATACATCGGCTTATTTGGCACCGTTTGGGGGATCATGCACGCATTCAAGGGCTTGGCTAACGTTCAAAATGCTACTCTAGCTGCGGTTGCTCCTGGCATTGCCGAAGCCCTCGTCGCTACTGCGATTGGTTTATTTGCGGCAATTCCGGCGGTAGTTGCTTACAACAGCAATGCCACGGAAATCGATCGCTTAGCGATTCGGTTTGAAACCTTCATGGAAGAGTTCACCAACATCCTGCAGCGCCAAGCTGCCCATCGTTAATTGATTGCTTTGAGGAAACGCTAAACGCATGGCCCAATCCAGTCGATCTTCCTTTCGATCCAATCGCCGCCGTGCGATGTCGGACATCAACGTCGTTCCGTACATCGATGTGATGCTCGTCTTACTCATCATCTTTATGGCGACTGCAGCAACCGTTAATCCAGGTGTCGTCAATCTACCCACCGTGGGCGGCGCAAAGACCCAAGCTTTGCCTGCCATCTATTTATCGGTCGACGCCAACGAAAATATTACGGTCAAACGGGAGAGCGAAGCATCGCAAACCCTCAGCCGTATGGAGCTCGGCGCATTTGCACGTACCCAAGCAGAAAAATCCGCCGATCAACCCGTGGTATTAGCGGCCGATAAATCCGTGAAGTACGAAGTGGTTATGGATGTCATGGCTAAACTCAAAGAGAATGGCGTAAAGCGGGTTGGCCTTGCTGTTAAAAGCCAGTAATTTCATGGACGCGTCTCCCAGCGCATGCTGACCCCATGAATATCGCACAACAATGGCCCTCGCCTTTTTCACGGGCAAAACCAATCAAAACGGAAAGCACCGCACGCGCCTTCTCGTATTCAATAGTGGCGCATTTGCTGCTCATTGCAATGTTTACGATTGGCATTAATTGGCGTACCAGCGCACCTGGCGGAGTGGAAGTCGAGCTCTGGGATTCTGCGCCCGCAGTTGAGCGCACTGAAGCGCCACCGCCAGCCCCCATCAAAGAAGAGGCGGCTGATATTGCGGTAAAGAAAAAGCCCGTCGAAAAAGAGCCGCCCAAAAAAGAGGTGGTGAAAGAAGTTCCCAAACCAGTTGAAAAAGAACCCCCTAAAAAAGAGGTGGTGAAAGAAGTTCCCAAACCTAAAGTAACGCCGCCCAAAGAAAAGGCGAAAGAACCAGAGAAGCCCAAAAAGGCAGAAGTAGCAAAAGCACCCACTCCAGATCAGAGTAAAGCCAATGCCGCGGCTGAAAAAGCCCGTGCTGATCAGCTCGCCAGACTGCGTGCTGCGGCAGGTGCTGAGGGCGGTAGTGGTGGCCAAGTCGGCAGTAGCGTTGGCGGCGGAGGTAATGCACCGCCGGCATACGCCGATAAAGTGCGCCGCAAAATTAAGCCGCTCATTGTGTTTAACCCCGAATCCATTACGGGCAATCCGGCGGTTGTTGTATTAGTCGATCTCGCGCCTGATGGGGCAATACTAAAACGCAGTGTGGTCACATCGAGCGGTGTTCAAAGCTGGGATCAGGCCGTGTTACAAGCGCTGGATCGTGCAGAAACATTTCCGAAAGACGACAATGGCGTTATTCCAATGCGTCAAATGAAACTCACCTTTAAACCCAAGGATTAATGCCATGTGGACATCCCTATTGCAACGCCTGCGCCCCCTTTTTGCCTTGCTTGCAACCATAGGCGCAATTAGCCCAGCTGCTGGCCAAATGAATATTGAAATCACGGGCGTCGGTCAATCCCTCTACCCGATCGCGGTGATGCGCTTTCAGGACGAAGGTAAATTACCTGTCAGCGTGACGGAAATCATTCGGCAAAACTTAGCGCGCAGCGGCTACTTTAAAAATACTGAAAGTGGCAATACCAGTGAGAGCGATGAAGGCACGCCAAATTATAAAGCCTGGTCAGCCCGTGGTGCCGATGCTTTGGTTGTAGGCTCGGTCAAACAAACGGGTCCTACCCAGTTTGAAATCCGCTACAAGCTATTTGATATTCGCAAACAGCAGAGCTTAGATGGCCTCTTGATCACAACCAGTAGCGACAATCTGCGCCAAGCAGCCCATAAGATTTCCGATGACATCATCTTTAAGTTGTTGGGTGAGCGCGGGATCTTCTCAACACGTCTTTCTTATGTCATTAAGGATGGCAATCGCTATCGCCTCGTGATATCGGACGCCGACGGTCAAAATATTCGTAATGCCCTCAATAGTGCTGAACCGATTATTTCCCCATCCTGGTCTCCGGATGGCAAAAAGGTAGCGTATGTTTCTTTTGAGGATCGCAAACCGGTTGTGTATGTACATGAGCTGGCAACCGGTCGCCGTATCTCGCTCTCCAATCAAAAAGGCAATAACAGTGCGCCAGCCTGGTCACCGAATGGGCAGACAGTAGCACTAGCATTGTCCCGCGATGGCAATACACAGATTTACTCCATGAGCGCCGATGGCAGTAATTTACGGCGTCTCACCCAAGGCAATACGATTGATACCGAACCCCAGTACTCCACCGACGGGCGCACGATTTATTTCACGAGCGATCGCGGTGGTAATCCACAAATCTACCGCATGAGCGCCGATGGTGAGCGGGTAGAAGGCGCTAAGCGGGTAACGTTTAAGCAGTCTTTTGCGACCTCTCCGCGGATATCGCCCGACGGCAAACTGATGGCTTACATCGCCAACGTGGGCGGTGGCTTTCGGGTACATACCCTCAATTTAGCAACCGGCGAGACCCGTGCCCTGACTGATACCGCCCATGACGAATCGCCTTCCTTTGCTGCTAATGGCCGCTACATTTTGTACTCCACCCGCGTTGGCGGAAAGCGCGTGCTGGCTGCCGTTTCAGTCGACGGTCAATCAAAACAAGTCTTGAGCATTCCAGGATCGGACGTCAGACAGCCTTCCTGGGGCCCCTTCATGGATTAGCGATCCCTTTCTAATTCAGGGGCGAGAAGGCATAATAGAGGCATAGCGGCATTGTTATAGATGCCTACTACCCATACTGAAAAGGATTACAACCATGATTTCCATTGCGCGGCGTTCGGCTGGATTTGCTATTTTGGGCTTCGTTGCTCTTTTAACCGCTTGCTCTTCGGGCGTGAAGTTGGATGACGTCAATAGCACTAGTGGCAGTGGTGGAGCGGGCGCGTTTGGCTCGCAGCCTTGGAATGATCCTAAAAGCCCTTTATTTGAGCGTAGCGTGTACTTTGGTTTTGATGAGTTCACTGTAGATGGCAGATACCAAAAAATGTTGTCCGCCCATGCGAGTTTTCTGAAACAAAATACAGCCCAAAAAATTATCATCCAGGGCAATACCGATGATCGGGGCACAACCGAATACAACTTGGCCCTGGGTCAACGCCGCTCCGATGCAGTACGCAAGTCACTGGCTTTAATGGGCGTATCCGATGCGCAAATCGAAGCCGTGAGCTTTGGTAAAGAAAAGCCGAAAGCAGAAGGCAGTACTGAGGCAGCGTATAAAGAAAATCGCCGCGCTGACATCGTTTACGTTCCCAAGTAATTTGGAATTGCCACAATGACCTGGAATGTCGCTTTAAAAAGGGCGTTAGCAACTGGCGCCCTTGCTGTTTTTTTTGCCCTACCCACCCCTGCGTCGGCGATTCTTTCCGATGATGAGGCGCGTAAAGCCATTTTGGATTTGCGCAAGACATTAGCGAGTACTCAGTTAGAGTTGCAAGGTCAAATTGAGCGCCTCAAGTTAGAGAATGCCCAATTGCGCGGTCAAATTGAGGGTCTTCAACGGCAAGGCGAAGAACTGAATGCAAGTCAAAAAACCAATTACCAAGATTTAGATGCACGCCTGAGCAGGTTTGAGCCGCGAACCCTTGAAATTGAAGGGGTCACTGGCACGATTCAGCCAGGAGAAAAAGCGGCTTACGATGAGGCTTTAGCCGCCTTTCAGGCAGGGCAACTCAAAAAAGCCGATGCTGGCTTTACTGCATTTGTTCGCAAATACAATGCCAGCCCCTACTTGCCCTTAGCGCTCTACTGGTTAGGCAACACCAAATACGCTCTCAAAGAGTACCCAAGCGCGATCACCCAATTGCAGTCACTCATTAAGACCTATCCCAAGCACCCCCGCATTCCAGCGGCGATGTTGACGCTCGGCAATTGCCAACTGGAGAGCGGCAATAAAACGGCTGCGCGCAAAACCTACGGCGACCTGCTTGCAAACTTCCCCGATACTGAAGCGTCGGTAGAGGCTCGTCAGATGCTGCCACGTACGAAGTAAATAGCCCCTTTATTTTTTAAGCGCAGTATGACTGGCATCAATTCGCTCTCTGCATTTTCTAATTTTGCGCCCCGCAAATCGGGAGCGCCTGCGGTTATTCTATTTTCTGGTGGGCTGGATTCAACGACGATTTTGGCACTAGCTAAGCACTTGGGTTACGCGCCCTATGCGCTCTCGATTAGCTATGGTCAGCGCCACTCGTCCGAGTTAATTGCGGCAGAACGGATTGCTAAATCCATTGATGTAGTGCGGCATGAGGTGATTGATCTGGCGCTCACGCGTTTTGGCGGATCCGCTTTAACCGACTCCACTCTGGCAGTACCGACAACTTCCAATGCCATCGTTAATCCAGACTCCGATATTCCAATTACCTATGTCCCGGCCCGCAATACCATCATGCTCTCACTTGCACTGGGGTGGGCAGAAGCTTTGGGGGGGTGCGATATTTTTTTTGGCGCCAATGCAGTGGATTATTCAGGCTATCCGGATTGCCGCCCTGAATACGTTGCTTCCTTTGAGCGCATGGCCAATCTCGCTACCAAGGTGGGAGTAGAGGCCAATGACGATGCAGCGCGCTTTCGGGTGCACGCCCCGATCATTGCGATGAGCAAAACAGAAATCATTCACTTGGGTATGGCGCTCGGTATTGACTACGGTCAAACCGTGTCCTGTTATCAGGCAGACTCATTAGGGCAAGCATGTGGCGAATGCGAATCCTGCAAATTGCGTAAAGCCGGTTTTATGCAGGCTGGCGTTACCGATCCAACCCATTATTGCAAATCCAGATAAGCAGCTCGATAAATCACCTCAGGTACTGCAGGACTGGATTTATTGCTCTAAGATCAAACAATGACTTACCACCTTGTTTGGTTTAAACGTGATTTGCGCTGTGTCGATCACGCGGCGCTATCTGCAGCTGCGGTACTCGGACCAGTACGCTGTATTTACGTAGTTGAGCCACTGCTGTGGTCACAGCCTGATGTTGCGCTTCAGCATTTTGAATTCATACGGGAATCGCTAATAGAGGTCGATGCGGAGTTGCGTTTACAAGGTGGCGGTCTTGAAATCCACTACGGCGAACTCAGGGAAGTGCTTTCAAAACTATGGCATGAAGCGCCATTTGCAAGTATGCATTCCCATCAGGAAACTGGTAATCAATTTACCTACACGCGGGATCAACAGGTAGCAGAATGGTGTAAGGACCACCAACTTCCTTGGACTGAATATCCTCAGTTTGGTGTCGTACGTGGCTTAAAAAATCGAGATGCTTGGCAGCACGCCTGGGAAAAGCACATGGCATTGCCAATTCAGCCATTACCAAAGCTTTCTTTTTGGAGTGGTCACTCCACGCAAGTATGGCCAATGCCAGCCCAATGCCACTTACAGCACAACCCACCGCAGCGCCAGCGCGGTGGTCGCACAAAAGCCGAGTCAACCCTTCATAGTTTTTTACATGGTCGCAGCATGGGTTATCGCGGTGGTATTTCTTCTCCACTTTCAGCGCCCGATGCCTGCTCACGTTTATCCGTTTATTTAACATGGGGCTGTATCAGCATGCGCGAAGTAGTTCAATCCACTCGCACGCAACTGAAAACCATTCCGCCCCAGGCCAGTCGCCATCGGGCTGGCCTTACCGCTTTTATCAGCCGTCTTTACTGGCACTGCCATTTCATTCAAAAGCTGGAGAGCGAACCTGAAATCGAATGGCGCAACATGCACCGCGGCTATGACAATTTACGCGAGGCAGAATTTTCCCAAGCGCACTTTGATGCTCTTAAAAATGCCAGGACAGGCTGGCCCATGGTCGATGCGTGTGTCACCATGCTACGCGAGACGGGCTGGCTTAACTTTCGGATGCGCGCCATGCTGGTATCGACGGCAGCCTATCCGCTTTGGCTGCATTGGCGTCCCGTCGGCGAATGGCTAGCCACGCAATTTCTGGATTATGAGCCTGGCATTCACTGGAGTCAGCTGCAAATGCAATCGGGTACTACCGGTATTAATCTAACTCGGGTCTATAACCCAATCAAGCAAGCGCAAGACCATGATACGCATGGTCGCTTTGTACGCAAATGGCTGCCTTATATGCGCCAAGTACCCGACACCTGGCTGTTTGAGCCGTGGCGCATGACACCCGATGTGGCTAACAATGCAGGGCTTCAGTTGGGTATTGACATCATTGCGCCGATTGTTGATCTTAGCCAAGCCACGCGCAGTGCCAAAGAGCGTCTACATGGCCGACGCAATCAGGCAAATGTCAGGGCGGCGAAAAAAGCAGTTATTGAAAAGCATGCGTCGCGCGCGCCCATGCCTCAACAAAAAAGATCCAATACTAAATCTGCAAAATCAACTAAATCAACAGCACAGCTTGGGTTTGATTTTTAGAAAATAAAGTAGCTACTTTCGGGTTTAGCTTGAAATGCAATTTATTAAACTTTGAAATCCATCAAGCGCGCCACGTAACGTGCAATCAAATCAACCTCTAAGTTCACTGCATCACCGGCCTTGAGCTGACCTAATGTCGTGTGTTGCATGGTGTGCGGGATGATATTGATTTCGATCGTGCAGCCACCTGCATTGGTTTTATTTGCAGCATTCACGGTGAGCGAAACCCCATTCACCACAATCGACCCTTTGTATGCCAGAAAAGGGGCAATCTCAGCCGGGGCTTGAATCACCAAATGCCATGATCCATCGGGCGACTGATCGACTGCTGCAAAACGTTCTACGTGCCCAATACCATCCACATGGCCGCTGACCAAATGCCCACCGAGGCGATCAGAGAGGCGCAGCGCTTTCTCTAAATTCACAGGTGCCTGTACATCAAGGCCAATGGTCTTGTTTAGAGACTCACGCGAGATATCTAAGGTAAATTGATTGCCTTGGATTTGGGTTGCTGTCATGCAAGCACCCTGAATTGCGATGCTATCGCCAATCGCAACATCATCAAGATAGCCAGCAGGTGTTTCAATTGTGAGACGCATGCCATCACCGAAGGGTGATGCTGCTGTAATACGACCAACTGCAGTAATGATTCCAGTGAACATATCGATGCTTTTTCGTAAATGAATTTATAGATGGATGTTATCTACTTGTTATGGCATTACTGCCGAACAAAACGTAAACGCAAATCCGAGTCAAATGCCGTATGGTCAATTCGCTTCCAATCGGTACGCTGCGTTAATGAAGTCAGCTCCGGTAAATTAGCAATGCCCAGACCATCACCGAGTAAGGTGGGCGCTAAATACACGAGCAACTCATCAATGCAACCTTCACACAATAAAGAACCATTTAATTTATGACCGGCTTCCACATGAATCTCATTTACCTCACGTTCGGTCGCAAGATAGCGCATAAGCGCGAGCAAATCCACTTTACCCATGCTGTTCGGCATAGAAATCACCTCAACGCCTTGAGCCTGCAACTGCCCCCGCTTCGCTAATTGCGCTTCGGTGGTGATCTCACCGCACACCACCATGACTCCAATATCTTTATTGGTGTCGGACTCGCTTGCAAACTGCTTAAGCACAGATGCGGTTAACGGAATGTCCAGCTTGGAGTCGATGATGATGCGCTTGGGCTGGCGCACTGTGTTGACGGCCCGTACAGTCAAACGAGGATCATCTTCTTTGACAGTGCCAACGCCAGTCAAAATAGCACAGGCTTGAGCTCGCCAGTGGTGACCGTCATCTCGGGCAGCGGCGCCGGTAATCCATTGGCTTTGGCCGTTGGGTAAGGCAGTTTTTCCGTCAAGGCTGGCAGCGACCTTGAGCCGCACCCAAGGCAGGTGCCGCGTCATGCGTGATATGAAACCTGGATTGAGGGCAGCCGCCTCTGCTTCCAAGAGGCCACACTCCACCTGAATGCCCGCTGCGGTCATCTGCTTAATGCCGTTACCGCTGACTAAGGGGTTAGGGTCTTGCATGGCAATGACAACCCGTGCTGGCTTAGCAGCAATAATGGCATGCGTACACGGCGGGGTTCTACCCACATGGCAACAGGGCTCAAGGCTGACGTAAATGGTTGATCCACTCAGATCAGCGCTGTGCTTACGGGCATCAGCCAGGGCTTCGATTTCAGCATGGGCAAGGCCCACTTGCTGCGTAAAGCCGGTACCAATGACTTGACCTGCTTGAACAATGACGCAACCAACCCGAGGGTTGGGATTTGAAAGGTACAGGGACTTTTGCGCCTCAGCTAGGGCCAAGCGCATGAAATCGGCATCATCTTTAGTGAACATACCCCTATTAAAACCGATTTATCGGCAGGCCCTGCTATCTTGGTCTGGATCACATAAGCGCCAACGGCCACCGCTACTCAAAATGGCATGGCGTTCAACCCCTCGAACCTGCTGATGCCGAAACACCATTCGGTTGGCTACAAAACCACCGGACTGGCTTTTTGCCGATCCAAAAGCATCAAATCCAATCCGTTTGTGTTGCCCATTCGGCCCTGCAAAACCAGAAGCTCGCTCATCAATCTCGACAGGGGCAATATCACCTTGACGAAGTAATATCCGCTCAATTGACGCTCCACCTTGGGCCGGCATTTCGCTTTGAATGACTTTCCAACCCCGCGACCATTGATGGTCAACGGGCAAGATTTGAACAGCAAGCCCATCACCAAATAGAGCAGCTTGGCGCGCAAATTGTGCGTGTTGAATAAAACGCCGTGCTGCGTGTTCAACGTCGCGACGCGCCAGTTGCTGCTGCAGCAGTGGCGTCCCGATGCTGGCCATAATCGCAACCATTGCTACAACCGCCATCATTTCCAGTAGGGTATAGCCGTTTGCGGCATAGTCCTCTGATTTTAAATTTGGGCTACGCATCAGAGATGTTTGCTTTGCACAGGATGGCTTATTGACCAGAGCACGCGCCAACTCAGCCGCTCGATGGTGTGATCCTGCTTATTACGGTAGACCATTAACTCTAGAAAGGTTTGTTTGGCGGGATTCGGTTTAAATGTTCTAGGCTGTTTTGCTGCAACACTCCCAAGTGCTCGGATTCGGATGAGCTCGCCTGTTGCATTGGCATCCACTACCGCGACCTCGCATGCCGTGCTAGCGTCGTATGACGTTGGCATTGTAAGTACAGACATGCTGTGCAATTGCGCCTCGCATTGATTGAGCGTGTTCTCTGCTGCCACAAAGGCTGCGTGCGCCTCGTGTTCGATTGCCAGCAGCCGAATTTGCAAGGCGGTACTGTGCTCTAAGTAGCCAACTAGACTAGAAACAATAATGATCATGCTGAGAACCCACGCAATGATCATGGCCTGTTACGAAGGGCCACAAAGCGACTGAACTCGCGTTCCTTGAGTGTGGTCTTGAGCACAATCTGCACGCCACTGCGAGCTGTAGATGGCGATTGACCTCGGCCTATTTTTTGCTCCACCCATTTAAAGTGCAGCGAGTTAATGTGCTGCATTAGGCTGGTATTTTTCAGGCGACCCTGGCGATCGAGTGAGGCGCACATCAGCGATCCCCCATGACCCCCTACTGCTTTTTGTACAAAGAAGCCTTGGTGCCGCAAGCCCTTTTTAGTTCTGGTTTGGGTTTTTCCGTAATTGACTTGCTCTACGCGATTGCCCAAGCAGTCACCTTCCGCACTATCGGCTGGCTCGTGTTTCACCCACAATGCATCCGAATGGTTCCAACCACTCCGGTGCTCTAGGCCGATGTAATCGATTTTAGTCGAACGCTGCCGGTAGTCTGAGAGGGAACTGATCTTGCGATAGCCTGCCATGCGGATGGCGCGCGCCATGAGCTCTAGTACCCGAATCGCATCTTGCTCCACCAACCAGGCTTTTTCGAGTTGGGTCTGTTTGATGATGAGTGCTGAGCTGGACTGCATCACTGGTGCAATCACTGCAATACCCAAGCCGATGCTCACCAGGTATTCAAGAAGGCTCATGGTAAGCCTCTCTCGTGCTGATCCTGGGCTTGATTGAGCTGGGCGCGTTGCGCCTCGATTTGCCCGTAATGGAGTCGTACTCGCTGGTATGCGTCCACCACTCCAATGTAAGCACCGGCGATCTATGCCATAGCCACGACTACCTCAATTAGCCCAAATCCCCCATCGCCGCTAAGGCGCTCTGAGCGGGACTTTGGCTTTAAGGGGCGTAATCGGCTTGGCAGTGGTTTTTGCATTCAGCCATAGTGCAGGGATGTAAGGCCAATTTCTATCAGGCAATACGGCTTTTGTCCGGCAAAAGTGCTGCAGATCTACCGCTTTTGCCCCCTGCGCTTAAAATAGAGACTTATGCCTACAACCTCCTCCGCTATTTCTGCTGTGCCGCAAGGCAGCCTCTCCTCGACCCTCGAGATCATTTCTGAAATGCAAGCGGGACGCATGATCATTCTCGTTGATGAGGAGGATCGTGAAAACGAAGGCGATTTGGTTTTAGCTGCGGATCACGTAACGCCAGAGGCCATTAATTTTATGGCCAAGCACGGCCGCGGCTTAATCTGCTTAACCTTGACGCGCGAGCGTTGCCAGCAATTGAACTTACCGCTGATGGTGCGCGACAACGGCACATCGATGGGTACCAACTTTACGGTGTCGATTGAAGCAGCCAGCGGCGTTACGACGGGCATTTCAGCTGCAGACCGGGCGCACACCATTCAAACCGCAGTAGCTCCACACGCCAAACCAAATGACCTCGTTCAACCAGGCCATGTATTTCCGCTCATGGCACAACCGGGTGGTGTACTAATTCGGTCTGGCCATACCGAGGCCGGTTGCGATCTCGCCGCATTGGCGCACTGCTCCCCGACCGCAGTCATTTGCGAGATCATGAAAGACGATGGCAGCATGGCAAGGCTGCCCGATCTACTGGAGTTTGCCAAAGAGCATCAATTAAAGATTGGCAGCATTGCCGATCTGATTCAGTACCGCAGTCAAAACGAGAGCATCGTAGTGCGCGAAGGTGAGCGTACCTTCTCAACTCCCTGGGGTGATTTTCAAGGGATCGTTTACCGCGATACCCCCAGCTCCTGCGTCCATCTGGCTCTCGTGAAGGGCAAGCCAGTGGAGAACATCGAGACCTTAGTGCGGGTACATGAGCCAGCAACGGTCCTGGATTTCTTGGATAGCAAAGAAAGCACCCACTCCTGGCCTTTGGCTCATGCCCTGCAGAAAATTGCGGCCGCGCCAGTTGGTGTAGTTGTACTTCTCAATATTGCCGGCGTTGCAGCGCCATCCGAATCAAACTGGTTATCGCAGTTCCATAAACTCAATAAGAGTGTTTCGCCAAGTGAGAATAAAACCGTTGGTCACAAAACCGATTTTCGGAGTTACGGTATTGGCGCGCAAATTTTGAAGGATTTGCGTGTAGGCAAAATGCGTTTGCTGGCGAAGCCTACACCGGTACCGAGCCTCTCCGGTTACAAACTCGAAATCACCGGGCATATCCCGTTTGATTCCATCTGAGTTTAGATAAACCCAACATCACTTTTTTGATTTCCTACCCATCGGAGCCTTTATGACTAGCCTGACTTCCACTACTGCCATGGATGATGACACCGAAGGCCGCGGCGTCGGTATTTTAGAGGCCGATCTCAATGGGCAGGACATGCGCATTGGTATTGTGCAAGCCCGCTTTAATGAAGACCACTGCAATGCCTTAAGCGAATCCTGTATTGCTGAATTAATTCACTTGGGCGTGGCACAAGACGACATTCGATTGGTGACCGTTCCTGGCGCACTGGAAATTCCGTTTGCACTCCAAAAACTGGCCGGGACTGGCGAGTTTGATGGCCTAGTTGCTTTGGGCGCCGTCATTCGGGGGGAGACTTACCATTTTGAGCTGGTCTCTAATGAGTCTGCTGCTGGTGTTTCCAAAGTGAGTCTTGAATCTGGCCTGCCTATTGCTAACGGCATTTTGACCTGTGACACCGATGAGCAGGCCGACGAGCGCGTCCATATTAAGGGCGCTGACTGCGCACGTGCCGTAGTTGAGATGGCCAACCTCGCCTTAGCCCTC
>CAMEXM010000043.1 GCA_945947155.1 Polynucleobacter meluiroseus | reverse complement strand
TGGGCGCAAAAAGAGCAAACCATTCCGTTCACGGTCACTTTCATACTGGCGAGGCTAGCCTGACTCAATCCCAATAATGCGGTTGCAATTACAAAATTAATTAGTTTCATGATGTTCATCCTAATAGTTGTACATAAAATTAAAACGGGGTTGGCCCGATAAATTAGCGCCTACCTCAACAAAATACCGATTGTGAATAACCCGAAGCATCGGCGTGAATTCATACTGATTCGATACAAAGGTCATGCGTCTCGCTTCAATCACAAGCCAAGGCTGTGGCTGGTCGTAATCCACCTCATAGAAAGAGCCCCCAAGCCGTGCAGTAGTGATGTTGCTGGTAGCACCCTGTGCTGCGTATACCCGAGCAGATGCCATGGAATAGAAACGTGTAGTTTCATAATCGACCTGCAACCCAGGGGAGGCCATTGCTTTTGATCCCTCAAAGCCATTACCAGTTGTCGAACCCAGCCCGCCAATAAACCAGATATTGGCCTGGGCGTTCGGCAAATTCCAACGCGCCACTTTACGGGTATAAACCAGCTCCGCATTTTGCTGCCGCTTTACATAGTCATCGGTTTGCATAGCGCTGGCTGAAAACCCAATTGCATCATTGGCAGTCGTTGCATAGTTAAAGGAGAACTCTTGGTAAGTTTTACTAAAGTCCCCCATGATCATCCAACTGTTTTTATAGCCCATGGGTGCGGCATGCGTCGGGCCTGCAATTGCGAGCAAACCGATCAGCGCAGCAAAGATGAATGCAGTGAACTTCATTTGCGCTTTTCCATTGTGGTGATATCGAGCGTACCGTCTATCACCTTAAACTGAAAGCGCACTTGATCGCCAGGCTTGTATGGCTCTACATTTAGGCCGCTACTGATACCGAATGGCATGGTCATGGCTTGCATTTTGATGCTGGGGATGTATTCGTGTTTCATCATGATGCGATTGCGCGCAGAATCTATGCGGACGATTTCGCCGTTAATCCATTCTGCAGCTGTAACTGCAAATGACGATAAGACACAAACTAAAGCAATGATGGTTTTTTTCATGTAACGCTCCAAAAAAATAGATATGCCCAAAAAATGAGCGGACTAATCCTAAGGAGTTACAGAATGGGCGGCTTAATGGAGCCGGAGAGATCGGCGCTAAGGAAGGTTTCGGTGTAATGATTCACGCTTTGCGAGAGGTGATCGGCAGTGATCAAAAGAAGGAAATCACCTGTAATGCCAAAAGCCATACATAAGGGGCACGCATTGCAGTTACGCTGATTATCAACAGCAGTAGCTTCGAACTCCTGTGTTCCGGTAGCGCTCACCTCTTGGTGGCAGGCGTGGTTGACAGATGCTTTGGCATGTACCAATTCCAGCGCAATGGAAGGCACTTGCTGCATTTGCAAATCCATACTGAGGGACGCCATGGCCTGCATTGGCACTAATAGGACTAGCAAGAGACTGATCAACTTTTTTACCATGACTAAATCCTAGCACTTTTAGGCTAGATTGGTTTGGGGGCGATTAGGTAATACCCAGAAGGGATTTCATCGGAATTAACTTTTCGAGCTCGTCTAGGTTGGTATAGCCCGTGACCGGCATAAAACTTTTGGGTGAAAAATTCTTTTCACCAATCAGCATCGCTGGCACGCCCTGAAAGCCATTTGCCTTGAATTCTTCTTCATCGGCAATCACTTGCTTGGTCACTACCCCATCATCAAAGGCTTCGCGTAATGCATTGGGCTCTACGCCAACTTGCTCGGCCAGGGTAATAATTTCATCTTCATTGCTAATGTTGCCGCCTTGACTAAACACCGACTTAAAAATAGCCAAGGCCAGTTGCAGCGATTTTCCGTGCTTATTGGCAAAACACACACTCTCTTGTGCCAGCCAGGTGTAAGTCAAAAAAGCGGGGGTAGCTAGTACCAGCTTTTCTTCTTGGACAATTGGCTCCAGCGATGCCTGCTGCAGTTTCTTCAAGTAGGAATCCGATGGCGGCATGGTGCCAATCGTGGGAGTGAGCTCAATCGCCCGCCAAATAATCTCAATGCCATCCTGATAGCGCTCCTTCAGCTTGGCTAGTGCCACCGTCTGTAGATAGGAGTAAGGGCACTCAAAATCACCCCAAATTTGTATCTGAATCATGGTGTTGTAAATAAATCCTATATGAAAGGAACGGAAGCAAATACAAAAAAAACGGATCAATATTGGTTAAAAAAGAGTCGCCCTAGGGCAACAAATAAGGACTTAACACGAACATTACGAGTTTGCGCTTTTCTTACATTACACGTATAAGACTACTGCAAACAGGGGTTTTCACCACCGAAATTCAAAAAGTAGTCTGTTGTAGCCTAAATTAGACCCTGCAGTAAGCTAATTCATGCAGATACTTTCCATGAATATTTTCTTAATTACCCTACCCGCTCACTTGGCTGATGCAACCACCCGTCTCATCGAATACCTCTGAAACCTTGAATCAGTACTCTGCTACAAGACGTTTTATTACCTGCCTTTGCCTGTTGCTGGGTGGCGGCCTAATAGCGCAGTTGCTTAGCGTTATTGTGGTGCGCATTGCTTCTTCCGACATCCAAGCGGGCGGCATGCTGGCGGACATCATTACGCAATACTTGGCTAACTTTTTTTTGGGTATTGCTTTTATTGTTCTTAGCGTCTCGAATTTATTGATTAAGCGGGGCCTCGTGGAATACAAGCGCTTGCGCCTACCCACCATTATCTTGGCAGCCTCGACTGCAATCGTGGCATTTATGTTGATACCCCGAATGGATTATCTTCGTGAAACCGCTTTACTCGATGGACTTCCGGTTCTCTATTCAGCTTCAGCAGCGTACTTCACAACCTTAGCTGCACTGGCCACTAGCCTTCTCTTGATTCAGCTTGCGAGCGGCGGAGTGCTACTCTGGCGACAGCTGAACCATTAGGCAAACTGCAAATCAGCCAAGCGCGCATACAATCCGCCTTGCTTAATCAAATCAGCATGACTACCCTGCTCGACCAGCTGTCCGTCCTCCAAGACCAAGATGCAATCTGCACGCAGCACCGTCGCTAAACGGTGGGCTATGGTGAGCGACGTTCTTCCCGGCAGCACGCTATCTAAAGCGAGTTGCACCTCACGTTCGGATTCTGCATCAAGGGCGCTGGTCGCCTCATCCAACAACAAGATGGGTGGATTCTTTAATATGGCCCTAGCAATCGAGATCCGCTGCTTTTGTCCGCCCGACAAGCGCACACCACGCTCCCCTAAAAAACTAGCGTAGCCTTCTGGCAAAGCAGAGATAAACCCATCAGCATGGGCCGTTTTTGCGGCAGCAATGACCTCTTCATCGCTTGCATCCAATTTGCCATAGCGAATGTTTTCCATGGCGCTCGAGGCAAAAATAATCGGCTCTTGCGGAACGATGCCAATCAGATTACGTAGTTCACTGACCGGCCACTGAGTAATGTCTCGGCCTAAGACAGCAATTTGGCCAGCCGTCGGTGCATAAAAGCGTAAGAGCATTGCAAACAAGGTACTTTTGCCAGCCCCTGATGGTCCAACTAGCGCATACCGAGCGCCTTGCCGCATTGAAAATGAAAGGTCTTTGATGGCCATAAAGTCGGGGCGAGACGGATACGCAAATGACACGTTACTAAATACCACCGCATCCACTTGAGTGGTCGATGTAATTGTTGATAGGGATGGAAATGGAATTTGCTCTTGGCTTGTAATGGGGTTCTGATAAACCAAGTCGGGCGTCGCTTGCATTAACTCAACCAAGCGCTCCATGGCGCCAGCTGCCCGCTGTAAATCACCCCAGGTCTCCGAAAGCGCGCCAATCGATCCTGCGATTAATACCGCATAGAGCACAAACTGCGTTAGCTCACCTAAAGTCATCACGCCGGCAGTGACTTGCTGCGCGCCAATCCACAACACAAACACAATAACGCCAAACGACATCACAATCGCCATGGCGGTAAGCAAGGAGCGCATAGTGATGCGCTTCTTCGCCTCGAGGAAAGCAGCTTCTACTGCCGCATTAAAGCGTTGCTGTTCATGGGGCTCACGGGTAAATGCTTGCACCGTCGTGATGGCGTTCAATACCTCTCCAGCCATGGCACTCGTATCAGCAACTTTATCTTGGCTTGTGCGTGACATTTTTCGTACGCGCCGGCCCAGCGCCCAGAGCGGCAAGACAATGACGGCAAGCAGCACAATCATGATGCCGGCCAACCAAGCGCTGGTCACCAGCATCATGGTCATGCCACCAATCAACATCACCAAACTGCGGAGTGCAATCGAGATGCTTGACCCTACCAAGGTTTGCACTAAGGTGGTGTCGCTCGTCAAGCGCGATAACACTTCCCCTGTTTGTAGGGTTTCAAAATAGCGGGGGCTTTGGCGCAATACGTTCTCAAAAACGCGCTGCCGAATGTCGGCCACGACGCGCTCACCCAGCCACGACATCATGTAAAAACGGCTGGCGGTCATTACCGCCAAGACAGCCGCCAATAGCAATAAGTAAATGAACTGTAAGTCAATGGCATCGCTGGTTAGACCGGTATCGACCACCCCCCGAAATGCCAAGGGCACTGCCAAGGTGGCTGCCGCGGCCAACAATAAAAATAGGCCCGCAAAGATCCACTGTGTTCTGTAACGCGCAAGAACGTGATAGTCGCGAAGCCAGCCAGTTAGGCTATTGAGTTTATTTACCATGGGTGCGAGTGTACGTGAAGCGTGTTTTAGGAATTATAAGGAGACTGGAGTGCCATAGCCGGTCAGCTCCAAATAGCCTCTACCCACTACCTTACCCTGCTCTATCAGCTGAACTGCCCCTTCGTAATAGTATCCACCCGTACTGGCACGGGCATCTACCTCTTGATCCCGCATCAAGGGCTGCAGTGTCCATTCCCGTGAGCCAACGCGCAAGGTGAAGCGTTCTGGGTAGGTATATAACGATCGCGGAGAGCGCCATTGCCCCAGCGGAATCCAACTGGCATTGCGATGCGTTTCTAATGGCTTACCAAGCGCATCGCGCCAATCCCACTCACTAAACACCGTAACGCCAGCCGCGTCGCGCATCCGAAAAGCCATAATGCTGCCACCGTCCAGCAGATTAATCCCGATCCAATCCCAACCCACTGCACCCGGCATCATTAAACTACTCGACCATTCATGATCAAACCAAGCAAGCCCCGTTTTATTTAAGCGCTGTTCTGATGTACGCGCACTCTTGGACACACTTTTCAGGGTAATTTGTGCCGATACATTCAGCTGAGGGCGACTGTAGTAATAACTGGCAAATTGCGCTGCAGGTCCTTTTGACGACACTCCGCTAACTCCCCGCAACACTGGGCCTTGGGGCGGCTTGGCTTCTAGCGTTAGGGTGAAGGTATCCGCCGGAATTACAACCGAATAACTGCCATTGCTCTGGCGTTGTAAGCGCCAGCCGGATAAGTGCAGATCAGTATCGAGCGAACTAAATGCAGCGCCAGCGGGACCCGCACGACCGGCAAGCTCAGCGTGCCGCAGTTTGCCTTCGCTCGGTATTGCCAATGCCGCATGGGCAAACAATAACTGCTGGGGCGCAAAGCGACTCGGGTTGTCTGCGGGGTGGCGCGTTCGACTTCGAAAGAAGGTCACCTGAAATCCAATGGCATCCTCGCCCTGCCCAAGCCACCCTGTCATGTACCACCATTCGGTACGGAATTCCGGGTGGGCGCCGTAGTCGCGGGGAAAGACCAGCGCTCGCGGCCGCACCTCGGGATAAGGTGGCGAAGTTGACTCAGCCAGAGATGGTAAGGAAGGATTGATGCCCAATAAAATGAGACTCTTGAGGTAAAGCCGACGCGGCGTGTTGTGCATCACCAATCCTCTCGCAAGGCAAGGCCTAAGCGTTTGGGATTTAAATTGCGATTTGCAGTCCAAACTGCAGCAGCAATTCCAAGTAAAACGATTGCCATGGCCAATACAGTGAGCGCAATGATGGGAATGCTGGTTTCCATGGTCCAGCCAAATGATTGGGGATTGACCCGATGAATCAATAACTGACTCATGATTAAACCCAGTACCGTACCCCATACGGCAGCCAGCCCAAGTAGCATGCCTGATTCATAGGTCAGCCATTGAGTACGCTCTTGCGCTGACTGGCCCAAGTGCTCCATCAAGGCAAACTCCTTTTGACGCAGCAGCGCTTGTCCTGCAAACCCAGCGGCAACTGAAAAAAGGGCCACTAATAAAGCCGCAACCTCAAGGGCATAGGTCAAGGCAAAACTCCGATCAAAAATAGTCAGGGATAAAGCACGTAAATTGGCCGAACTTCGAAACTCCATCTCGTTAAATTGGGGAAACTGACTACGTAACCTTTCCAACACTGCCGAA
The DNA here is from genome assembly GCA_945947155.1 of Polynucleobacter meluiroseus. GTDB lineage: Bacteria > Pseudomonadota > Gammaproteobacteria > Burkholderiales > Burkholderiaceae > Polynucleobacter > Polynucleobacter meluiroseus_G. Next base: position 9,619 of record CAMEXM010000043.1, on the reverse strand, counting down.
GGATTACTACCCGACGTGAGCCAAAGCGCAGTGTCGGTACGGCGCTGGTCTTGAGTTAAGGCCTGGTAATTTGCAATATCAATCACAATCGCCCCATGCTGACGACCGTAGTCCCGAAAGACACCACCCACCCACACTGAAATCGGTCTGTTTGCCGACCTTGTTAACGGTAATACATGCACTTGCCCTGGTTTCCAGCCATACAGATCTGCCATCGCTTCAGAGACAAAAACCACTGGTAAGAGAGCGGCTCCCGTTGCCGTCTGAGCAACAAGATCGCCCGTTAATGGCAGAACCTCGGCCGCACGTGCCAGCGGAACGGGTCGCGCAATCAGAGCGACTTCAGGTCGATCCGCCCGAAATACGATTTTTTGCTGCAGTGTAAATTCCACTCGGGTAATTTCAGGAATGGCAGCTATTGCATCCACTAAACGGGGATCATTGATTAAGTCCTGATTTAAGTCAGACCGACTTAGGCTTGCATACAAATCCGCTGGTAATACTTGATCCAACCACTGCGTTACCGAATCTCGAAAGCTGGCTACCATCACCACCATTGCTACGGTTAAAGCCAATGCTGCCACAACCCCCGCAATCAAACCGGCGGCACTGGCCGGTGCTTGAGCCAAACGCCACACTGCAAGAATAAATGCCGGTGAATGGGATCGGGAGTCTTGTTTTGATATCTGGCGCTTGAACCATAAATAGCAATAACGAACCAACATTGGCGTCATTGCAATGCCAGCAAACAATACAAAGGCAATGGATGCATAGGCAGGAATAGGCAATCCATCGATTGCTGGCATAAATGCCAACACCAAACTCGTCATCGCAAATACCATGGCCCAACGACCGCGCACCACCGGTTTCAGAATGCGTTCACCGGCACCAGCACGCAACTGCTGCATCGGCGCTCGAGTCGTAGCTGCTCGGGCAGGGAAGTAACCTGCCAGGACACCAACGACCACCGATAAAAACCAAAAACCAAACAGTGCGCTAGGGTCAATATCCAGTGGCGGTACCGTGCTGGAGAAAAAGCCGGCGCCCAAGTCACCGCCCAACACGCGTAACAATACGGCAGCCATTGCCAGCCCGAAACCAATGCCGATTACCCCACCAAACGCACTCACCAGAGCGGCTTGCGTAAGTACCACAGCAAATAACCAAGTTCGGCCAGCACCCAGTACGCTCAATAGCGCAAGTTGCGTTTGCTGACGTAAAACGGAAAAGCCAATTGTCGTGAACACTAAAAAAGCGCCCGTAAATAGTGCGACCAGGGCTAGTACCGTTAAATTCACGCGATAGGCGCGCGATAAGTTGGACATGCGTCGATCACGATCGTCGGCGGTTACCAGCAAAAGACCTAGATTGGATTTCGCCAATGCAGCGGTTAACTGATTAAAACTCTGTCCGTCCTCCAGCTGAATATCCAACCGACTTAATCGCCCTAGGCCATCCAGACGCCACTGCGCTGCCCCCAAATCCATTACAGCCAAACTCTGGCCTGCAGCACCTGGAACAAGTCCTGCGATCCGAACCGTTTGCTTTTTTCCCTCAAAAGACAAGGTCAAGTCATCGCCGATGGCAAGGTTCAAGGAATTTAAAGCCGTCGCAGATAAAAAAATGGCATTGGGATCGAAAAGCTCCAGGCCTTGGCCTTCCGATGCCGATGGCATGAGTGCTGGAGTTACCCGTCCCGCTTGAAATACATCGAGTCCGAATACTCGAATGGATTGCGTCGTGCGCTCAAATACCGGACTAACCGCCCGAATACCCAACTCGGCCTGACGTGCGACCACGGCGTCGTAGAGCGTATCTGGAAAATCACCCGTCGGCATAATCAATTGCGCTGAAGCTTGGCCATTAATTAGATCAAGCGCACGCCCAAACTCATTTAGTGCGCTGCGGTTAACCGTATGAATCGCTACCGCTAAACCGATACCCAGCGCCACTGTAAATCCGGCAATCAGCCAACGGCCCGGTTGCGCTTTGAATGCCGATACTAAAAGCCAATAAAACAGCATCATCCGGTTAATACAAAAGTGCGATCAAGTCGCGCGGCAGCTTCGGCTGAATGCGTCACCATCAGTAATGCGGCGCCCTGGGTGCGGCAAGTAAGGCAAAGTAAATCAAGCGCTTGTTTTGCTGTCTGAGGATCGAGATTACCAGTAGGCTCGTCTGCTAGCACTAACTGCGGTCTGTGAACTAAAGCGCGAGCAAGTGCTACGCGCTGCTGTTCGCCGCCAGACAACGTTGCTGGAAATGCTTCAATGCATTGATTCAGGCCAAGCAAGTTCAATAAAGAACTCGCCTCCTCCGTTGCCTGCTTTACCGGCATGCCAGCCAGTAAGCATGGCACCATGGTGTTTTGCAAAACCGTAAGGTGTGGCATCAAATGAAAGGCCTGAAACACAAAACCAAAAGCCGTACGTCTCAGCACTAGACTTTCTGTCTCGCTCATCAAAGATAAATCCTGACCTTGATATAAGACTCGCCCCGCATCGGGCTCGTCTAAGCCCGCCAGTAGATTTAAAAGCGTTGATTTTCCAACCCCCGATGCACCCTGCAATGCAAGCTGTTCACCGCTGGCAAGGGAGAGATTTAGGTCACGAAAAAGCCAGCGCTCGGATGACACCCGCTTGGAGAGATTGTCGGCTTGAAGAACATGGCTTGGGGGCAAAATCATGGACTGACTTTAACACCAAAAAATTGCCCTCATGTGGATGCAAAGCGAACCTATTCGCTTCGAAGAGGCTCTGTATATACCGAGCCAAACGAGTCACGGCTCAAGTCAATGCACCCACCATCGGCATAGACGCCTGCGGGATCGCGATACACCATCATTTTTTCTAGTATCGGATTCTTAATAGCTGGATCGCTAAGGGCCAATTGAACCCGATCCTTCACGGCCGCCTCGTTCATCCAGGGAAGGCCTGCAGGACTCACTTCAACGCACTGGCTCCAATAATAAATCTCTAGGCACTTTTCTTCGAGGGCATAGGGTCGCTCGCGATCCCATAAATTACAGAAGCGTCCACCGCCTAAATAAATAACCCACGATCCCTCGAACCCTTCAATATCAGAAGAATGGTCGTCGGGGTTCTTAAACCAAATCCGATCACCCGGAATGTAATACCGCATTGGCATGGGATTTTCACGGGTGCCACGTTCCTCTAAAAAGCGGAACAGAAAATCATCGCCCATTAAGGCTCGCTTGCGCCATTGCTCCTCAACCGCATGCAAGCCCGCTTGATTTACTTTAGACAACTCACGCACAACCGCGTACAGCATTAAATATTCGGAAGCACGCTGACATGAAAAGGCATAGGTGGATCCACTCACGTCAGGACACAACGCGCGCTCCAAACCCTCTACTAAAGACACGCCCTGCCGCAATAAAAAGCCATTCTCCTTGCTGTAAACCCAGTAGGCTTGGGGACGAGTGATTGCGTCCGTGTCAAAACTCAACTCCGTTCGGGAGGCTACGTCAACGGCATTGCGGCGCATCCGCAGCGCGCTTTTAAAATCACGAATGGTTTTGAACGGAATGGTCTGCGGACTGAGCGCCATGGCCAAGATGATTTCGGCAACCATTTGGCTCTCACGATCCAGCCTACGTCCAGACAAAAACGCTTGAATGGGGGCGGTATCAAAATGGGGGCATAAGGCTTGAAGCCGATCATTTGCGCTGAGGTGCAACCAAGACGCATCGCTAGCGTTGTGTACTTCACCATCAAGCAAATCATCAATGCCTAGCAAACGCAAGCAACGTTGCATTTGGTGCAGACACCTTTCTGAGTCCACCCCATCTGCCTGCAAGATAGCAAAGCCAATGGATGGAACATGGGTCAATGCTAGGATCTCCACATCGGTCGTATGCATTGGTCTCGTCTCGCGTGCTGGTAACAATCAGAAGGCATGTCTCTTGACACCGGAGATTGAATACCCACTCAATTTACAAGCCTAAACTATTTCGATGCAATTCACTATCCCAATATGTAAGTAAATACCCGAATTAATATAACTAATTGATTCAAATGGTATTTTATTGAGTAATTGCAAGATGATGGGAGATTGCCTGATTGGGATTAGGATAGGATGCATTGCCCCATCGAAGACCCCACTTTTATGACCTTACAAGCCTCTATTGAACTTAAAGACTTAAGACTACGCTGCACTATAGGCATTTATGGTCCGGGCGATACCGTTCCGGATGAACACGTTCTCAATTTAACCTTCTCGATCGATGCCGACTTGGTTTTGATTCCCGAAGATGGCATGGCGCATGTATTTGACTATGATCCGCTGGTTCTTGAAATTGATCGCTTAGCAACAGACTGCCATTACGAAACCCAAGAGCGCCTCATTAGCCGAATTGCTCAAGCGTGTTCTATTTATTCTGAAATCATTGCACTGGAAATCGGCTTGTGCAAAAGCCCTGTGCACAATGGCTCTGGATCACTGGGAGTCAAACTACACCTCGATGAAGCTGCCCTGAATCAATTGCGAGCACTCAACGAGTAAAGCGAACGGCTTACTCCTGCAATGCCAGCTCCTGAAGGTGTGGCGCGTAATCCGCCTCGCCGTACTTTAAAAAGTTTTCACGGTGGCGACGGTAATACAGCAAGCCCTCCTGAATGCTGCTAACCGAAGCGCCCTGCTCTCGCATCTTGTCCCATAAGTTCCAGTCTTCTTGGGGATTGGAACGCTCAGCAAAGCGCTTGTGATATCCAACTTGCTTGCCCAGTTGCGTACGATACATCATTGAGCCATGGTGCAATCCTTGCCGGTCCCAATACAAATCACCTTGATGCAACTGGGTTTGGCCAGGAACGCGTAAGGTAATCTCTGCCTTGAGCTCGCCAGTCACCACAATGTCATAGGTCACAATATCTGCACCCGCATGGGCAGTCAGCAATTCAATCGAATCAGAGCGCAACCAATTGTCAGCCCCGATAAAGAGTACGTACTCGGTTTCAACCCGCGACAGCATGTCTTGAAAGTTGGCCACCGTACCTAAATTGTGTGGGCGCAAAATAAATTCGATATCGGGATATAGCATCGGTAGATGAGCGCAGTCATGCGCGCCATCATCCACAAATAGAATGCGTTCCGGCATGCGGCTTTGCGACAGCAGCGATTCGATGCAATGTGCTGCGAGGTGCCCGTATTGGTACGAGGCGATAACAACTGTAATCATGGTCGCGATTAGAGCACAAAACCGTGACTTCTTCTTGACAGTAGTCAAATTAAGCCTAATGGCTAGATATTGCTTGCGACCATCACTAATCAGCTAAAGTCTAGCTTAACTTAATGCAGACTGAATGACCATGCCAAATACCATCATTTTTGATACCGAAGCAACCGATAAAAATAATCCCGTCATTATTGAGGCGGCATGGCTCGAGCTCAGCACCTTGAGCCCGTTTACGACCTGCAATCCTTGGGTGCAACGCTATAACCCAGGCAAGCCGATTAGCTTGGGGGCTTTAGCAACGCACCACATTTTGGATGAGGAGCTCATCGATTGCCCGCCGAGCGCTTCCTTTGCCTTGCCGGCGGATACGCAATACATGATTGGTCACAACGTCGATTTTGATTGGCAAGCCATTGGTAATCCCGATATCAAGCGCATCTGTACCTTAGCCTTGGCCCGATCGATTTGGCCTGATCTCGATAGCCACAATCAAAGCGCCCTGCTCTATTTTCTCGATCGCAAGAATGCAAAGGACATGCTAAAAAATGCCCATAGCGCACTAGCCGATGTCGGGATCTGCGCCGTCATCTTGCAGCACATATGCCAAGCCCGCTCCATTACCAGCATTGAAGCACTTTGGCTTGCCTCAGAAAACGCACGATCACCCAGCGTCATGCCCTTTGGAAAACACAAAGGAACGGCAATGGCGGATGTTCCTGCCGACTATAAGCGCTGGTTGCTCGGCCAAGGTGATATCGATCCCTACTTACGCAAAGCCCTCGAGGCTGGCTAGTAGAGTAGGCTCAAACCAATTGCAGCAACTCTCCCTCCGCTGAAACCAAATAAGCTGCAATGGGTTTATCGTTTCGGAGGCGTTGCAGTCCAGTCGCGTACTGCTGCAACTGCTTTTGATACAGGGCGGATTTGTGATCGCCTTCTTTGGGTAGGCTGAGTTTGTAATCCAAAATCACCAAGCGATCCGCAAACTCAACTAAACGATCAAACCGCGTATGAATGGTTTTACTGTTTTCACCTGCTGCTTGCGTTACATCAGCGGGAATGAGTACATCGATTTCATTCCACGCCTGAATCCAGTTACCATCCAGCAGGTAGGGCTTCAAGGCATCCGTTTGTAAGACCGTTTTAGCCCTCAACAGAGCTAGCGTAGCCCTTGCCTCATCAATCCCGAACCAATTCATGGTTTGAGTCAGACTCGGCAAATCAGCGGCAGTACCGCCACTTTGTAATGTGCAGCACTCCAAGAGCGCATGAAAATACACGCCGTCTTCCAAAATACGGGGGTCAATCTCGGGCTCTGTTGAATTAACTGCAGTATTAATATTTGCAGTGCCACTTTCAATCTTCGCTTGTTGCAAGGCATGGCTGGATTGCGCCACATCCCAATCGAGCGCAAAGTCATCGATCGAAAATGGTATGCGTGCATCGCCTTGGCTTGGTAGATTGGGTCTTGCATCATCTAGGACGGCAGTCACTTCCTCCGATACAACATAATCAGGCAGCTCGGCCGACTGAATGCGGTGATACCAGGAATCAACATCAAGGCCACCTTCTTTGGCGGAGGATGTCGCTACGCCACTGATCCAAAGCCCTTGCTTGGCACGGGTCATGGCCACATAAAGTGCATTCCAGTTTTCATTGCGGGCGATTCGCTGCTCTTCTTCCTGAATCTGCGTGCGGGGACTAGTAATAGTATCTTTGGTAAAAGCGGATAAATGAATCGGGGCAACTTCATTGGGGGGCCAATCTAGCAAGATGCCGCGGTGCTGATTCATGCCAGTGGTGTGGTTGGTATCCAGCAAAATCACAAATGGCGCCTCCAATCCTTTAGCGCCATGCACGGTCATCATGCGTACGCGTTTATTGCGATCGGCATCGGAAAGTGCGCTGGCATCCTCAAGTTCAATGGTTTCTGCGGTCTCGCCATCCAGATCCATCTCCCCTTCATCTGGAGTTTCATCATCATCGCCCTGGCGCATGGCCTTCATCTCCGCAATAAAGCGACCTAAACTCGGATAGCGCCCGCCGTCGTGATTGAGGGCGAGCTCTAAAAAGGCATCGATGTTGGCCAAAACCTGCGGCCTCAGTAAATCATCGGAGGCAATCGCATAGCGCATGCGTACATCATTTTCAGCATAAATTTGATCGAGTAAGTCATGCACCGGTAAGTGCTCCCCCAAAATACGCCAGTACTCGAGGTATCGTCCTGCTTTCAGTAATACTGGATCGGGACTGGCCTGCAAGGCGTCCCACCAAGATCGGTAGCCCTCACTTGCAAGCGAAATTGCCAGCGACTGCATTTGATCTTCGTTTGCTCCAAAAAGAGGGCTACGCAACACCTGTGCCAATGGCAAATCATGGCGTGGAGTAACGAGAACTGTTAAGAGCGCGATCAGATCATCGATCTCTAGAGTATTTAATAAGCCCCCAAGGCGTGAACTTTCAAAAGCAAGTTCGGCTTCGCGCATCGCGCGCTCGTATTGCGGTAAATACTTGCGGCGCTTAACTAAAAGTAAAAAATCGCTTGGCCGCGGATCACGCCAAACTGGCTCGCCATCCACCGACTCCAGCACACGACGCATTTGCATCACCTCGCGAATAATCTGGGCGATGCGCTGGCCCTCACAATAGCGCTGCACGACACTGCCCGTCTCACTCGAATCCGGCAATGGGCCTGCAAAGGCATTGCCCAATCGCTCATGCGTCTCGTGTTCCACTAGAGGAATTAAGGGGAGTAAATAGGCCTCACCTTGATTGACTGCATTTGCTCTTGCATCCAGCGAGTGTGGTGCTGTCCATGCCGTAGTTTGCAGCGTATAGGGGTAGCTTTCTGGCAAGAGTGCGCTGGTAAAGGTACGATTAACGGCATCATTAATGTTTGGCGCATTACGCCGAGTCACGTCGAGCTCAATTAAATCCGCGCCCAGCTCGCCCTGCAAAAATTCTTTTGCAGTGTTAAATAGACGTGGATCGGCGCGCCGAAAACGGTAAATCGATTGCTTTGGATCGCCCACAATAAAAATACTCGGCTTGCTCACGTCAGCACCATAGCCCTCCAACCAAGACCGTAAGATCTGCCATTGCAGGGGGTTGGTATCCTGAAACTCATCAATCAAGATATGCTGGTAGCGTGAGTCGAGACGGGCTTGAAGATAAGCCGCATGACTTGAATCTGCCATCAATTGGCTCACCCCAATCTCCAGGTCATCAAAATCACGCACGCGCATTGCCTCTTTGCTGGCCTGCACATGGGCAAGCATCGCTGCGCTCATGGCAAACCAGGCGGTATTCAGTTTTAGAGCAGATGCTTCGCGCTCACGCTGAACATTGGCTAAAAATGCTTCTGCCCAGGCCTCTTTGCAGGCAATGTAACTGGATTCGCTGATGCCCTGATCGACTTTGTTCAGCCATTTTTTTAGATCCGCTGATACTTTGGCGTTTGCAGTGCGCGGCGTTTTCTCTTTCGTTAAGAAAATGGCTTCAAGCGCTGCGATTAACTCGTTGCGTTGCGTAATATCCAATCCGGCTTTTTTGGATTCAATTGCTTTTTCAATTACTGCACAGTAATTTTTTTCGGTTTGCGTACTATTGGCAAAGCAACGCAGCAGGAGCTCTAAATCGGCAAGGGCATTCGGGGCGTTCCACAAGCGCAATACGGCATCGGGCGCACTCACCTGCGTCAGCATCCCTTGCAGCTCCTGAATGGGAGTAGTGCCCCGTTCGGCGCAGTGCGCCTCAAAAAAAGTCCACGCACCCCGTTGCTTAAATGCACTGTAGCTGCCTGTTAAAAATTGCAGGGTTTCATGGGCGCCGAGCTGTTGTAATAGGGTTTCGTAATGGGGCTTAAGCGCCTTGGGTACTTGACTCCACCAATCGGCTAAACATTCCTCTTGTAGGCGCTTACTATCTTCGCGCAAACTAAATCCTGGCTGAATGCCAATCGATACCGGCGCAGCGCCCAAGAGCTTGCCAAACCAACCATGGAAGGTATCAATCACAATGGCTTGCGGGCTGGCTAGCACGGTTTCATATAAGGCACGGGCTTGGGGTACGGCAGCTCGCGCCTCGGTGTCATTCAGGCCACGCTCACGGAGAGCAGCAAGTAATGTTGCCTCATCGCATCGGGCAAATTGCTCCAAGAGGCCATACAAGCGCTCGCGCATCTCTTGGGCAGCCTTGCGCGTAAACGTAAGTGCCAGGATTTCATGGGGCTTGGCCCCGGCCAGTAAGATGCGCACCAGACGCGCCACAAGTAGCCAGGTCTTGCCACTGCCGGCGCAAGCAGACACCATCACTGAGCGCGCTGGATCGCACGCGCGTTGCTGATTGGATTGCGCTCGGGTCACCACATCCCCTTTCTGCAAATACCGCGCGACTCACAATAACGGCACACACTATCGGGTG
>CAMEXM010000042.1 GCA_945947155.1 Polynucleobacter meluiroseus | reverse complement strand
ATCTCCCTCCAGTCGAGTAATTCATCGCCGGTGGCGGCCAAGAGTAGATAGCGTTCAGGGAGCGTAATGGATTCCACCTGCAGGTGATTGAGCTCATCGATGTATTCAGCCCTAAAGTCAAAAGGCTCTTCGCTGTCGTAGGCGGTCATCATGCCCACATGGGGTGCCAGTTCGCGCCCTGCCTTCACGGCCGGATTTAATGCGATGCCCTTGCAACCATAACGCTCTGCAAGGTAGTTGGTATAAAAACCACCTAAAGAAGAGCCGATCACGGTTAATCGATCCGCCTTGGCGGCATCGATGTGGCGTTGAACCATGTCCATGGACTCACGCGGGGAGGCGAGCAATTGCGGGCAATACCATTCGATGGTAGCGCCCTGCTCTACGCGATACGCGATGGCATCGCCAGTCATTCGAGCTTTACTCGAGCGTGGGGAAGAGCGAAAGCCGTGAAGGTAAACAACCAGTAGTGAATTCATGCTGATTATTATGCAACCGAATCCAATACTGGTTTAAGTCAAACTCGCACTAATTGATTAGGCCTTTTGACCGATCTCGAAATTAGCCAATTTTTCTAAGGCACGCACCATCGCCGAATGGTCCCATGCTTTGCCGCCGTGGGCTGCGCAGGAGTTAAATAGCTCTTGGGCAGTGGCGGTATTGGGTAAAGAAACACCCAATGCACGGGCACTATTGAGTGCTAGATTTAAATCCTTCTGATGCAATTCAATCCGGAATCCAGGATCGAATGTGCGCTTGACCATACGCTCACCATGTACTTCTAAAATTTTGGAGCTCGCAAAGCCGCCCATTAATGCCTGACGTACTTTAGCAGGATCAGCGCCAGCCTTAGCTGCAAATAAGAGCGCCTCAGCAACCGCTTCAATGTTCAGGGCCACAATAATTTGGTTGGCCACTTTGGCCGTTTGACCGTCGCCATTACCGCCGACTAAGTTAATGTTCTTGCCCATTAATTCGAGTACAGGCTTAACACGTGCAAAGACGGCTTCATCGCCGCCGAGCATGATCGACAGGGTTGCGTTTTTTGCGCCCACTTCACCGCCAGAGACTGGTGCATCTAGATAATCAGCGCCTAATGCATTAATTCGCTTTGCAAATTCTTTGGTTGCAATCGGTGATATGGAGCTCATGTCCACTACCACTTTACCCTTGCCGCCATTCGCTAAGCCGCTGGCAATTCCTTTATCACCAAAGAGAACGCGCTCGACATCCGGGGTATCTGGAACCATCGTGAAAATGATGTCGGCTTTCTCAGCAACTTCAGCCGGGCTTGCGCATTGAATTGCAGCTGATTTCGTAATTGCCTCTGGTACCTTGCTGCGCGTATTAACATAAACCGTATGGCCTGCAGTAACTAAATGTCCAGCCATGGGGGCGCCCATAATGCCAAGACCGACGAAACCGAGTTTGAGTTGTGACATGGTAGTTATCCTATTTCAAGTGATGGATTTTTATTATTTATTAAAAAGCAAGACGAGCAGCTGAGATGGAGATGCGCTTCAGTTTATGCAAAAGGCTTATACCAACCTAAGCCAGCTTCTGTCGTTGCTGCAGGTTTGTATTCGCAACCAATCCAACCCGTATAACCAATGCGATCGAGCATGGCAAAAATATAAGCGTAATTGATTTCACCGGTACCAGGCTCATTGCGTCCGGGGTTATCAGCCAATTGAATATGGGCAATTTTGCCTATGTGCTTTTGAATCGAGTTAGCAAGCTCGCCCTCCATGCGTTGTGCATGGTAAATGTCGTATTGCAGAAATAAATTATCAGAACCCACTTCAGTGATGATGTCGATGGCCTGCTGCGTTCCAGATAAGAAGAAACCTGGAATATCAAAAGTATTGATGGGCTCAATCAGGAGCTTGATATTGGCCTTTTTCAGCTCAGCGGCAGCGTACTTTAGGTTATCGATTAAAGTAGTACGTAATACAGCATGGGCAACGCCTTCCGGCATTTTTCCGGCTAAGCAGTTCACTTGTGTCACGCCCAATGCCGTTGCATACTCCACTGCATTGGCTACGCCCTTCCGAAACTCCTCGATACGATCTGGTAGGCAGGCAATACCGCGCTCACCAGCCTCCCAATTGCCCGCAGGTAAATTGTGCAATACCAAAGTAAGTTTGTTTTGATCGAGCTTTGCTTTGATATCGGAAGCTGGAAATGCATACGGAAATAGGAACTCGACTGCCTTGAAGTTGGCTGCTGCAGCCTTGTCAAAGCGCTCCATGAATGGAACTTCATTAAACAACATGGTGAGATTAGCAGCAAACTTCGGCATTCCTATTCCTTATCAAATTCAAACAAATAAAAACCAAATAGCAAAAAAAGTTGCGGTATTACCTTCGTAATACCGCATTAGAACAGCATTTTATTGATTAAATCAATTACTCGAGCAAACCGGCTGTAACCAATCCTTCAGTACCAGCAGGGTGACGGCAATCAATGTCCTCAAACTCATTGACATTGTTGATCTCCGTACCCATCGCAATATTGGTGATCTTTTCAAGAATCACTTCCACTACTACTGGAACTCGGTATTCTTTGGCCATCTTTTGCGCTTCGATCAAAACGGCATTGATCTTGCTGGGGTCGGTTACACGGAGGGCCTTACAGCCAAGACCTTCAACGACTTTACCGTGGTCAACGCCATAGCCCTTGAGATTTTGATCATCGACGTTGATGTTGTCAAAAGCGAGTTGCACGCAGTAGTCCATCTCAAAGCCGCGCTGCGCTTGACGAATCAAGCCGAGGTAGCTGTTATTCACTAAAACCATAACCAGTGGTAAATGGAACTGAGCGCCGACGGCCAACTCTTCAATCAAGAACTGGAAGTCATAGTCACCAGCAAGACCAACGACTGTCTTGGTTGGATCAGCGGCTAACACGCCGAGCGCTGCAGGAATAGTCCAGCCTAAGGGGCCGGCTTGACCGCAATTGATCCACTGGCGAGCGCCATACACATGCAAGAATTGACCGCCCGCAATTTGCGACAAACCAATGGTCGATACATAGACTGTGTCGCGACCAAACACCGAGTTCATCTCTTGGTATACGCGCTGTGGCTTAATAGGTACATTATCAAAATTGGTCTTGCGCAACATCAAACGCTTGCGCTCTTGGCAACGGCTAACCCAGTCGCTGTAGTCTTTGAGCTTGCCTTTGGCTTTCCATTCTTTGGCTACTTCAACAAACAATTCCAAAGCGGCTTTTGCATCAGAAACGATGCCATAGTCTGGGTTAAAGACGCGGCCAATTTGCGTTGGCTCGATATCGACGTGGACAAACTTACGGTCTTTGCAATACACCTCAAGTGAACCAGTGTGGCGGTTAGCCCAGCGGTTACCGATACCCAAAACAAAGTCACTGGCGAGCATCGTGGCATTGCCATAGCGGTGCGAAGTTTGCAATCCAACCATACCTGCCATTAGCGGATGGTCATCGGGAATCGTGCCCCAACCCATCAGAGTTGGAATAACGGGAATGCCTGTCAACTCAGCAAACTCAACTAGTAACTTATCTGCATCGGCATTAATAACGCCGCCGCCAGATACGATCAAGGGCTTTTTAGAAGCCATGAGCATTTCAATGGCTTTTTCGATTTGCTTACGGCTTGCAGCAGGCTTATAAACCGGTAATGGCTCGTAGGTATCAATATCAAATTCGATTTCGGCTAACTGAACATCAATTGGTAAATCGATTAAGACTGGGCCAGGACGTCCTGAGCGCATCACATGAAAGGCTTGCTGGAATACGCGGGGCACTAAGCCTGGCTCGCGAACCGTAACAGACATCTTGGTTACGGGCTTGGAGATGGATTCGATATCAACGGCTTGAAAGTCTTCTTTGTACAGGCGAGCACGCGGCGCTTGGCCGGTGATGCATAAAATTGGAATGGAATCGGCAATGGCAGAGTAAAGGCCGGTGATCATGTCGGTGCCAGCAGGGCCTGAGGTACCAATACAAACACCAATATTGCCAGCCTTGGCGCGGGTATAGCCTTCAGCCATGTGGGAAGCTCCCTCAACGTGGCGGGCCAAAATGTGCGTAATCGACTGACGCTCGCGCAATTGAGCATAAAGCGGGTTGATTGCTGCGCCTGGAACACCAAAGGCGGTGGTAATGCCCTCTTTTTCCATTACTAATACTGCAGCCATTGCGGCTTTCATTTTGGCCATGATGTCTCCTCCACGTTTTTAAGAATGAATGCATGATCGCCATTTCCGCCTGAAATGAGAACGGTAAGCCCATTCATATCACCTATTCCAATTTGGAATATCCCAAATGGAAATCAGGCTAAAATAAGCAAATGGATCGCATCCAGGGCATCGCCCTTTTTGTTCGCGTCGTCGAGACTGGCTCCTTTAGCAAGGCTGCCATCAGCCTTGGCATTACTCAGCCGACTGCCACCAAACACATTGCCTTTTTAGAGAAACGCCTCGGTTCACTTTTGCTGCATCGCAGCACTAGGGGGGTCACCCCGACCGAAATCGGACAAATCTATTACGAGAAATGCAAAGTCATTTCGCGGGAGTTAGAGGATGCGGATAATTTAGCCGCCCTCTTGCAGAGCAAAATTCAGGGAAAGCTATCCATTAGCTCTTCGGTTGGGTTTGGCCGCCGTATTTTGACGCCCTTGATACTGGAATTCATGAGCCAGCACCCTCAACTGCAAGTGCACCTGAGTTTGGATGACCACTACGTCAATTTAGTCGAGCAAGGGATTGATTTGGCGATTCGCATGGGCCGCCTGCCAGACTCCTCTCTGGGTTCGCGCTACTTGGGGCTCAACCCCTGGGTGCTGGTTGCCAGCCCGGCCTATCTAGAAGTGCATGGCACGCCCAAGCATCCAACCGAGTTAACGGAGCATCAGGCTTTAATCTATAGCTCGGTTCAGGATAACCACCGTTGGCACTTTAGCGGGGCCGATGGCGCGGCACTCTCCATCCCCGTTAAAGGTCCACTGTACTCGAACAACTTATCTACTCTGTTGGCTGCCACCATCGCTAACATGGGTCTAGCAACAATCCCTTGGTATGTAGCGCACCACTCCGTTCAAAAAGGAAGTTTGCAGCCCATTTTGACGGACTGGACCTTGCCCTCCCAAGAAATCCATGCCGTGTTTTCTTCCCCACGCCTTGTGCCTGGCAAGGTGAGTCAATGCATTGACTGGCTACAAGGTTATTTTGTCGGCAATTGGTGGGAGCGCCAAGAAAGTCAAACCCAGCTTATTGAATCCAATCTTCATTAGTACGCAGTAAAACTAGAAACGCTTTACATTTTTATCAAACCAAAAGGAACTCCATGAAAAAATCATCCCTTCACATCGCTGCTGTAACTGCTGCATTGCTCGCATCGACTAGTCTTGTTCAGGCGCAACCTGCCAGCCCCGCTAAACCTAAGGTTGAAGCTGCTGCTATCGTCGATACCATTTATGACTTGTATCAAGGTGATGTTGTCAAGATAGATGCGAAGACACGCACGATTACCTTTAAAAATAAAGACGGTGAGTCCAATTTTGTAGCTGGTCCAGAGATTAAAAACTTTGCCCAGATCAAAGTAGGCGACCACCTGAGCGTGACTTATGAAGTCGCTGTTGCATTGGAACTGATTAAAACCAAGAGCGATGGTATTCGTAGCAAGCAAGAGGCATCTGCTGTTACCACTGCGCAGCCCGGCCAAAAGCCAGCACAGACCATTACTAACGCAACGGAAATCATTGCAGATGTGGTTGCTGTAGATCGTACTAAGAAAACAGCCTCCATTAAAGGCCCTAATGGCAAGGTCACTGTAGTCAAGGTGAAGAACCCAGAGTTACTCAAAGATATCGCAGTAGGCGATGTGGTGCGCGCTCTTTTCATCGACAGAATGGCCGCTTCGATTACACCAGAAAAGAAGTAATACGCAGCAATCACCTTAGTAACGTACGTAATGCAAAGGTCCTTTGTTCGTAATTGCACCCGTAATGTGCATTGCCGCCTCATTGCCTTTTGCATTGCCAGCATTACCCTGTTTTCTGCATGCACCACTACGACCCGTCCAGGCGTAGTGGGCGTGAATCGCCAGCAGCTGATGATGGCCTCCCAAAGCGAGGTTGAGCGTTTATCAGCCATTAGCTTTAATGAGCAAAATAAAAAAGCCCAAGAAAAAAAGATTCTGATTACGTCAGGACCGCAATACGATCGCTTAATCAATATTGCCAATCGCCTGATTCCCCAGACCGCGCACTTTCGGGACGATACCCAGAAATGGAATTGGCAACTAAGTCTGATTAACTCGCCCGTACTGAATGCAACGTGCGCGCCAGGCGGTAAGATTACGTTTTATACCGGCATCATTGATCAACTCAAGCTCACTGATGATGAGATTGCCGCCATCATGGGGCATGAGATTGCTCATGCCCTGCGTGAACATGGCAGAGAACGCCTCTCGCAAGCCATGGCACAAAGTGCGATCACCAATATCGCACTCGCTGCAGCTGGAGGTTATGGCGCGCAAATTAATGCAGCCAATCAAGTGGCGCAGTATGTGTTGGTATTGCCGAACTCAAGGCAACATGAAAGCGAAGCCGATGCAATTGGTGTTGAGCTCGCTGCTAGGGCGGGCTATAACCCCCGTGCATCAATTTCCGTATGGCAAAAGATGATGAAGGCAACGCAAGGAAAAAATCCACCCGAGTTTTTATCAACCCACCCTTCGGGTGAAACGCGCATTGAACAGCTGAGCGCATTAATGCCGGCGGTGGAGCCCTTGTATCGCGATGCGCCTAAGGCCCCGGGCTCTTAAGGCGGTAGCCCTCAAGAGTCTAAGTAGATATGACTGGAATTGTCTCACCTAGAGGAGCTTCAGCAAGGGATAGCTTTTTTAGGATACATTAAACTATCCCTTATAAATTATTTAATCAAAACAGCTGGTGATGCAGGAATGCTACCAGGAATCTTATTAAGGGTTAACAGCTGAGAGAGGATATCTAGAACCATATTAGAGTAACCAGCCTCATTCTTTGGAATAGCGTAGCTGTTTCCATCATACGTAATAGCCGCACTTGCCGGACTATTTCCCGAGTCTTTAAGAATTTTAAGCATGGGCAAGCTTACGTCTGCACCTTGAGTATAGGGCCCTGTTGGTCTAAGCATTACTACATAAGGATCTTTTTGGTTAAGCTGTGCATTTAGTACCTGCCCAAGAAAATCGAAAACATTGCGCGTCGATCTAATATTGATGATTAAAGTAGTTTTCTTATCATTCGTGCCCTTTAATTTCGCGGCATTAGAGTTTGGCGTTACACCTGGTGCTGCGCAGAATATTGATCCAGAATATAAGGACTCAACGGTAGCGGAGTGCTTATTCTGTTTAAAGCAAATTCGGGCTACAGGTAATGTTTTTGTAATCTGATATCTGTCTTTACCATCAATCTTGACTGTTTCCAATAAGAAGCCATCTTTACTTAGGTTTACGATCGGAGCGATAGTTTTATAAAGCTCCGCCCCATCCATTGGGGGGCCAAAATTGATCTTTTGGATCACGGTCTCCGAAGAGAGGCCGAGATCAATCAAACCATAAAGCAATTGCTGAAACTCGGGATAGCTTGGAAGCAATGGATTGTTATCATAAACTTGTTTTTCACCGTCCGACCTCACCGCCTCAATGGATTCAATCACCATGGTGTAAAGCAACTCAGTTGGAATATGTCTTTTGGTAAAAAAATGAATGGTATCAGGAGTTAATTCAGTCAAAAAACCACGCATAAATTGGGCGTTATCCAAGGAGGATTGCGTAAAGTTAAATGAGCGATTCAACGAAAGTGACGTAGAAGGTGAATAAGAGCTTACTGCACCCGCCCCCGCAGAAAAAAGGCCTGTCACAGATGCTGCATTAGCGCTGAAGATGGAGGCGCTCAAACCTGCCGTAGTCGATATCGAACCAGTGCCAATGACAGAGGGAATATCGAGGAATCCTAAAGGCATCGACTTTGATGCCCTAACAATATTCAAAAGAACATTATCATTATTGTATTTCTCAACAATAATACTGTAAGCAGAGGACATTTCTTTGAAGTCTGGATCTATAGTGGAGCATCCAGCAAGCGTTGTGGCTAATAAAAATGCAGACAATGGCGATTTTAGATTGAGCATAAATATAAGCCTTTTTAAATACCAAACTTTGTTATAAACAAAACAGAGATGAAAGAAAATAATGCGAAAAATATTAATTGCAATACAAATTTAATTATTAAAAAAGGATTGCGAATTTTTTTGGTTGCCAAATTTTGTGAATTTAGCGATTTAATCGACCTATTTCCAGTCATGTACATCAGGATTCCGCCAATAAGTGCGCCAACAATTAAAACCTTTAGTATAAATATGGGCGACATTTTATTCCCCTGGTAAGTAGCTACAGTCACGATAAATCAAAATATTCTTTACTCTATAAAATGATAAAAGTTTTGAAGCTGATCAAATACAATTTGGTGGGCAAAATTTTTGGCTGGCTGCGTTCTTACAATGAGAGGCTTTTCAAGAATCCGGCTTTCATATTTCCACCCTTCTGGCAAGGTAAGCTCTCCCACCTTATCTTTGATGTTAGATACATCCAATGTGGAATCAACCATCTTTGAATAACTGGTCATCACATAGTACCCTTTCTTATCGGGCGGAATTAGGGTGTGAATAGTGGCCCCCTTATTCCAAATATAGTAGATGTCTTCGTGTGCCGTAAAAGGATAAAAGTATGCAGTTGGGATACCCTCTTCAGAGAGGATTGGATTAAATAGTAATTGAAAAAGGCTAACGCTGGCAGTAGATTGTGCAAAGAATTTAAGGGGACCAATATATAAAAACTCCCTATTTAAGGGGCTTAAATTAGAATCCATCAGGAAATAACTGGGACCGTTCTTGTAAGCATGGGCGATATGTCCGATTGTTTTAAGCTGTGCTAGAATCGATGCGATTGATAGTTTTGCAAAACTATCATCTGGGCAAGGACCGAGCTTAAAAGAAGAAAACTTGACAATTTCAGCTCTTAACCTCCAAAAGTTCAATCTACTCGTAAAAATTTGGCAAAACGGGGCGGTGACGGGGAAATAAATTTGCTGGCCCGCTTCATTAAATTTATAAACATTGGAATAGGCAAATGGTCTATTGCCACCCCCCTCATTGATCGGATCGGACTTGGCAAAAGCTAGCCCAATATCCATCAGTGTGCCAAAAATCAAACAGAAAGCAATTTGGGTGAATTTCTTCATTCTTTTCACTTGGCTTTCGAAGGTATATTTTTGTCTTGGTCGCCCAATATCAGAGGTAAGCCACCAGAACTACTACCGAAAACCACAACCTTACTGTTCTCGGACTTTGCCAAAGCTTCTGTAGCTTGTACGCCAATATATTTCAAGTAATTATCAGTTAAGCCCGCCTTAACAGTTTCTTGAAACTTAGCAATACCCTCGGCCTCAATCTGCTTTCTTTCCGCTTCAGATTTTGCTGCTTGAATTTTATATTTAAATGCCTCTGCCTTGGCCAGCTCAACTGCTTTTGCATCTAGCGCAGCTTCCACGTCCGGGGCATACTGAATGCTCAAGACCTCAAAACCCTGAAGTTCGAAAAAGTTAATAGTTCCTAAGCCAGCAGGATTGTAGCTTTCTAGTAACTTGAGATTAGTAAGCTGAAAAATTTTATCGTTAATTTCTTTACTTTTGGTAGTGAAAGCCTCATCGGCCGAGTAGGAACTATAGATCTCTCTAATAGTCCCAGCAAATATTGGTCTGATAACAATATCGAGATAATCTGGCCCAACTGTTTTGTGGAACAGAGGTAGTGTATTGTAATAAACCTCAAATTGATATGCGTAATTAACGGTTGTTTTTAATCTGTCCGAAGTAACTACATCTACTTTTTGGGAGTCCTTTTGAATTCTTAAGTCATATTTAGTGACTCGGTTCCAGGGCCAGACAAAATTTCCTCCCTCTTTGAGAACTAAGGCAAGGTCTGTACCTCCACCGAGGTTTCTAAAAAGAACCCCTGCATGACCCGCGGGAATTTTAACGTATACATGGGGCCACAAGACCACGATAGTTGCAAACAATAAGAGTGCAGAAAACAAAATTGCCAATATGTGGCGATGTAGAAAATGCCTCCAATTCACGCAGAGGTGAACATATATCCTCTTCGTCTTTGCGATGAATCGCCTAAATAAAGGGGGCGGCGTTAGGACTTTAGTTTCCATTTTTATTTATCACCCTTCAATGGGGTCAAATCAGTTATTTGACCATTCTCTACCAAGAGCAAATGATCGGCCATCTGGAAGTACCCATCATCATGGGTGATCGCGATGATAATTTTTCCTTCATCTTTCAGCCTTGGAATAATCGACTCATAAAAGAATTTTCGGAACTCCGGGTCTTGGTCAGCCGCCCACTCATCCAAAATAATCACTTGACGCTTTTCAAGCATCGAAACCAAGAGGGCGAGTCTCTTTTTTTGTCCCGTAGATAAATTGAGGTGCCCAAACTCAAGCCGATCAATTCTAATTTTGTCTTTAATTTCGAGGGTATCCAATAACTCATCGATAAGTTGTTCGTCTGCATTGCCTAATCCATACAACTTTTTGAAGAGATAAAAATCGCTGAATATTGCTGAAAATAAATTTCGATAAGAGCTCGAGGTCGGATTAAGTACTCGCTGATTATTGACAAAAATAAAACCGGACGTCGCCTTATATAATCCAGTGAGCACCTTAATCAAAGAAGTTTTGCCACACCCGTTATTTCCGCGAATAAAATAAATCAATCCCTTTTTAAACTCGTAGCTAACCGGGCCTATAGAAAATTGAGGGATGCCTTTTGAGTCCAAGTACTGATAGCAAATTTCTTTTAGTTCAATTGATTCAATTTCAGCTGGAAAATCTTGATTTACTAAATTCTCACCTTTAGAAATTGACTCCAAATCCGCGGAGAGTTTTTGTAGTTCTTTGGCAGAGGTATTGGCTTGCGACAGTACAGGCAGGGATTGAATGATGCCCGTCAAGGAGCCGATCATAAAAAGGGCCGTTGTTGAAACCATCACAACATGTTCAGAAAATTTAGATGAAAACATAGGCACAATAAAAATCATTATTGCCACCAACACATAAAACATCAGCTGTATATAACTGTAGTTATTAGATAAGCCGATTAATGATTCGGCCTTTAAATTTTTGGCTCGTTTTGAGGTGTAAATTAAGTCATTGGTCATATCTAAGGCACGGTCCGAGTTGAGAACCACCTCTTTATAGCCATACAAAAAATCAGAGAAACGATTGTAGACATTGGATTCTTCGGCCCATGCCTCATAGAGACCTTCGTGAGCACGTTGAATATTTTGCGAAAAAATAATGAAGATCACGGCGCCAAAAATAACTGCAACAAATGCGGCAGGCAGAGAAACAAAGCCCAAGTAGATTACGCAAAAGAATAAAAGGGAGGCCCCTTGTAAAGTATTGACAAGCACAATGATTGAGCCTGAAATCATTTGGGCATCACGGCTTAACGCAGTGAGGATTTCAGTCCTACCGATCTTATCCACACTCAAAATGTCAGCTCGGAGTATTTGATACATCACCCTCATCCGGAACTTATGAACAAGATTTTGAGTGGCGGAGATATTTTCTTTATTGCTAATTCTTGTTAGATAAAGAAACAGCAATAGAAGTGCAACAAAGACAAAGAAAAGTAAGGTTACAGGCTCTTCGTTTTCGACTCTCGAGGCTGCTTGATTTACGAGCGCAATTAGCCCGGCCCCAAGAAGGCCAACATAGCAAGACAGAAAAAAGAGTCTTCTTAACTCAAGAGAGCCTTCTTTTCGTATTAATTGAATTAGATCTGATTCAAGCCACTTTAAAACCACTTTTTACTCTTTTCCAATTAAGTAACCCATGCACATTAGTGCATGGGTTTTTTAATTTAACTTAATCTACGAAGATTAGGCTTGCTGTGCTTCAGGCTCCTGTTCTGCCGCCTTAGTATTTCTTCTCTTGGAAAAAAAGTTTTTTGCTTTAGCCACCTGCTCCTTGTATAGATCCTTAAACTTTGCAGCCTCAAGGTTCAAAAGGTTGCCGTTTGTTTCAAAATGTTTTACAAAAATAGTACCCATCGCATAGGTATAAGCGTAAGCAGCGGCAGGCTGCGTGATTGCAGATAAAGCCTGGCCAATATATGGAATACCTTTAACCAACTGACCACCTAGCTGACCGCCAACTACAGTAGTGATACCGCCACCAGCTAAGCTACCGATGATAGCTTTTACAGCCTCTTTTTCAAAGGGAACATCGTAAATCTCGCAGATTTCGTAAGCCATTTTGGTTTGCAATGCGGCTATAACAGTAGCGTCAACATATGGCACAGGGATAAAACCTGCAACAGTCGCCCACTGACTCCAATTTTTTACAGTTTGATTTGCTAATTGATGACGGAAAGATTTTGACTCAGGATCCTTTGTGGAATCTGCATCAATCACTTCATCGATTTCAACTCTGAGCACATCTTCTGCTGATACTCTAGTTTTCATTTGAGGCTTCCTTTTTCCCAAAAAATAATTTGCGTTAATACGGCTATTTAAGAAATATGCTCCGAATCAAAAAGAGTTTTAGCATATTCAAAGTGAATACTTGACTACTTTACATCAACTTTAGCCATTTCCATGGCCTTGATGCCCTTTTTATCAAACTTTATTGACAATTTAGTGTCAGCTTCAAAGTTAAATAGATAACCGGAAATTGATGCTGGCCTTAAAGACGTTAGGCCGGTCGCCACAAAACCAATTACTCCCCTAATCAAGGCTTCAGAAAGTCCTCTCTTAGCAGATCCATTGTCAGCCTTTGAGCTTTTTTCCACCTTAAAACTACTAAGTGGATAAAAAGTGTTTGCCCCATCATAGATTCCTAACTCATTGTTTTTATTGATTATTTTTACGTTTTTCCATCGATTTAAAGCAAAATATTCAATCGAACCGTAATTAATTCCCACCTGCGCAACAGATGGTTTGTCGGGTGATACTCTTACTGGCAGTCTTTCAGGGGCGACTTTTCTTACTTTCCCCTTGGTGGAAACTGCGGAATCCATTAATTTTGGGGGTTTTTCAGCAGGCAAATCCTCAATTAGGCTCTGGGAGGCTGGTGCAGCAGAATTCCAGGTCTTTCCTGATCTTGCTAAGGGATTTAATAAGATTGTTTTTTTACGAGCGGGTTTTTGGACGACTTGTTTTTTGCTGGGAGTAGCTCCTGAAGCCCTTTTTACGCTGGAATTTGCTGTTTTTGGAATAACTTTAGTTTTCTTAGGTATTGCCTGAGCTTTTTTTGAAGAAACAGTCTTTGTCTTAATCTTTGAATTTGCTGTCTTCATGACTTAATCCCCTTTTTAACCTTTTTTGCCAAAATTTCTTTGGATAAAGCCCGATAGTCGGCAGCCGCACCTGATGACTCATCGTAGGTCAAGATTGCCTCCTGATATGAGGGTGACTCTGCTAATCGGATACTTTCCCGAATCTTGGAATGAAGTACAAGAGGGCCAAACTCCTCAATGAGTAAGTCAAGAACCTCCTTGGAATGGCGGGTTCTTTGGTCTACCCTAGATGGCAGAAAGCCAAGAATCTCCAACTCTGGATTTAATAGGCTTTTCACAGTTTCTACGGTGGCCATGAGCTGAGCGACCCCAGATAGGGTAAGGACATGGGTGGTAACAGGGATTAGCAACTCTTTTGCGTATGACAGGGCATTCAGAGTCACAAGACCAAGTGTTGGTGGGGTGTCAATTAAGACAAAATCCCAATGCTGGGGCTGAAGAGTCGCAAGACGTCTCTTCAAGATACTATCTATTGCCACCCTCCCCGCTAAGGCCCTCTCCACCGAGGAGAGTTGCTGGGATGCACCAATAATCTTGATGTTTTCAGCAGAAGTGGGACCCCAAAGATCCTTCACCGGACCATCTTCTACCAACAACCTGTAAGACCCATCCTCAGGCCCAGAGCCTCCTAGCCACTGGGTTGCATTTGCCTGGGGGTCAAGGTCAATGACCAGCACTTTTTGACCCAACTCAGCCAAAGATGCTGCTAAGTTGACAATGGTAGTGGTCTTAGCACAACCCCCTTTTTGATTTGCAACAACAATAGATCGCATATTTTTATAAAAATGAAGTGAAGGTCATGAAGTGGTTAGCTCAGAACTCTTTTACATTTAATTAATGACAATTTGTTGACAAAAAGTACTATCCCAATAGCTAATACATTCAGTATTTTTGCTATTATGTATCAGTTGTATTTTTAGTATTTTAAAATAGCCCTGTTGTTATCAGCAAACTGCAGGTCTTCCCTAAATTAGTGCAAATTCCCCCCCCGCTCAAGTTATGCAAAACAACTCTATTATTGACGGTACCCACTTTATAGTTCTGATTAATTCGGAAGGTCAATACTCTATATGGCCATCGAGCAAGTCCATTCCAGATGGCTGGACCCCGACCGAGTTCACAGGCTCAAAGATTGAATGTACTTCATATATTGATCAAAACTGGCTTGATATGAGGCCAGCCAGCCTGAGCGGAAAACGGCATTAAAAAATAATTGAAATTTACATATCGGTCGGCACTTAGATCTCCATGTATTCTCATTAGCCCTTTATGCCTCATTTAGTTGATAAAACTTCTTTCGCTTTGCCCTTAACTCTTGCGCAACAGAATGTCTGGCTTCACCAATCACTAGATCCTCACTCCCCCGCCTACAACTTCACTCAATACATAGTTATTGAAAATTTACATGATGTTGAGAGGCTAAAAGAATCAATTCGCAAAGCATATGAAGTTTGCGATTCATTGCATACCCACTTTAAATACGACGACTTTAATCTATGTCAATTCATAGGCCCTAACGTCACCCCTCTAATTGAAGAGCATTTTTTCCCCAATTTAGATCCTAAAAATCCTGCAGTTATCAATCTACTTGCAGAGATTGATTCAACCGCTTTTAACTTGCTCGATGGCGAATGCTTTCGCTTTGGCCTTATTCACCTTAATGAAAATGTACATATTTTTTATTGGTCAATTCATCATTTAATTGTTGACGGAAAAGGCTCTGAAGTTTTTATACACACTGTAGCTGCTTTTTTTAATAGAAATTACACGCCAATTGAGCCTAAAAATGGCTGGCTAGAAATCATTAAGCGGGATTTAAATTATCAAAAATCCTCAAGCCTCATCGAGGATGAAGCTTTTTGGTTTAATCGTCTAAAGCATATTTCATCCTCAGGATCGCTTTCTACAAGCAAGCAACTCTCATTGGGATTAAAAAAAGCAGGAAAAAGTTCAATCTATGTTTCTCGTCATTGCTTTGATCAGCTTATTGATACGAGTAGGCAGTTTTCAGGTAGCTCGATTGCCGGGTTCATATTACTTGCTTCTATTTATGTATCTAAGTTAACGCAATTAACTTCAGCCTGTATTGGGGTGCCGGTTTCTGGAAGATCTAAGGAGCAAGCCAATGCGGTCGGGATGACAACCGGAATACTTCCAGTACCCTTTGCTATTAACGGCTCTGATTCGCTTGAGAAAGCAATGAAAGATGTGGGCAATCAATTGCGTGAGGGTCTAAGTCACAGCCAATTTCCCTTAAATCGAATTATTCAATCACGTCGATTACACAATCTTGGCGATCCACTTTCTTTTGTTACTAATCTACAGAAATATAAGCATCACATTCAATTTGGCAATGCTACGGGAATAGTCTTCACCCAAAATACGGGCCCCGTTTTTGATCTTGTCTTGCAAATATTTGATAAAAGTGATGATGGTGATGTTGAATTTCGATTGGAATTTAATCCCGATCTATACGAACAATCCGAGGTAGATGGCCATCTATTCAGAATTTCCCAGCTTTTAAATTCCATGCTAAGCGCCACCCCGCACAGCTTAGTTAGCACCTTGGCCTTAGTCGATCCGGTAGAGCGCGCCGCTTTAATTGCGCAGTCTGCTGGACCAGTACAGCTACTCGATGCCACATTAACCAACCTACCCGATCTATTTGCTGCGCAAGTCGCGCGTAC
>CAMEXM010000041.1 GCA_945947155.1 Polynucleobacter meluiroseus | reverse complement strand
TTGCCGGCATTACGGGCGACATCGGCTGGATGATGAGCGTTTGGATCATCGGCTCGGTGATTTCCATGGCAGGCGCCCTATGCTACGCCGAGCTAGCAACCACCTACCCCCATGCCGGTGGTGATTACCACTTCTTGTTTAAAGCCTACGGCAAAAACGCCTCCTTTCTGTATGGCTGGGCCAAGGCCACCGTCATTAATACTGGATCGATTGCCTTACTCGCCTTTGTGTTTGGCGACTACATGACGAAGGTCTTGCTCCTGGGTGATTACTCGGCTGTTATTTGGGCGCTGCTGATTGTGATTGGTTTGACCTTGGTTAACCTGATTGGCATTCATGCATCGGCAAACGTGCAAACCATACTCACGGTTCTTGAGGTAACGGGACTGCTTGCCATCATCGTGGCGGGATTTGGACTCATGGGCGCCCCCCTACCGCCTGTAGAGCATGCAGCCTTTTTCTCGAGCACGCCACCGCTGGGCTTGCTTGGTTTGGCCATGGTGTTTGTGCTCCTGACCTTTGGCGGCTGGAATGAATCGGCTTACATTTCGGCTGAGGTAAAGGGTGGCAGCAAGACTGTGGTCTATGTCATTGTGTTTAGTCTATTACTCATCACCATTATTTACCTGCTAGTCAACTGGGCCTTGATCAGCGGCCTAGGCATACAACAGCTCGCCAGCAGTAAAGCGGCTCCTGCCGATTTACTCGGCCTTGCTTTTGGCCCCGTTGGCGAAAAACTCCTCGGCCTTTTTGTGGCGGTTGCGGCGCTCACCAGCATTAATGCCACCATGATTGTCGGTGCTCGTACCAACTTTGCCATGGGCGAAGATTGGTATGGCCTACGCTTCATGGGCCGCTGGGAAGCCAAACGCGGATCTCCTAGCCTAGCGTTTTTAGTGCAAGGCGTTATTTGCGTTGCGCTTGTGTGTTTTGGCGCGCTGCAGTCCGATGGTTTTGAAGCGATGGTGGAGTTTACGGCCCCGGTTTTTTGGAGCTTCTTACTCCTCGTTGGCATCTCGGTTTTTATTCTGCGCTTCAAGCACCCCAATACCAAACGGGAATTTAGCGTTCCGCTCTACCCGCTAACGCCGATCGTGTTTTGCGCGTCCTGCGCCTATTTAGCCTACTCTAGCTTTGCGTATGCGCACAGCAAAGGGGCAGTGACGATTTCGCTCTATGTGATGCTCGTGGGTGTGGTGGCATTGCTGTTCTTGCGGGCAAAGAAAGCAGCGCAGTAACCGGGAATTGATCGGACCTAAGGCACAAGGTCGCATGGGAAGAAAAAGTGGTCGGAGTACAAGGATTCGAACCTTGGACCCCCTGCTCCCAAAGCAGGTGCGCTACCAGGCTGCGCTACACTCCGACGGAATCGCTATTTTACACAGTATTGAGCGCTCTAGCCATTTCCTGTACCATTCAAGCCCATGAAGGCATATTTAATGAAATCAATCCAGCGACCTGCCCGGGCTTGTTTAGCGATTGCCTTCCTTGTTTTTAGTCTGCTTGGCACCCATTGGCTTGGCTATGCGCACAGCATTGCCCACCCCCATGCCCGGCAAACGCAACTTTCAGGGAGTTTTTATTCGCCTGAATTAGCCAGCCACGACGATTGCAATGCGGATCACCATGCCAAGGCAATCCCGGCATCGCACGGCGATCACATCAACGCCAATTGCTTGCTGTTTGATGCGCTCACCTTAGCCGGCTTTGTTGGCAGTAGCAATATTGCTATATCTGCAGTTCAAGCACTGGCCAGCGAACCGATTATTTATAGCGCTGTATTCAATGCACAGGCTGTATTAAGCCACTACCAATCCCGCGCTCCGCCGCAATCACTCCAGTTGTAAATCCCTAAGCGGCACCTATCGCGTGCCATTTATTTTTCCACCCACGTTATATGTGGGTGCAATTGGAGTTTTTTATGAATCACTATTCCCGATCGCTTACAGCGAAGCGACATGCATTTGGCTTACTCAAATCAGTTAGCCTCACTACCACACTCACCGTTTCATTCTCGGTCATTGCCTACGCCCAAAGCAGCTCAAATACGAATCTGCAGATTGAAGCAACTGGCTCACAAGAAAGTAATCTCAGCATTCTGACGCCCACCAAAATTTTGCAGGGCAATGAACTGCTCGATAAGCTCGGCACTACGCTTGGAGCAACCTTAGGCAACGAGCTTGGGGTTTCGGCAACCGGTTATGGGGTTGGCTCTTCACGGCCGGTTATTCGAGGGCTCGAGGGCGCTCGCGTGCAGATTTTGCAAAACGGTCTGTCGGTGGGCGATGTGTCCAGCATCTCGGCAGATCATGCCGTGGCAACGCCATTGCAAAATGCACAACAAATTGAAATCTTACGTGGCGCTGCTGCATTGAAGTATGGCTCAGGCTCCAGTGGCGGCTTAGTCAATGTGGTGAATGAACGCATTCAGACAGCCTTGCCAGAGCAAGTATCGGGTGTAGCCAACACCAGTTATGAAACGGTTAACAACGGCAGAGCAGCCTCGGGATTAATTGAGGCTGCCTTTGGCTCGGTTGCAGTGCACTTGGATACCGCAATCAACAATGCGCAAAACTACCGCTTTCCAGGGGGTTCCATCCAATCGCAAGGGCAGCCAGCAGGAGGCTGGATCGTTCCGCCGGAAGGGGGGGCAGCTACCAACTACACCGGTAAGCTACCGAACTCCTTTAACAATCAAAATAATCTGGGTTTGGGTGCTTCGTATATTGGTAAGTCAGGCTATACCGGCATATCGATTGAGCGCTTGAATAACAACTATGGCATCCCGACTCCCGAGGGCGGCGCGATTAACCAATCGCAAAATCGCTATGACTTTCAGCACCAAACGCGCGATCCATTTGAGGGCTTTTCTTCCTTGAAATTCAGTGCGGCTAATAGCAATTACAATCATACTGAATTCGGGCTCGATGGCGTTGCTGCTGCGCTATGGAAAAACATCGCCAATGAAGCCCGCCTGGATTTGTCGCATAAGAATTTCATGGGATGGAAAGGCAATATCGGCGCGCAAATTACGCGCGCATCACTTGAAGCTACCGATTTAGCTAGCGGTAGCTATGCCATTGTTCCGTCAACCAAAACCAACTCCAATGCCCTCTTCTGGATCGAGGAAGGGCGCTGGGGGCCACTGCAAGCGAACGTAGGCCTGCGTTATGACAATGTGAGTCAAAATCCCAACGCAGCAACGCAATACCCAAGCTCTGCTGATGTCATCGTTGGTCCAACCATTAATAATCCCGCGCCAAAGAACCGGAACTTTAATTTGATGTCCTACTCTGCAGGCGGCTTGTGGAATTTTGTGAAAGGCTATGGCTTAGGCGCAGCCTATACGGTCTCGCAACGTGCGCCTAGTGCACAGGAACTCTATGCGTATGGTATTCATGAATCGACCGCAACCTTTATGGTGGGTAATTCCAATTTATCCAAAGAGATCTCCAACAATCTTGAACTAACAGCACAGAAGGTATTGGGAAAAGTGCGTGGTAAGGCGAGTATCTACGTCAATAAGTTCAATAACTACATTTATGGCAACTACATTGCAGGCGCTGTAGCGGTAGACGAATCATTTAGCGTCGTCGTTGCACAGCAAGCGGCCGCCACAATTAAAGGAGCCGAAGCGGAATTGACTTACAACTGGAATCAATTTGGCAGTGGCGCCCGTTTATTTGCCGATGCTTCGCAAGGCACCTTTGATGCGGGCGGCAATTTGCCTTTGCAACCAGCGCCTCGCGTGGGCTTGCAGCTGGCCCAGCAAAAAGAGAAGTGGTTAGCCAATGCCAGCTATACCTATAGCTTTGAACAGAACCGCTTGGCCTTTTGGGAAGTGGGGCCTACGCCGAGCTATAACCTGCTAAATGCCGGCCTGTCGTATACCGAGAAGGTCAATCGCGTTAGCTGGACGGCCTACCTTAATTTACGCAACTTGCTCAATGAGCAAATCCGTTTTGCTACTACCCCAATGGCAGTGCGCTTGTATGCACCCCAACCCGGCCGTAGCCTAATGGTGGGTGTACGCGCCACCTTCTAACGCTGCTCGCACAGTTGCGCTGCAATCAGGCTCTGGCTCAGTTCGGCCAGGGCCTTTCTGTCACTAAGAAGGGGTAATTTTGCAGAAATGCGGATCTCAGCACAAATGGGTGGGCTGCAAATGAGGCTCCACATCGATTCCAGTAAGCCCATCTCACCAATAAATGCTGGGGCTGTAGTTTTTTTACCTGTCTGCAAATCAAAGTACTGAATTGCAATGCAGTAAACCGGTGCACTAGCAACAATAGCCGCCTCAAACAAATTTGGCTTAAACGGCGCTACCTGCCAGCCATCGGTGGAGGTGCCTTCCGGAAAGATGCAAATGGCTTTTTGATTGAGTTGCTCAGCTATTTCCTGAATCATATTGCGAATGCTATTCGACTTACCCCGCTCAATAAAGAGCGTACCGAGCTGTTTAGCCATCCAGCCAAAAATGGGCCAATTCGCTACTTCCGCTTTGGCAACAAAATAATGGGATTTGAATGCATTGATCACATGAATATCAATCCACGAGATGTGATTGGCTGCCATTAAGTAGTTAGCATCTTCAAGCTGCTCTGCCCCAATCACGCTCAGGCGCATCTGAAAGATACCAAGCAACTGCGTGCACCACTTGCGAATGGATTGATGCCGCTGCCCTACCTTAAGCCAGGGAAAAACGAGCAGCAAAGTGAGACAGCCCTTAAAGACATGCGCGATGATGCGCAGTATGGTGAGAAAACGGCCAAAGATCATATTTAGTAAGAGCAATGCAACTGGGCTTCGTTAATTAGGATGCAATCAGAATACTAATCTAGTAAGTCATAAAAATGACATGAAATTGTCATGAAGCCTACACATAGCAATGGCTTAATACTATTCAATGACGCACTACCGAGCCATCTGGATTTCAGACGTGCACCTGGGTACATCCGGTTGCCAGGCCAACTACCTCCTCGATTTCTTAAAGCACAACGAAGCCGATACTTATTACTTGGTTGGCGACATTATCGACGGCTGGCGCCTCAAGAAATCCTTCTATTGGCCACAATCACACAACGACGTGGTCCAAAAATTACTGCGCAAAGCCCGTAAAGGCGCTAGCGTGTATTTTATTCCAGGCAATCACGATGAGAGCGCACGCCAATACATCGGCACGTCTTTTGGTGATATTCAGGTAGTAGAGGAGATTATTCACACCACCAAGGATGGCAAAAAGCTCTGGGTTACCCATGGCGATCTATTCGATGGCGTAATGCAATACGCCAAATGGCTTGCCTATGTAGGCGACACCCTATATTCCCTCATTTTGTACATGAATCGCTACTTCAATTTGATTCGAATCAAAATGGGCTTGCAGTACTGGTCACTATCGCAATACCTAAAGCACCAAGTCAAGAATGCCGTGAGCTACATTGCTGATTTTGAACACATTATGGCGCGCGAAGCTCGAATGCGCAATTGCGATGGCGTCGTTTGTGGACACATTCACAAAGCCGAAATTCGGGAAATTGATGGTCTTATTTATTGCAACGATGGCGACTGGGTTGAAAGCCTGAGCGCCTTAGTTGAAACCACTGAGGGTGAGCTCAAACTGGTATTTTGGAACACCATTCTGGGCGACCCTGCCCCAAGTATTGCCGACTTAGAACAATCCCATATGGGAGTCGCTATTAGTAAATCACGTGAAGAGGCCTTAGCATGAAAATAATGATCGTAACGGATGCATGGGAACCCCAAGTCAATGGAGTTGTTCGCACCCTCAAACAAACCTGCCATGAACTGCGCTTAATGGGTCATGAGATCGAGATGATCACACCCCTTCAGTTCAAAACCATTCCTTGCCCTACCTATCCGGATATTTCCTTATCTTTGTTTCCGGGGAAAGGTGTAGCACGCAAAATCAAGGATTTTGAGCCCGATGCAATTCACATTGCCACCGAAGGCCCCCTAGGCTTATCCGCTAGGGCATACGCCGTGCGCAATCGCCTGCCCTTCTCTACCGCCTACCACACCCGCTTTCCAGAATACGTACAAGCCAGAACGGGCATCCCCCTTTCCTGGACATACGCGTTCTTGCGCTGGTTTCATGGGCCATCGATGGCTGTTATGGCGCCAACCATTGTTGTGAAAGACGATTTGGAAAAATTTGGCTTTACCAATGTCGTTTTATGGTCGCGCGGCGTCGATACCGACGTATTTAAAATGCAGGAATCAAAATCTCTTAATTCAGCACATCCCATTTTTTTGTACGTGGGCCGTGTTGCGGTTGAAAAGAACATCAATGCTTTTCTAGAAATTGATTTGCCGGGATCAAAGTGGGTGGTTGGCGATGGTCCTGCCATGGCCAAAATCAAACAACAGTATCCGAACGTCAACTATTTAGGGGTTTTACAGCAACCCGAACTAGCCAAAGTCTATGCAGCAGCCGATGTCTTTGTCTTTCCAAGCAAGACGGATACGTTTGGCTTAGTCTTGCTAGAGGCAATGGCTTGCGGTACCCCAGTGGCAGCCTATCCCGTTACCGGCCCCATTGATGTGCTTGGCGACTCTCCAGCAGGTGCCATGAACGCGGATTTACGCACCGCTTGCCTTGATGCCCTTAAGATCCCCCGAGAAGTGGCTAGAGCGCATGCGGAACGCTTTTCCTGGCGCGCCTCGACCGAGCAGTTTGCAAGGCATTTAAAGCCGGTACCTAGCCCTGCGGTACACCGCACTGCCCTGGCTTAAGAAACTCGAGTTTTTAATTGAAAGATACGTACCACATTGACCAAAATCCGCACAAAGGCAATCGCGGATTGGTACGTGCTTGGCATGCTGCGAAAAACTCATGGCGCGGGCTGGTATTTGCATTTAGAGAAGAAAGTGCATTTCGGCAAGAACTGACTCTTTTTGTCCTAATGACCCCAATTGCCCTTGTATTACCCGTATCGCTATTTGAGAAGGCCGTCTTAATTTGCTCCCTTGTGCTGGTAATGGCGATTGAACTGCTGAATTCGAGCGTTGAGGCAGCAATTGATCGCATCTCCTTTGAGCACCACGATTTATCCAAACGCGCCAAGGATTTTGGATCTGCGGCCGTGATGCTGGCCTTGCTTATTTCCTTCATTTTATGGGTCTGCGTTTGCCTTCCCTTATTCATGAAACTGTCATAAACGCAATTTACAGTTAGGTTTACTTCTATAAGGTTTTTCTATGTCAGACATGCCCAATCCATTTGCTCCATTCGATGTGTTCTTTAAAAGCACGACGACAGTTGAGCACAAGAAAAAACTTCACAAAATCAAGAAATTACTTTCCAAAAAAACGGCAAAACGTTTATTTGGTAAGGCGTTTGCCCAGCGTACCCGGGCCGAGTTGCAGTCTGTTCCCGAAGTAGCCCGTCCCCTTATCAAATCAAAGCGCCCTGCACTGAAGATATCCTGGGCTAAAGATGCCGGTGAAATTCAAGAGGCGCAGCGCTTGCGCTTTAAGGTATTTGCTGAAGAGATGGGCGCTAACCTTGCAAGCCACGCTGAAGGCTTGGATGTGGATGAATTTGATGCCTATTGTGACCATCTGATTATTCGCGATGAAGATAGCTTGCGGGTAGTTGGCACTTACCGGGTTTTACCGCCCCACAAGGCTCAAGAAATCGGTAAGCTCTATTCCGATTCCGAGTTTGATCTTTCCCGTTTGCAGCATTTACGCCCAAAGATGGTTGAAGTAGGCCGTTCTTGTGTGCATCAAGACTACCGTTCGGGTGCAGTCATCATGGCCCTGTGGAGTGGGCTAGCTGAGTACATGCTGAAAAACAATTACGAAATTATGTTGGGCTGCGCTAGCATCCCGATGTCGGATGGCGGTCACTTTGCTGCCAGCCTCTACAACGGTCTAAGCGCCGATCAAATTGCGCCAATTGAATGTCATGGCTTTCCAAAAGTTCCACTGCCACTCGCTCGCCTGAATGGTGGCCTCGATGTTGAGGCGCCTCCATTAATTAAAGGCTATTTAAAGCTGGGTGCCAAAATTTGCAGTGCACCTGCTTGGGATCCCGACTTTAATACCGCTGACCTTTTGACGATGCTACGTTTATCGGAAATCAATCCCCGCTACGCCAAGCATTTTTTGGGAAAGTAAACGAAGTACAGCGGAGTCGAGCTAAATCAGCTTAGCTCGATTTGATAGGGTCTACCTATCCGCTCCCACTCTGCAGCTTCTTTGCGTAGGCTAAATTCAGTCAGCGGGTGATTTTCTAACCAACTCTTTTTAATGCTGACCGTAAAACTAGCACCCGACTCGCTGACGCTCACCTCGGGTAATTGGGCATCGCTTCGACCACGGCAAAGCAATTGCGCCAGACGCAAGGCAAACAGCATGCGCCAATCTAAAAATTGGCTATTGCTGGCCAGCTTGCCGAGTTTACCGGTGTGCCCCACGAGCAAGGTCGCCAGGCGCAGCTGATCATTTTTTGAGAACCCTGGCATGTCCGCATTGCCAGCAATATACGCTGAGTGCTTGTGATAACTGTTATGGGAAATCGATAAGCCGATTTCATGCAGGTTGGCAGCCCACTCAATTAAGACCAAGTTATTCATTCTGGCTTCTTTATCCAAGACAGGCAGCTGCGATAAGAAATTACTCGCTAAATTACCCACCCGCTTGGCCTGCTGCCGATCAACTGAATACCGGCCCATAAACTGCTCTACCGTCACAAAACGCATGTCGTGGTGCTGTGAACGACCTAGCAGGTCATAAAGAACCCCGACCCGGAGCGCCGCATCGGTGACTTCCATTAACTCAATCCCAAGCTCCTCAAATACGGCCAGCATGATTGCCAAGCCACCCGGCCAGACAATGCGTCGATCGTCTTTCAGACCCGGTACGGGAATCTGACTGGTGTGCTCATAACGCAGTAAATCGTGTTTCATGGCCTTCAAGGCCGGCTTGGTAATAAAGCCTTTAGGCGCATTACCATAGCCCATTTGGGCAATGATCTCGGCTAACGCGCGCGCAGTGCCAGACGATCCTATGGCCTGCTTCCAGCCTTGCTTTACAAAGGGCTCTGCAATCACTTGAATTTCACGGCGCGCGGTGAGTTCGGCCTCTTTGAACGCATAGGCATCAATCTCCCCTTTTGGGAAAAAACGCATGCTATGGGAAACGCAGCCGATGTAGAGGCTCTCCATCAATTGCGGCTTGTAGCCCTCACCAATGATCAGCTCGGTTGACCCGCCGCCAATATCGACCACGAGTCGATTGCCTTGGGCCGGCGATACCTCATGGGCAGCTCCTATATAAATCAGGCGCGCCTCCTCAACCCCGGCAATCACCTCTATCGGGAAGCCCAGGGCCTTTTCGGCATCCTTAATAAAATCCGCTGAATTACGTGCAACCCGCAAGGTATTGGTTGCCACCGCCCGCACCTGGGCTAAATCAAAGCCCCTTAGACGCTCGCCAAAGCGTCCAATGGCCGATATGCCTCGCTCATAGGCTTCGTGACCCAATAACTTCTTATCCGTGAGGCCAGCAGCAATCCGTACCGACTCCCTGAGGGTGTCAATCGGCCGTAATTGCATGCCCGATGGTGTATTGACCACCTGCGCAATCAACATCCGAAAGCTATTGGAGCCTAGGTCGACGGCAGCAACGTAGGCGTCATCCTGGGGTGCATCACTCATTTTTTTCAAACGGCATTCACTTTAAAAAAGGCAGAAAACCAGTAAATCAATGTACTTATTGTATGAAATAAAAATGACACATTCATTAAATATAAAGCAAAATTAGGGCTTAATCCCTTATGAACAGCACACCGACCCCCATTCTGAATCGAGAAATCGGTATTTTGGAATTTAATTCCCGGGTATTGGCGCAAGCGGAAGATCCCCATAACCCACTGTTAGAACGATTGCGTTTTTTAGGCATCTTTTCTAGCAATTTAGATGAATTTTTTGAGGTGCGCGTTGCCGGCCTGAAGGAACAACTCTTATCGGAACCCAACAAAATTGAAGCCGATGGTCTGCGCATACAAGACGTATATGACAAAGTAACCGAGTATGCGAACGCTCTAGTAATACGCCAATACGCTGCCTTTCAAAAAACCATCAAGCCCGAACTCGATCGACATGGCATTTTATTCATTCACTCCTCAAGCTGGACCCCAGAACAAGAAAAATGGGCCTATGGAATTTTTCGAACCGAGTTACTGCCGCTACTGACGCCGATTGCACTGGATCCGGCCCATCCATTTCCGAAAGTAGCTAATAAAAGCTTGAACTTTATTGTTGCACTGGATGGCAAAGATGCTTTTGGTAGGCGCGCTGGCCTTGCAGTAGTGCAGGCACCACGATCCTTACCACGCGTAGTGCGAATGCCAAAACGCTTAGCCAAAACCGATGATGGTTTTGTCATGCTGTCTTCCTTCGTGCAAAAATTTGTCGGTGATTTATTTCCTGGCCTACGTATATTGGAGTGCCATCCCTTTCGTGTGACCCGCAATTCTGAACTATTTGTTTCAGATGACGACGTCACCGATCTACGCAAAGCCCTGCAAGGGGAATTGCCAACCCGCCACCTAGGGGATGCCGTACGTTTAGAAACATCGATCGATACGCCCCATGCACTAGTAGAACGACTGCTTAAAGAAAATGGTCTACAGCCGCAAGACTGCTATCGAGTAGATGGGCCAGTGAATTTACTTCGCCTATCTCAAGTACCTGATCTGGTCGACAAGCCCGAGCTCAAATTTGCTTTATATCGCCCTAAATCCTCATTTGGATTTACCAAACCAGGCCAACAAGATTCAACCGATCCAGACGATTCGATCATAGAAAAAATTCGCCAAGGCGATATCTTATTGCACCACCCTTATGAGAGCTTTGAGCCGGTATTACAGCTTTTGCGCGAAGCCTCCATTGATCCAGATGTACTGGCCATTAAACAAACGGTATACCGCACAGGCGATGATTCCCCTGTGATGGATGCCTTAATTCAAGCGGCACGCAACGGCAAAGAAGTCACGGTTGTACTCGAGTTATTGGCTCGCTTTGACGAGCAAACCAATATCAATTGGGCGGCTAAGTTAGAGAGTGTTGGCGCTCATGTGGTGTATGGCGTGGTGGGTCATAAATGCCATGCCAAAATGCTCTTGGTGGTTCGGCGAGAGAAGATTTTGGGCAAGAAGAACAAGTCGAAACTCGTGCGGTATGTGCATTTGGGTACTGGCAACTACCATCCAAAAACAGCCAAACTCTATACCGATTTTGGCCTCATGACCTGCGATGAATCCATTACCAACGATGTGCACCTGGTTTTTCAGCAACTCACGGGTACGGCCTTGCACCTCGAAACCCGCGAGCTGTGGGAATCGCCCTTTACTCTGCTGGACGAACTGATTGCACACATCCGTGCTGAAGCAAAAGCCGCCAAAGCCGGAAAAAAGGCCCTCATCATTGCCAAAATGAATGCCCTACTTGAGCCAACCATCATTGCAGAGCTGTATAAAGCATCGCAAGCTGGCGTCAAAATTCAGCTGATTGTGCGCGGCGTTTGCGCACTGCAACCCGGCGTCAAAGGGCTATCGGATAACATTATTGTGCGCTCCATCATTGGTCGGTTTTTAGAGCACCACCGTATTTATTATTTTTATGCAGGCGGAGAAGATGTAGTGTACCTATCCAGCGCAGATTGGATGGACCGCAATTTACTGCGGCGCGTAGAGGTGGCGTTTCCTGTCAAAGATCAAAAATTGAAGCAGCGCGTAATTAATGAAGGCCTCAAAGTGCTTTTGAAAGACAATGCAACGGCATGGAAAATGAATC
Organism: Polynucleobacter meluiroseus; assembly: GCA_945947155.1. GTDB lineage: Bacteria > Pseudomonadota > Gammaproteobacteria > Burkholderiales > Burkholderiaceae > Polynucleobacter > Polynucleobacter meluiroseus_G. The sequence goes on along the minus strand of CAMEXM010000041.1, from coordinate 4,305 downwards.
CCGATGGAAGTTATGTGCTGCTTAAGCCACGCGCCAACCAAATCCCGTTTATAGGGCAGATGGAATTAGTTCAGCAATTCGCTCAGCAGGGAAAACCAAAGTAAATGTGCTGCCGGCTCCAGGCACACTCTCAATCAAGAGCTGAGCCTGGTGCCGACTGGCAATGTGCTTCACAATCGCAAGACCCAGCCCTGTACCGCCCGTATCGCGTGAGCGACTGCGGTCGACCCGATAAAAGCGTTCGGTGAGGCGGGGTAAATGCTCTGCGCTTATTCCCGGGCCAGTGTCGCGTACTGAAAAAACACCTCGCCCCTGTGTGTCTCTGTCCCACTGAATCGTAATATCGCCGCCATCTGGAGTGTACCGAATGGCATTCGAGATTAAGTTACCAAATGCAGATAGGATTTCTTGCTCATCACCCAATAGGCCTGCAGTCGCATCGCATTCAAAGCGGAAGGTATGTCGCCCTTGGGATAGCGCATCCGCATCGCCTCGCAAGTACGCAAAAACCGATCCAGAAACGACGATTAGTTTGGTAGGAGCTGGCAATGCATTCGATTCCAAATTGGCAAGAATCAACAAATCCTCCACTAGGCTCTTCATTCGATGGCCTTGAAACATCATTAGCTCAAGGTATTCTTTTTTCTGCTTTGGCTCAAGCTCTAGACTTTGCATGGTTTCTAAAAAACCCATCATCACGGTAAGCGGGGTGCGCATTTCATGCGAAACATTGGCCACAAAGTCGCGCCGCATAGCTTCTGCTTTGCGTAAATCGGTAACGTCCTGTGCTAGCAGTAAACGGTGATTTTCAGCAAAGGGAAAAATTTGCAAGAGCAGGCTCAAATTCGAAGCAGATCCCATTTTTTCAATTAATAGGGGCTCTTCAAATCGACGGGCACTGAGGTATTGAATGAAGTCCGGATTACGTAAGATGTAGTTAATGCGCTGCAAGGCATCACGCTTAAAACTGAGGCCAAAGAAACGTTCGGCAATGGAATTGCACCACTCAATTTGGTCTTGGTTATCCAGCATCACAATGCCATTAGGCGAAGCCTGAAAAGCCTCAATAAAGCGCTGGTGCTGCCGTTCAACATCAGCAATGCGTTTTTTGCTGGAGCGCGCTGAACGCTGCAGACGAAAAAAAACATCCTCCAAATACCCGAATGCGGGGGGTAGATTTTCTATTTCATCCGCCTGCAGATACTTTTTTAATACCGAGAGCTTGATATAGAAGTAGCCTAATGGCAGGGCCAAAAAAGCCAAACTCGCACTAAACGAAAGCCAGTTACCCCAAATCGACTGCGTAAGCGAATACAGGATTGCCGCAGAGGCCAAAAGAAGAAGAAAACGGGTAATTGCGGCGAACATAGCGACATCTTAGAGCATGCGCATCATCCGGCCCTAAATACCCTGAAAAACGAACTTAGGTCTCTACCGGATTCTTGGTGATGCGATATCCGCTACCGCGGACCGTTTCAACGAAACGGTCGCAGTCATAAGGCGATAGCGCCGCCCTTAAGCGTTTAATGTGAACATCAACGGTGCGCTCTTCAATATACGCCTCATTGCCCCATACATTGTCTAAAAGATGGGTACGGGAGTGAACGCGCTCTGGGTTAGCCATTAGAAACTGCATTAAGCGAAACTCAGTGGGCCCTAAAGACACGCTTTTCGGACTTAAATTGGGCATCGTAATTGTTAAGCGATGTGAAATCGGGTCCAATTGAATCGGGCCCACGCTCAGTGCTTTTTCTTCAACCACGGAAGGAGCATGACGACGCAGCAGCGCTTTGACACGCGCCACCAACTCTTTGGGAGAGAAAGGTTTAGTGACGTAGTCGTCGGCACCCGCATCTAGGCCATGAACCTTATCGGCCTCTTCGCCCTTTGCCGTCAACATCAGAATCGGCAAGGATTGGGTTGCTGGATTGGCGCGTAATTCTTTTGCAAACTGCACCCCCGATTTACCGGGGAGCATCCAATCTAAAATAACCAAGTCGGGTGAAATAGTGCGCATCATGAGCGCTGCTTCATCCGCCTGAAATGCCCTGGCAACCGTAAAACCTACATGACTTAGATTGATGGAGATGAGCTCAGCAATCGACGGCTCATCTTCAACAATCAAGATCAGTTGCGACATGAATATTAGCTGTTTGCTTCGCGAACCATATTGTCTTGTGGCGTATGGCGCACATCTGAGCCTTTTACAATATAAATAACAAACTCAGCAATATTCTTAGCATGGTCACCAATGCGCTCAATTGCTTTCGCAATGAAGAGCAAATCGAGGCCAGTCGAAATCATCTTGGGGTCTTCGGCCATATAGGTAATTAGCTTGCGCACAAAGCCACGAAATTCTTCATCGATCTGCTTATCGTCCTGCACCACTTTGGCAGCAGCCACAGCATCGAGCCGTGCAAAACAATCTAAACTTTGACGCAATAAATCAATCGCCATCTGACCTGATAATTTGATCTCTGCAACATTGATTTTGTAGTTTGCCGATTCCTCAATCACTCTGCGCGAACGCTTGGCTACGCGCTCAGCTTCATCACCAGCACGCTCTAGGTTGGTAATTGCTTTGGAAATAGCCATTACCAAGCGTAAATCACGGGCAATAGGCTGACGACGGGCAATCAATTCAGCGCATGCGGAGTCAATTTCGATCTCGATCGCGTTAACCGTTTTTTCACGCTCAATCACTTCATCGCATAAACCAATATTGAGCTCAGTGAAACCACGCATGGCAGTGTCAATTTGCTGCTCAACCAAACCACCCATTTGTAAAAGTTGGGCGCATAAGGAGTTAAGGTCTTCATCGAACTGGGATGATAAGTGCTTATCTGGCATGTCTTCTCCTAATTAGCCGAAACGGCCTGTAATGTAGTCTTCAGTTTCTTTGCGCTTGGGCTTGATGAATAACTCATCGGTCTTACCATACTCCATTAACTCGCCTAAATACATATAGGCCGTAAAATCAGAACACCGGGCAGCCTGTTGCATATTGTGCGTCACAATCGCAATGGTGTACTCTTTTTTTAGTTCATTAATCAATTCTTCGATCTTTGCCGTTGAAATCGGATCAAGCGCCGAGGTTGGTTCATCCAGTAACACGACTGATGGCTTAACCGCCACACTGCGAGCAATACACAAACGCTGCTGCTGACCGCCCGATAAGGACAAGCCACTTTGGTTCAGCTTGTCTTTTGCCTCATTCCACAGCGCCGCCTTACTCAGCGCCCACTCCACTCGCTCATCCATCTCTGCTTTAGACAGACGCTCATACAGGCGAACACCAAAGGCAATATTTTCATAAATCGACATTGGAAATGGGGTTGGTTTCTGGAAAACCATACCAATGCGGGAACGCAATAAGTTCACGTCGCTATCTGCAGCCAAGATATTCTCGCCATAAAAGCTGATCTGCCCTTCAGCACGCTGGCCAGGATATAGGTCATACATCCGGTTCAAGGTACGCAAGAGCGTCGATTTGCCACAGCCCGATGGTCCAATGAAGGCAGTGACCTTCCTCTCAATAATATCGAGATTAATGTCTTTTAAGCCTTGAAAGCTGCCGTAAAAGAAGTTTAAATTGCGGACCTCAATGGCATTCGTGGCTACGCCTGCGCCTTCGCGATCGGCTACTGCCGCATCCGCTTCAGCCGAACCCGCATGCATTACTGTTCTCATCATTGTCATACTTTTACCTTTTCGCGAAACACAACCCGTGCCAAAATATTTAAACCCAATACAGCAAATGTAATCAACAGCGCGCCACCCCAAGCTAAATCGACCCAGTTGTCATATGGACTCATGGCGAACTGGAAGATCACCACAGGCAGATTGGCCATAGGCGCATTCATATTGGTGGAGAAGAATTGGTTATTAAGGGCGGTAAACAATAAAGGCGCAGTCTCGCCACTAACGCGGGCTAAGGCTAATAAAATTCCAGTGATTACCCCGCTCTTGGCGGCCGTTAGGGTAACGCTCAGCGCTACCTTCCATTTTGGAGCGCCCAATGCATAGGCTGCCTCTCGCAATGTTAATGGCACTAAACGCAGCATATTTTCAGTGGTACGCACCACGACTGGAATAGCAATTAGGGCCAGAGCAATGGTGCCCGCCCATCCTGAAAAATGCTTTACCTGATAAACAATGATGGCATAGACAAATAAGCCGATCACAATCGATGGGGCTGACAACATAATGTCGGTGACGAACCGCGTCACTTCAGCAAACTTGCTCTTACCGCCGTACTCGGAAAGGTAAATTCCAGCCAGAATTCCGATCGGCGTGCTAATAAAG
>CAMEXM010000040.1 GCA_945947155.1 Polynucleobacter meluiroseus | reverse complement strand
GGCTGAAAATGCCAGTCTTAGTTTAGTCAGGCCGGCGCCAGCGAAAAAGGCAGCAGCCCCCGCCACCGCCGGTAAGAAAGCCAATGCGACGCCCTCTAAAACCGCACAAAATAGCGCAAAACCCAGCGCCAAGACAGCCGCCAAGCCACCTAATCAGCAAAAGTCCGTATCGACAGACGCTGCCAAATCTGCGAAAACAACTACTGCAAAAGCTGGCGCTACCCCGCAATAAGGTAGATTTAGCCTTTACGCGGTAGCTGTATCGAATCCATTCAAGTACTTTTTAGGGAAATCATGTCCTACAAAACCGTTCACGCTCAATCCATTCAAGATCCCCATGCTTTTTGGGGAGAGGAAGCAAAACACATTCACTGGGAAAAGCCCTTTGATACGGTATTGGACTACTCCAAGCCGCCGTTTGCACACTGGTTCAAGGGTGGACTAACCAATCTTTGCTACAACGCGGTTGATCGGCATTTAGCTGAGCGTGGTGATCAAATTGCCTTAGTGGCCGTCTCCACCGAGACCGATATTGAAAAGGCATACACCTTCAATGAGCTGCATGCGGAAGTCAATCGCATGGCTGCCATTTTGAAGGCCAATGGGGTTGGCAAAGGCGATCGCGTATTGATTTACATGCCGATGATTGCGGAAGCCAGTTTTGCGATGCTGGCGTGCGTTCGTATTGGTGCAATTCATTCAGTTGTGTTTGGCGGCTTTGCATCGCATAGCTTGGCATCGCGGATTGAAGATGCCACGCCCAAAATGATTATTACGGCTGAGGCGGGCATGCGTGGTGGTAAGGCCGTTCCTTATAAACCACTGCTCGACGAGGCCATTGCTCTCTCGTCCTATAAGCCCGCAAAAGTGTTGATCGTCAACCGCGGCTTAACCGAGTTTGTGATGGTGGATGGGCGCGATCTTGATTACACCGCCGAGCGCTTAGCGCATATCAATGCAGTGGTGCCAGTAGAGTGGGTTGACGCAACCCACACCTCCTATATTTTGTATACCAGTGGCACGACGGGCAAACCCAAGGGTGTGCAGCGCGATACCGGTGGCTACGCCGTAGCGCTTGCATCGGCAATGCGCCTGATTTTTTGCGGTAAGCCGGGTGAAACCATGTTCACCACATCCGATATCGGCTGGGTGGTTGGACACAGTTTCATTATTTATGGCCCGCTGATTAATGGCACGGCTACCATCATGTACGAAGGAACCCCCCTGCGTCCGGATGGTGGAATTTGGTGGAGCCTGGTTGAGAAATACAAGGTATCGGTTATGTTCTCCGCACCCACTGCAATTCGGGTGCTGAAGAAACAAGATCCTGCTTTCTTAACTAAGTACGATTTATCGAGCTTGCGCACCTTGTTTTTGGCTGGCGAACCGCTGGATGAACCAACCGCAACCTGGATTCATGAGGCTATTGGTAAGCCGGTAGTGGATAACTATTGGCAAACCGAAACCGGGTGGCCTATTTTGGCGATTCAGCGCGGTGTCGAGGTCATGCCCCATAAATTTGGTTCTCCTGGCTTGCCGGTATTTGGTTACAACATGAAGCTGTTGAATGAGGCTACTGGCGAAGAGTTAGGCCCTGATCAAAAAGGGGTGGTAGCGATTGAAGGTCCGCTGCCCCCGGGCTGTATGCAAACCGTGTGGGGCGATGATGATCGTTATGTTAAAACCTACTGGAACACCATTCCCGGCAAGCTGTTGTATTCCACCTTCGATTGGGGCATTAAAGACAAGGACGGCTATTACTTCATTCTGGGTCGCACCGATGACGTCATCAATGTCGCGGGTCACCGTTTAGGTACGCGCGAAATCGAGGAGAGCATCTCCAGTCATGCCAACATTTCCGAGGTGGCAGTCGTTGGTATTGAAGATAAGTTGAAGGGTCAAGTTGCGATTGGTTTTGCCATACCAAAAGATGCAGCGAACGTTGCCAATCTCGAAGCAGAGCTAATGAAAACCGTGGACTCGCAATTGGGCGCGGTTGCAAGGCCTGCACGCGTTTATATTGTTACTGCCTTACCCAAGACCCGTTCTGGGAAGATTGTGCGACGCGCTTTGCAAGCGGTTGCCGAAGGGCGGGACCCGGGCGATATCAGTACGATGGAAGACCAATCGGTACTGGCGCACATTAAAACGGTGATTCAGGAAAGCGCCAAAAAAAGCTAAAAAACTGGTCCTAAAAAAGCAGAAAGCATCAGGAAATCGAAGCAGGCTCTGGGCGGCTGCGCCGCCCAGTAAGGCTGCGGCTGATTTGGGGTAAAGCCAGGCCATGAACTGGTATTATTGTTGGGTTCGTAACTCAATAAATTACCCTAGCGCTTAAAAACACTCACCTCCCGCAACCACTTCCGGGTAGGCTATTTCGGGGTGTTGAGCGTTGGATGGCAGCAGGGATTGGAGATGGTTTGTCACCCTTGCTTCCTTCTTTTCCCCCAGCCGTTTTGGCATTGGCCGACGGCACTCTATTCGTAGGCTATAGCATTGGCGCTACTAGCGAGACCGCTGGTGAAGTTGTTTTCAATACCGCCTTAACGGGTTATCAGGAAATCATCACCGACCCAAGCTATTGCCGTCAAATTGTGACATTGACCTATCCGCACATTGGCAATGTAGGCATCAATGCCCAAGACGCTGAATCATCGCAAATTCATGCTGCCGGTTTAGTGATTAAAGACCTCTCGCGCCGAGTATCGAACTTTCGCTCAGAGCAAAGCCTCGAGTCGTATTTACAAAAGGCAGGTATACCTGGTATCGCCGGAATTGATACGCGCAAGATGACCCGTTTACTGCGCGATAAAGGTGCGCAGTCGGGCGCGATTGTGGCCGGAAAGATGGGGGATGATCCATCCGTTCTAGGTAGCAGGGCTCTAGCGCTCGCACAGGCATTTCCGGGCATGAGCGGCTTAGATCTCGCGCAGGTCGTTAGCACTAAAACGGCGTACCCTTGGCGCGAAGCCGAGTGGGAGTTACACGGCCCCGATGGCAAACCCGCTTACCGTAGTCTTGATACCAACAAACCCAGCAAGAAAGTGGTGGCCTACGACTTTGGCGTGAAGCGCAATATTTTGCGCATGCTCACCGAGCGCGGTTGCGAGTTAACGGTTGTGCCTGCAAAAACAACGGCAGCGGAAGTCCTCGCCATGAAACCCGATGGCGTGTTTTTCTCCAACGGACCTGGTGATCCTGGTCCCTGTGATTACGCTATTAGCGCCGCAAAAGAAATCATCGAGAAGGGCGTTCCCACTTTTGGCATCTGTTTGGGCCATCAAATTATGGGCTTGGCTGCTGGCGCGAAGACCTTGAAAATGAAATTCGGTCATCACGGCGCTAACCACCCAGTAAAGGATTTGGATAGCGGACGGGTTGCCATTACGTCTCAGAACCATGGTTTTGCAGTCGATGCCAAAACATTACCAAGTAATGTGCGCGTGACCCACGTTTCTCTTTTCGATGGTTCACTGCAGGGCTTAGCGTGGACAGACAAGCCGGCGTTTTGCTTTCAGGGGCATCCCGAGGCATCCCCTGGGCCCCACGATATCGCCTACTTATTCGATCACTTTATGGACTTAATGCATGCCGCTCCAACCAGTAAACAAGGAGGCAAATAATGCCTAAGCGGAGCGACATTAAAAGCATCCTGATTATTGGCGCAGGACCAATTGTTATTGGTCAGGCTTGTGAATTTGATTACTCGGGCGCGCAAGCATGTAAGGCGCTGCGCGATGAGGGCTACAAAGTCATTTTGGTGAATAGCAATCCAGCAACCATCATGACCGATCCCGAGATGGCCGATGTCACCTATATTGAGCCGATTACATGGGAAGTGGTCGAGCGCATTATTGCAACGGAAAAGCCCGATGCCATATTGCCGACCATGGGCGGTCAAACCGCGCTCAATTGCGCCTTGGATTTGCACCGCCACGGCATTCTAGAAAAGTACGGTTGCGAATTAATCGGCGCATCACCTGAAGCAATTGATAAAGCAGAAGACCGTCAAAAGTTTAAAGATGCGATGACCAAGATTGGCCTGGGTTCTGCTAAATCCGGTATTGCGCATTCGATGGATGAAGCCGTCGCCGTGCAACAACGTATTCAAAAAGAAACTGGCAGCCCTGGCTTCCCCGTAGTGATTCGTCCCTCCTTTACGATGGGTGGCTCGGGTGGCGGTATCGCCTATAACCGCGAAGAGTTCGAAGAAATCTGCAAGCGCGGTTTAGAGCTTTCACCAACGGGTGAGCTCTTGATCGAGGAATCACTGCTGGGCTGGAAAGAGTTTGAGATGGAAGTGGTGCGAGACCGCGCCGACAATTGCATCATCGTTTGTTCGATCGAGAATTTGGATCCGATGGGCATTCATACGGGCGACTCGATTACGGTTGCGCCGGCGCAAACCCTAACGGATAAAGAATATCAATTGATGCGCAATGCATCGATTGCAGTGCTACGTGAAATCGGTGTGGATACCGGCGGATCGAACGTGCAGTTCTCGATTAATCCAGTCGATGGCCGCATGATCGTGATTGAGATGAACCCGCGGGTTTCAAGGTCGTCTGCCTTAGCATCCAAGGCCACCGGCTTTCCGATTGCGAAGGTCGCAGCAAAATTAGCGGTAGGCTACACCTTAGATGAGTTGCACAACGACATTAACGGCGGTGCCACACCAGCTTCGTTTGAGCCATCGATTGATTATGTTGTGACGAAAATTCCCCGTTTCGCATTTGAGAAGTTTCCACAAGCGGATTCGCGCTTGACCACGCAAATGAAATCCGTGGGTGAGGTGATGGCCATTGGGCGCACCTTCCAAGAGTCTTTTCAGAAAGCCTTGCGCGGCCTTGAGGTCGGCGTTGATGGCCTAGACGAGCGCTCAACCGATTTAGAAGACATCATTCAAGAAATTGGTGAACCTGGACCCGATCGCATTTGGTATTTGGCAGATGCATTCCGTATGGGCATGGGCCTTGATGAAATCTACGAAGAAACCAAAGTAGACCCTTGGTTCTTAGAGCAGATCGAAGAATTAATTACCATTGAAAACACATTAAAGCAGCATACGATCGACGGCTTGTCTGCAGCAGAGTGGCGCTTTCTAAAGCAAAAAGGATTTTCGGATCGGCGCTTAGCCAAGCTACTCAAGTCGGATGCCGCCTCGGTTCGAGCTGCTCGCCACCGCCTTAACGTATTTCCGGTTTACAAGCGGGTTGACACTTGCGCTGCCGAGTTTTCGACCAATACGGCGTACATGTATTCAACCTACGAAGCAGAGCATGGTGAGTGCGAATCGCAGCCTAGTAATCGTGACAAGATCATGGTGCTCGGCGGCGGACCCAACCGCATCGGTCAAGGTATTGAATTTGATTACTGCTGCGTGCATGCTGCTCTTGCCATGCGCGAAGACGGTTACGAAACCATCATGGTCAACTGCAATCCCGAGACCGTATCGACGGACTATGACACATCGGATCGCCTGTACTTTGAGCCCTTGACCTTAGAGGACGTGCTGGAGATCGTTGCCAAAGAAAAACCCAAGGGCGTAATCGTGCAGTACGGCGGCCAAACACCGCTCAAACTGGCTTTGGATTTAGAGGCCAATGGTGTTCCTATCATCGGCACATCCCCCGATATGATTGATGCCGCAGAAGACCGTGAGCGCTTCCAAAAACTATTGCATACCTTGGATTTGCGTCAGCCGCCGAACCGCACAGCGCGCGCTGAAGATGAGGCTCTGCGACTGGCCGAGGAAATTGGCTATCCCTTAGTCGTTCGCCCATCCTATGTGCTGGGCGGTAGGGCAATGGAAATCGTGCACGATGGCCGTGATTTAGAGCGCTACATGCGCGAAGCAGTGAAGGTATCGCATGACTCACCGGTCTTGTTGGATCGTTTCTTAAATGACGCAATTGAATGCGATGTGGATTGCATTAGCGATGGTGAAGCTGTTTTTATTGGCGGCGTGATGGAGCACATTGAGCAGGCCGGCGTACATTCGGGTGACTCAGCGTGCTCATTGCCGCCATATTCCTTATCCGAATCCACTGTCGACGAAATCAAGCGCCAAACCGCAGCGATGGCCCGAGGGCTTAATGTCGTTGGTCTGATGAATGTGCAGTTTGCAATTCAGAATGTCGATGGCAATGACGTGATTTATGTTTTGGAAGTGAACCCCCGTGCGTCGCGGACCGTGCCGTTTGTATCGAAGGCGACCGGTTTGCAATTGGCGAAGATTGCAGCTCGATGCATGGTGGGCCAGACTTTAGCCAAACAAGGTATTACACGCGAAGTCATTCCGCCGTACTTCTCAGTCAAGGAAGCGGTCTTTCCATTTAATAAATTCCCTGGCATTGATCCCATCCTGGGGCCTGAGATGCGATCCACCGGCGAGGTGATGGGGGTTGGCAAAACCTTCGGTGAGGCTTTGTTTAAGTCGCAACTGGGCGCTAGCATCAAGCTTCCCAAAACCGGCACGGTGGTATTGACCGTGAAAGACAGTGATAAAGGCAAGGCCGTTGCAGTAGCCCAGCTCTTGCATGAACTCGGTTTTCCGATGGTGGCCACCAAGGGCACTGCCGCAGCCATTGCTGCTGCAGGTTTACCCGTACGTGTTGTCAATAAAGTAAAAGACGGTAGGCCCCACATCGTTGACCTGATTAAAAACCGGGAAATTTCGCTGGTCTTTACGACCGTGGATGAGACTCGCACTGCGATTGCCGATTCACGTTCGATTCGAACCAGTGCCCAGGCGAACAACGTCACTTACTACACCACGATCAGTGCAGCACGGGCAGTGATGGATGGCCTGATGGCGTCAAAAAGCGGCGCCAAAGATTCACTCGAAGTCTATTCGCTGCAAAATTTGCACCGCAGCCTCGAATAGTCTCTGTAAATACCGTCAACCTGGCTTACACTACTTCTTTATTTTGTATATAAGCTAGGTTGCAGTATGAACACCATTCCCATTACCAAAGTTGGCGCTGAACTGCTTAAGGCTGAACTGCATCGCTTGAAGCACGTCGAGCGTCCAGCCGTTATCAATGCCATTTCAGAGGCGCGTGCGCAGGGTGATTTATCCGAGAACGCCGAGTACGATGCCGCAAAAGAAAAGCAAGGTTTTATCGAGGGTCGGATTAAAGAGTTGGAGACCACCCTGTCAGGCGCTCAAATTATTGATCCGGCGACCCTGGAAGTGGAGGGCCGCGTGGTATTCGGCGCTACCGTGGACCTCGAGGATTTAGAAGACGGCACAAAATTAACCTACCAAATCGTTGGTGACGATGAGGCGAATATTGAAGTGAATAAAATTTCGATTAGCTCGCCGATTGCGCGTGCGTTGATTGGCAAAGAAGAGGGCGACGTGGTGGCGGTTCAGGCCCCAGCAGGTAATCGCGAAGTGGAGATTTTGGCAGTCCGCTACATTTAAATGAGTACCGTTGCAGTGGATCGCCTTGCGCTATTGCAGCGCCTATTTGTCCTGATTGCTGGGGTGTGGGTCGGTAGCCTGTTTACGGTCGGCTATTTGGTGGTCCCTACCATCTTCGCCAACTTACAAGATCGCCAAGTTGCCGGCATGATTGCAGCAGCCATTTTTCAAGCCGAGGCCTACGTTAGTGTGCTTGTATGTGTCACTTTACTTTTGCTGGCCAATGCCCTGATTAAGCGCAACATTGAAAACTACCGCGGTATCCGTTGGGCGATCCTCGTACTGCTATTGATTTCGGCTCTGACGTGTTTCGGTTTTATTCCGTATATGAACGCGCTCCGCCAAGAGGCACTGCTATTGGGCGTCCCCGTTATGGCATCCCCGTCTGCAAGCCTATTTGGGCGCTTGCATGGCATCTCCAGTGGACTATTTTTAATTCAGAGCCTATTGGGTTTGTGGATGGTGTGGCGCTTAAGCCGCCATCCAACAAGCCCTTAGTTCATACAGCAGGAATTAACCCAGGGATTTTTTCTTGGTGCTGGCTTGACGCACCTTGCGGCGCTTTACCGGACCTGTTGGTGCTGCCGCCCGCTTGTAACCGGGTGAGGACCAACCAATCTTCGATTCTGCAGCATCCGCGCGGGTTGGACGTGCCGAGGTACTTTTGGATGCCGCTTTGCGAGCAGGCGCCTCTACTTTAGTGCCCACAGCTTTACCGAAGGGTTTGGCGGCTGCAGTGCGACGCGCAGAGCGCTCCGATGTGCTGGTGGCGCCCCGATTGACAGGGCGGTTAGGCGAGCGTGGCGCCTGAATTGATTTCTTGGTTTTGTTGCCACCTCGTGCATAGGGCGCATTGGCATCTTTGATGAGGGGCTCGGGGCGCCAGATCACCAATAACTTACCAATGTGTTGCACAGGCGCGGCATTGAGTTTGTCGCACAGCGCTTCGTAAATGGCAATGCGGTTTTCACGATCATCACCAAAGACGCGTACTTTAATTAAGTTATGGCTATTAATTGCGATCTCTGCCTCTTTGACAACGCCCGGAGTTAATCCATCGTTACCAATCATGACAACCGGGCTGAGGTCGTGGGCTTTGGCTTTAAGCGCTTTGCGCTGGGCGGGGGAGATGATAAGTGCGGTCATGCCTCGATCATAGAGCATTGCTGTTTATGAGACCAGAATAAGCAGGTAAAGTAGAGGGTTCAGCTCAGCACTGTAGAGCTGAAGTTAACCGATTGGGATTACGTGGCAAAGAATAAATTCAATAAAAGCTGGTTGCAGGACCACCTGATGGATCCCTACGTCAAGATGGCGCAAAAAGAGGGCTATCGCGCACGCGCGGCATACAAGCTGAGTGAAATCGATGAGCAGGACCATCTGATCAAGGCCGGAATGGTGGTGGTCGATTTGGGCAGTGCGCCCGGCAGTTGGTCGCAGTACGTGCGCAATCGCTTAACCGAATTAGGCAAACACAACCCCAAGATCGAATCCGGTAAGCCCGATGGCGTGATTGTTGCTATCGATATGCTGCCCATGGAAGCCATTGCCGATGTCAGCTTTATTGAGGGAGACTTTCGGGAGGAAGAGGGTCTACGTGCGCTAGAGTCCTTATTGCCTGCCAGTTGCAATGGCAAAGTCGATTTAGTTTTATCGGACATGGCGCCCAACCTATCGGGCGTGGGCATTGCCGATGCAGCGCGCATGGCAACCCTGGCTGAGTTGGCTTTGGATTTTGCCAAGGATCACTTGCAGCCCGACGGCGCTCTACTGATTAAATGCTTTCATGGCAGTGGTTATAGCCAAATTGTGGAAACCTTTAAAAAGGTCTTTAAGACGGTTTCAGCCCGAAAACCCAAAGCCTCCCGCGATCGCTCGTCGGAGACCTTTTTGCTCGGTCGCCACTTGAAACCGCCAAAACAGCCCTAAAATAGTAAATAACCCCTGTATTTTAGTGGTTTTAGCCAATAAAATTAGGCTAAACCCTTGAATAACGGAGGTAGTAGAATCATTTACATGAGGAAGCCGTCTTTTCGACTGCTTTTGTAATGGAAGAACTCCCGGATTAATCCGGCAAAGGTGGGTATTTGAACAACAATATGTTCCAAAAAATCGGCGTCTGGTTCATTGTGGGCCTCGTCCTTTTTACTGTTTTTAAACAGTTCGATAAGCCAAACACGCCTGAGCGAGTGACGTACTCCCAGTTTATGGATGACGCACGGGATGGCAAAGTCCGCCGCGTTGATGTTCAGGGTCGTACCCTACAAGTCACTCCAGTTGATGGAAACAAATACTCTTTGATTTCTCCAGGAGACATCTGGATGGTTGGCGACCTGATGAAGGCCGGCGTCCAAGTTACTGGTAAAGCAGAAGACGAACCCAATTTATTGATGTCGGCTTTGTATTACCTTGGACCTACTTTGTTGATTATTGGTTTTTGGTTTTTTATGATGCGGCAGATGCAAGGCGGCGGCAAAGGCGGCGCATTCTCCTTTGGCAAATCAAAAGCGCGCCTGGTTGATGAGAACAGCAATACCGTTACCTTTGGTGATGTTGCTGGCTGCGATGAAGCCAAAGAGGAAGTATTTGAGATTGTTGACTTCCTCAAGGATCCGCAAAAGTTCCAGAAGCTGGGCGGCCACATTCCGCACGGTGTTTTGTTGGTAGGCCCTCCCGGCACCGGTAAGACTTTGCTGGCGCGTGCCATCGCAGGTGAAGCCAAAGTGCCGTTCTTCTCCATTTCAGGTTCTGATTTCGTTGAGATGTTTGTTGGTGTTGGTGCATCCCGTGTGCGCGACATGTTTGAGAACGCCAAGAAAAATGCCCCTTGCATCATTTTCATTGATGAGATTGATGCGGTCGGCCGCCATCGCGGTGCTGGTATGGGCGGTGGCAATGATGAGCGCGAGCAAACCTTAAACCAAATGCTGGTTGAGATGGATGGTTTTGAAAGCAACAGCGGCGTCATCGTCGTTGCAGCGACCAACCGTTCTGACGTCTTGGATCGCGCTTTATTGCGCCCAGGCCGCTTTGACCGTCAAGTGCACGTTGGCTTGCCTGACATTCGTGGTCGTGAGCAGATTTTGCAAGTGCATATGCGCAAGGTACCCATTAGTCCCGACGTCAATGCAGCCGTCTTAGCGCGCGGTACTCCAGGCTTCTCTGGCGCTGATTTAGCTAACTTGGTGAATGAGTCTGCACTCTTTGCTGCACGCCGCAATAAGCGTTCAGTCGACATGCAAGACTTTGAAGATGCGAAAGACAAAATCTACATGGGCCCTGAGCGTAAGTCGGCTGTGATGCGTGAAGAAGAGCGTCACAATACGGCTTACCATGAGTCAGGCCATGCGGTGGTTGCAAAAGTGTTGCCGAAAGCCGACCCAGTACACAAGGTTACGATCATGCCCCGTGGCATGGCTCTGGGCGTCACCTGGCAGTTGCCAGAGTTTGATCGCGTCAATTTATATAAAGACCGTATGCTTGAGGAGCTGGCTATTTTGTTTGGCGGCCGTGCAGCAGAAGAAGTGTTTCTGAATTCCATGAGTACGGGTGCATCCAATGACTTTGAGCGCGCAACCAAGATGGCGCGCGATATGGTGACGCGCTACGGTATGAGCGATAGCTTAGGTACCATGGTGTATGTGGATACCGAGCAGCAGGGCATGTTTGGTCCGAATAGCTCGAAGTCGGTTTCAGAGCTAACTCAGCAAAAAGTCGATGCGGAAATTCGGAGCCTGATTGACAGCCAATATGCGCTGGCAAAATCGATTCTCGAAAACCACAAAGACAAGGTCGAGGCGATGGTTACTGCCCTGATGGAGTGGGAAACCATTGATGCTGAGCAAATCAACGACATCATGGATGGCCGTCCTCCACGCGCGCCTAAGCCAGCACCAGCGACTGCGTTTGGTAATTCAGCGGGTGGCCCAACTGAGCCAACCGCGGGTAGTGCACCTGCAGCTGCATAAACGGTGTCATTGAGTTAGCGTTATGCATTCGCTGAAACAGCCCGCAACATGGCGTTGCGGGCGTTTTCTTTTTGAGCTAGGGCAAAGGCGAGCCAATCGGCAGCGACCTTTAGTGATAGGCATATTGAATGCCACTCCAGATTCATTTTCAGATGGCGGTCGCTTTTATGCCAAAGACGATGCCGTGCGCCAAGCCGAGGCCATGATTGCTGCTGGCGTTGACCTAATTGATATTGGCGGTGAATCAACCAAGCCCGGTGCCATTCCGGTTTCACTGCAAGAAGAGTTGGATCGGGTTCTGCCGATCATCGAAGCGCTCAAAGACTGCGGTGTTGCTTTATCAATTGATACCTACAAAGCAGAGACCATGCGGCAGGCTTTGCTGGCCGGTGTGGATTGCGTCAATGACATTTGGGCTCTGCGCCAAGCGGGCGCAGAACACGTGGTGCTTGATCCCACCTTAGCGCGCAATTGCGGCATTGTCTTAATGCACATGCAATGTGACCCCATCACCATGCAGCTCAATCCAAACTATGTGAATGTTGTGAGCGAAGTGAATGCGTTTTTAATGGAGCGCACCCAAACCTTAATGGAGCAGGGCATTGCTGCAGAGCGGATTGCGATTGACCCCGGATTTGGTTTTGGTAAGAGCCTTGAGCACAACCTCGCGATGCTGCAGGACTTTACTCAGTTCACTCACCAAGGTCATCCGGTTTTAGCGGGTCTTTCCCGAAAATCGATGCTGGGCAAAATTACCGGGCGAGAAGTCGGCGATCGACTTGTGCCCAGCGTAGCTGCTGCAGTGTTGGCGGCAGAGCGGGGCGCAAGTATCGTACGCGTGCACGATGTTCCTGAGGCTATTGATGCCCTAAAGATATGGGCTGCATCCCAAGCAGCATGATGATGGGCAAAAGCGCACACCCCTTTGCATGCCAGTTTTATAATGAGCTCTTATGACAGCAAACAAAAAAAAGTATTTCGGTACTGATGGCATTCGGGGAGAAGTGGGCAAGGCCCCGATCATTCCGGATTTCATCATGCACCTAGGATATGCTGCCGGCTGCGTTTTAAAACAAGCGGTTCCTGCGGGCGAACGTTGTACCGTTTTAATTGGCAAGGACACACGTGTATCGGGCTATCTATTAGAGGCCGCACTAGAAGCCGGTTTCTCTGCAGCAGGAGTCGATGTGATGCTGTGCGGCCCCATGCCAACCCCAGGCGTGGCCTACCTCACTAAAGCATTGCGTTTGTCTGCTGGGGTGGTGATCTCCGCATCGCACAACCCATACCAAGACAACGGCATTAAGTTCTTCTCGTCTGAGGGCGATAAGTTATCGGATGCATCGGAGTTGGCGATTGAAGCCGCTTTAGATCAGCCCCTGGGTTGTGTGAGCTCGAAGTACCTCGGCAAAGCCTTCCGCTTAGACGACGCTACTGGACGTTATATTGAGTTTTGTAAATCCACCTTTCCTGCTGCATTGAATCTTCGCGGCTTAATGTTGGTTGTCGATTGCGCCAATGGCGCAGCCTATCAATCGGCCCCGAATGTATTTAATGAACTTGGTGCAGAAGTGATTTCCATCGGGGTTGAGCCCAACGGCCGCAACATTAACGATGGCTGTGGCGCAACCGCCCCAGCAGCACTGGTTGCTAAGGTCAAAGAACTTCAGGCTGATTTGGGTATTGCACTGGATGGTGACGCCGATCGCTTGCAAATGGTCGATAGCACAGGCCGCCTTTTTAATGGCGATGAGCTCTTGTACGTGCTGGCAAAGGACCGTGTAGATCGAGGCCTGCAATTGGGCGGGGTAGTAGGTACCTTGATGACCAATGCTGCAGTAGAGCATGCTATTAAAGCCCTAGGTCTGCAATTTGAGCGTGCCAATGTAGGCGACCGATACGTATTAGAGCAGCTAAAAAAGCACCAATGGACTTTGGGCGGTGAAGGTTCAGGCCACTTGCTTTGCCTTGATCAGCATTCCACGGGCGATGGTACGGTTGCTGCCTTGCAAATATTAGCGGCGATGCGCAAACAAGGTAAATCCTTGGCCGAGTTGCTGCATGGGGTAAATATCTTTCCCCAGGTTTTGCTGAACGTCAAAGTCTCCCCCGGTTATACCTGGCAGAACGATGCCAAAGTAGTTGAGGCTGTCAATTCCGTTACCGCCGAGCTCGGGAATGCCGGCAGGGTATTGATTCGGGCTTCGGGTACTGAGCCGGTTCTTCGCGTCATGGTCGAGGCAAAAGAGCTCGAGCGGGCAACGCACTTTGCTAAAGCCATTGCCGCAACCATGCCCACATAAGAAATATTTAATTTAAAGCATTGTTTTATATGGTTTTTTTACCATAAATCTAATTGTCATAAATATGTCATATTACCCCTCTATTGTTTAGTCATCGCGCTGTGCGGTAACTCTATAAAGGACAATGAAATGAAATTGACTCTGAAAAAGGCGCTTACTGTAGCTGCCCTTTCGATTTCTGCAGCGAGCTTCGCTCCCGTAGCAATGGCTGCCGATATAACTGGCGCCGGCGCGACATTCCCATATCCTATTTACGGCAAATGGGCAGAAGCCTATAAGGCCCGCACTGGTAATGGCATGAACTACCAGTCGATCGGTTCCTCTGGTGGTATTAAGCAAATTAAAGCCAAGACCGTTGATTTTGGTGCGACTGATAACCCAGTTAAGTTTGAAGATTTAGAAAAAGACGGCATGGTTCAGTTCCCAGCCATTATTGGTGGTGTAGTTCCTATTATTAACGTGGATGGCATGAAGCCAGGCCAAATGAAATTGGATGGCGTAACCTTGGCTGATATTTTCCAGGGCACCATTACCAACTGGAACGACAAGCGCATTGCACTACTCAATCCTGGCGTAAAGATCCCTGCTGGTGATATCACTGTAGTTCATCGTGCTGACGGCTCAGGCACAACCGCTATTTTCACTGACTACTTGGCAAAAGTAAGTGGCGAGTGGAAGAGTGCGGTTGGTGCTGGCGCAGCAGTCAAGTGGCCTGCAGCTTCATCGGTTGGCGGTAAAGGCAATGAAGGTGTTGCTGCTAACGTTAGCCGTGTAAAGAATTCCATTGGCTATGTTGAATACGCTTACGCTAAGAAAAACAACATGACCACAACGCAACTGAAGAACAATGATGGTCAATTCGTTGTTGCAGACGACACCACCTTCGCGGCTGCTGCAGCTGGAACCGATTGGGCAAAGATTCCAGGAATGGGTACTTTCATTACTGACGCTCCTGGTGCAAAGTCATGGCCAATCACCGGCGCATCATTCATCTTGATGTATAAAAACCCAACAAACAAAGCTAGCTCGGCTGAAGTGTTGAAATTCTTTGATTTTGCTTTCAAAGAAGGACAAAAAATGGCTGCTGACTTAGATTATGTTGCTATGCCTGCTGCTACAACCGATTTCATTCGTAAAAACGTTTGGTCGCAGATTAATACCAAGTAAATTAGTTTGAAAATTTCAATAGGCTCCGCTTTAATGCGGAGCCTTTTGTCTGTAGTTTGAGTTCTGTGTATTCAAATCGGATCATCATTTTTTGTAGTAAGCACCTCTAAAGGCATTGCGTTTATGGAAAATTCAGCTTCATTAAGCCTAGTTCGTCCGCAGGCAGTAAAAATCGCAAAGCAACAACGCTTCTTGGATAAGTTGTTTTATCTCACCACGCAGTTTTTTGCCCTTACTGTACTCTTAGCGCTGTTGGGCATTATTGCCTCCTTGGTTGTAAACGCATACCCTGCCTTTGAGAAGTTTGGATTCGGATTTTTTACCACCGTTGAATGGGATATTATTAATGGTGAGTTTGGCGGCGCTATTGCCATCTATGGAACCGTGATTACCTCGGTTATTGCTCTTCTAATTGCCGTACCACTCAGTTTTGGTATTGCGGTATTTTTGACTGAAATTTGCCCAAAGGGTCTGCGCCGTGCCTTAGGCACCGCTGTTGAAATCCTTGCGGCCGTGCCATCCATCATTTATGGCATGTTCGGCTTATTTATTTTTGCACCTTTATTTGCTGATTACGTTCAGCCCGCTCTTGCAGCTACATTTGGCCATATTCCAGGTATCGGTCTTTTATTTGCTGGTGCATTTAATGGCATCGGTATTTTGTGCGCTGGTTTAATTCTGGCCATGATGATTCTTCCCTTCATTGCCTCTGTTATGCGTGATGTATTTGAAATTGTTCCTCCAGTACTTAAGGAGTCAGCCTACGGTATTGGCTGCACGACATGGGAAGTGGTACGTAATGTGGTTTTGCCGTACACCAAAACCGGTGTGATTGGCGGCATTATGTTAGGACTAGGCCGCGCTTTAGGGGAGACCATGGCAGTTACCTTCGTGATTGGTAATGCTCACAAATTGAAAGCATCACTCTTTGCTCCGGGTAACTCGATTGCCTCTACCTTAGCCAATGAATTTGGTGAGGCTGAAATTGGTGTTCACTACTCTTCCTTATTCTTACTAGGACTGGCTTTATTTGTGATTACATTTGTCGTTCTTTCACTTGCGAAGTTCATGTTGATGCGCATGGAAGCCAATCAAGGGGCTAAAACATAATGAGTAACGCTCAATTTAAGTCCGGCTCCACCATGTCAAAAGGTGTGGATCGGAGTCTATTCAATCAGCGCAAGCGCGCTAATGCAATTGGCCTTTCCTTGTCGATGATTGCAATGAGTATCGGCATGATCTTTCTGTTCTGGATTTTGTCGGTATTGCTATACAAGGGTTTTGCCGCAATCAGTCCATCCCTGTTCTTAGAGAGCACCCCTGCACCTGGCACTGAGGGTGGCGGTTTAGCCAACCCCATTGTAGGGAGCTTGATGATTGTGGCTGCCTGTACC
>CAMEXM010000039.1 GCA_945947155.1 Polynucleobacter meluiroseus | reverse complement strand
AGGTCTTGTGGGAATCCCAACGGGATGGCGGACAACTGAGCCCTGAAAAATACCTACTGGCCTTAAAACAACTGATTTAATTTACGACAGCATGGCAATCGCGGCACGGATAGCCTGCGGTAACTCCAAGGCCTGCTGACGGCGAATTTTTAACATGGCATCGGACGTCTCTCGCAGGCGGCTGGACCAAACCGATCCCGGAAAAAATGCATCATCCTCAAATCGTGGAATCACATGCCAATGGATGTGGGGTACTTGATTGCCGAGTGCGGCAAGATTAATTTTGTTTGGGCGCATTACCGAGCGCACTGCACCTTCAACCGCAAATACCAAGTGCATTAATAAGTCACGCTCACCATGGCTAAGCTGACTCATTTCAGAGACATGCCGATTCCAAATCACGCGGCAGAATCCCGGCAAATCGGGATCATTCACTAAAACAACACGGCAATCATCGCCGCGCCAAATCGGCGTACCACCTTCTTCGGAACATAAAACGCAATTCACCATGGCGCCAATGTATATGAAAACAGCGCCAAAGTCACCCTTATGGGGCAAACTTGGCGCTGCGGTACTGCTGCCGCTCCTGCTTAGGGGCGGCGCTTAGTGGAACTGCTCTTCTTCGGTTGAGCCAGTCAATGCAGTTACAGAAGACTTACCACCCTGAATTACCGTAGTGATGTCATCGAAGTAACCGGTTCCAACTTCTTGTTGATGCGAGACAAAGGTGTAACCGCGTTCGCGTGCTGCAAACTCAGGCTCTTGAACCTTCTCGACATAGGCCGTCATGCCGCGCTTGGAGTAGTCTTGCGCCAAGTCGAACATGTTGTACCACATCGAATGAATGCCAGCGAGCGTAATAAATTGATACTTATAGCCCATTGCACCCAACTCGCGTTGGAATTTGGCGATGGTTGCATCGTCTAGGTTTTTCTTCCAATTAAACGATGGTGAGCAGTTGTATGCCAACATCTTGCCAGGGAACTTGGCACGAATTGCTTCCGCAAACTTGCGCGCAAAATCCAAATCTGGTGTACCGGTTTCGCACCACACCATATCAGCATAGGCAGCGTACGCTAGACCGCGTGAGATTGCTTGATCGAGGCCTTTCCGCGTTTTATAGAAACCTTCAGGAGTACGCTCACCTGTCAAGAATGGCTTATCGTTTTCATCGTAGTCCGATGTCAATAAATCTGCCGCCTCTGCATCCGTACGCGCCAGAGTAATGGTAGGAACGCCCATCACGTCTGCTGCCAAACGCGCTGAGACTAATTTTTGCACTGACTCGGTTGTGGGCAAGAGAACCTTACCGCCCAAGTGACCGCATTTTTTTACGGACGACAGTTGGTCTTCGAAGTGAACGCCAGCAGCGCCTTGCTTAATTAATGCCTTGCTTAGTTCGTAGGCATTTAATACGCCGCCAAAGCCGGCTTCCGCATCAGCCACGATGGGTGCATAGTAATCAATGTAACCCTTATCACCTGGATTAATACCCTTTGCCCACTGAATTTGATCAGCGCGTTCAAACGAATTATTAATGCGCTCCACCATCTTCGGTACCGAGTCAACGGGATACAAGGATTGATCGGGGTACATCGCAGCATATGAGTTACCGTCTGCAGCCACTTGCCAACCGGATAAATAGATCGCCTTAATGCCTGCCTTGACCTGCTGCATTGCTTGCCCGCCAGTAAGCGCACCCAAGCAATTGACATAGGCTTCATTATTTACTTGATTCCATAACTTCTCTGCGCCAGCCTTTGCTAATGAATGCTCAACCCGCAGCGAACCACGTAAGCGCACGACGTCCTCTGCGGTGTAGCCACGCTTGATACCGTGCCAGCGTGGATTGGTATCCCAGTCTTTTTGAATTTTTGCAGCTTCTTCTTTGCGGTTGTCCATATTGCTCTCCTTAGATATAAAACAATTGACTAAAAAACGTTTAACTGGACTGGGCCACGCAAACTCAACTACCGTGACCAAGTCTTATGTCTTATATAAGAGTATAGAGATCTGTTTATTCAAAGCAATAGCAAATTTACTGCAGTAGCAAAAAATATTATTCCATTAAATACAATGGATTAGCTGTCATTTATTGCAATATGAAATGATCTGTCATGGGCTGAAAGCCCAAGTGCGGGGAAAGAATGGAGTCTATTTTGCCTATGAAAACGGCTTTTCGTAATATGAAAAGCTAAGGGCTACTGGGTTTTCGGCATCGCCGCATTGGCATTCGAGGCTACTACTTTGACTGCGGTCAGAATTAATAGCAACTGTAAAAAGGTAACGCCGAGGAAGAGGGAGTTGGGCTTTCCGGCATCGAGCAAGATGCCGAATAATAAAGGCCCCACTGCTGCACCAAGATCAATACCGGAATAAACAATTCCATACACGCTGCCCGATACGCCTTGCGGGGTTGCAGAGCGAATCATCATATCGCGCGATGGCGCTGCGATGCCAAGACCGCAGCCAATCATAAAAAAGAGTCCTGGTACTAATGCAGCGGTAACAAACTCAGTACCAATCAAGAGGGCAATGACAGCACAAACAAATAAGCAAGTGCCCACAATACGATCTGGCATTTTGAGTTTTGCTGCCATGACTCCGCCCAGAATCATTCCTGCCGCACTACCTAAAGCCAATAGGGTGATCGAGAAATTACCTGCAGTTACGGGTATACCGTAGAGCTGATTCAGTGCGCTAGGGGCGAAGGACTGAATGCCTGCCATGGCAATCATGCTGAAGAAAAAGAAGAGCCAGCATAACCAAACGGAGGTCAGTTTCAAAAACGCAAATGTGCCTTGAGGCATGCGCCCAGGATTGGCCTCTTCTGCTGCTTTGATTGCACTTGCACGGCGATGTTTAGCATCATCGATTAAATCACCCCGATTGAACCAAAGCACCAATAATATGAGAACTTCTAAGACCGCTGCGCAGAGCAGCGCGATTCGCCAATCCGAAAGGGCGGCTATTCCAGCCATAAATACCGGGGCTACGGCCCAACCCAGATAACCCGTGACGCCATGTGCCGAGTAAGCATAGGGCAGACGAGGAACGGATACCTTGTGATTAATTAAGGTGTAATCCACCGGATGAAAGACGCCATTGCCGCAACCTGCAATCACTGCGCCAAAGACTAGCATGCCATAGCCATTGCTTTGTGATAGCACGATTGCAGACAGCGCCAGCAAACCGACGCCAACAAAAAGAACGGGGCGTGCGCCGATGCGGTCAACTAAAAACCCAGAGGCTGCTTGGACGATGCAAGAGACCACAAAGAAAACCGACATCAGGAGGCCGAGCTCTGCGTAGCTCAGCGCGAACTCGGTCTTAAGCCACGGAAAGAGTGGTGGCAGAATCAAGTGAAAGAAATGCGAGCTACCGTGAGCCAAGCTTAATAAACTAATCACTCGGACATCACTGGCACGCGCGCTAGCTTGCGTCACGGTCATATACCGAGTTTACTCGCTCTAGAGCCCTGCAGGAATGGCTTTAATGCACTAAACGGATAAAGCTAAAGTCGCCGTCTTTATTAATATCCACTGGAACAACGTCATTAGGACCAAACTTGCCCTCCAAAATCATCTTGGATACCGGATTTTCAATGTATTGCTGTATCGCCCGCTTGAGCGGCCTTGCCCCAAATACCGGATCAAATCCCACCTCGGCAATTTTGTTCAGTGCAGCATCGCTCACCTCCAACTGCATATCCACCTTGGCTAAACGGGCCGCCAAGTTTTTAAGCAGAATCGAGGCAATCGACGCGATGTTCGCTTTATCCAGCCCATGGAACACCACAATCTCATCGACGCGATTTAAAAACTCCGGCCGGAAGTGGGTTTTGAGTTCACCAAAAACCGCTTCTTTAATCTCTGCTTGATTTTTGTCTGTCATGGATTGAATCAGGTGCGAACCAATATTGCTGGTCATCACAATCACGGTGTTTTTAAAATCAACTGTACGTCCTTGACCGTCGGTTAAGCGACCATCATCCAGCACTTGCAGCAGAACATTAAATACATCTGGATGGGCTTTTTCGATCTCATCAAACAGAATCACGCTGTACGGCTTACGGCGGACCTGTTCCGTAAGATAACCGCCCTCTTCGTAACCCACATAACCTGGCGGCGCGCCAATCAAACGGGCAACGCTATGCTTTTCCATAAACTCACTCATATCAATCCGAATTAAACGGTCTTGGCTATCGAATAAGAAGGCGGCCAAAGCCTTACACAACTCGGTTTTACCAACGCCAGTAGGGCCAAGGAACATAAAGGATCCGTAAGGCTTGTTTTCTTCGGAAAGTCCAGCGCGTGAGCGACGAATCGCATCAGATACCGCCCGAATAGCTTCCTCTTGACCCACCACACGCTGGTGCAAGTGATCTTCCATTTTTAAGAGCTTGTCGCGCTCGCCTTGCATCATTTTTGATACTGGAATGCCCGTTGCCCGTGAAACGACCTCAGCAATCTCTTCTGCACCTACTTGGGTACGCAGTAATTTATTTTTAGTGGGGCCCGCTTTTCCATCTTTTGCCTCAGCAGCGGCAGCCGATTTAAGTTTTTGTTCTAACTCAGGCAATTTACCGTACTGCAACTCGGCAACCTGCTCGAGTTTACCTTCGCGTTGTAACTTGACGATTTCGGCCTTCACTTTTTCGATCTCTTCTTTGAGATGGGCAGCGCCTAAGGCAGCGCCCTTCTCTGCCTTCCAAATTTCTTCGAGATCAGCGTACTCGGCACCCAAGCGCTTGATTTCATCTTCAATTAATTGCAGGCGCTTTTTAGAAGCATCGTCTTTTTCTTTTTTAACGGCCTCGCGTTCGATCTTGAGCTGAATCAATCGGCGATCGAGTTTATCCATGACCTCTGGTTTGGAGTCAAGCTCCATCTTGATGCGAGCGCCCGCCTCATCAATCAGATCAATCGCTTTGTCTGGCAAGAATCGGTCAGTAATGTAGCGATGCGATAACTCGGCAGCTGCCACAATTGCTGGGTCGGTTATCTCAATGCCATGGTGTAGCTCATAGCGCTCCTGTAAGCCGCGTAAGATCGCGATGGTTGCCTCGACACTGGGCTCGTCGACCATGACCTTCTGAAAGCGGCGCTCCAAAGCGGCGTCTTTTTCAATGTACTTGCGATATTCCTCGAGGGTAGTGGCACCGATGCAATGCAATTCGCCACGCGCTAAGGCGGGCTTGAGCATATTGCCAGCATCCATAGCACCTTCGCCCTTACCGGCACCAACCATCGTATGGATTTCATCGATAAAGACAATCGTTTGGCCTTCATCTTTGGCAACATCGCTCAATACCGACTTGAGACGCTCCTCAAACTCGCCACGGTACTTTGCACCAGCCAATAACAAGGCCATGTCCAATACCAGCACGCGCTTATTCTTGAGGGTTTCGGGTACTTCACCATTTACGATGCGCTGAGCTAAGCCTTCGACAATCGCCGTCTTACCAACACCAGGCTCACCAATCAACACGGGGTTATTTTTGCCACGCCGCTGCAATATCTGAATGGTGCGGCGAATTTCATCATCGCGCCCGATCACTGGATCGAGCTTGCCCATGCGGGCACGCTCAGTTAAATCGAGGGTGTATTTTTTCAGCGCTTCACGCTGCCCTTCTGCATCGGCGCTATTGACCGACTCCCCGCCGCGAACCAAATCAATTGCTGCTTCGAGCGCTTTACGGGTGAGGCCGCATTCTCTCGCCAGCTTACCGAGCTCCCCTTTGTCATCTGCGACGACCAGCAAAAACAGCTCGCCCGCAATAAATTGATCGCTCCGCTTATTGGCCTCTTTTTCAGTCAAATTTAGCCAATTCGCCAGATCGCGTCCAACCTGAACTTCACCACTGCCCTGGACCTCTGGCAGCGCTGCGATCATCTTCTCCGCGCCCTTTTCAAGACTCGCTACATTGACTCCGGCACGCGTCAATAGACTGCGTACACCGCTGTCTTGTTGTTTGAGCATCGCCAGTAATAAATGGGCCGGCTCAATGTACTGGTTATCTTTGCCGACGGCTAAGCTTTGCGCATCGCTTAAGGCCTCTTGAAATTTAGTCGTTAATTTATCGATTCTCATTTTGCGTCCTATTGAATGGGATTGCGCCAATCGGAATGGCATTTGGCATTCGATATGGCTTCTTTCATTAGAATATTAGGGCAATATCCCGAATTTCAAGCGTTATTGAGTGGATAAATCCAATTTGACCTGGCTTGTTTACCTATTAGAGTGTGCTGACGGCAGTCTGTATGCCGGAATTACCAATCGCTTAGAACACCGCCTGAATGCCCATAATATGGGTGAAGGGGCTCGCTATACCCGTTCTAGGCTGCCTGTAACCCTGCTGGCCACCCAGGAACACCCAGACCGATCGGAGGCATCTAAGGCGGAAATTAAACTAAAGCGTCTACCCCGAGCTAAGAAGCGGGCTTTTTTTGATTCCAGCGCGTAGCAGCTGCATCATCGGTCGTGCGTGCATCGACCCAACGCCCACCCTCCGGTGTGTCTTCTTTCTTCCAAAATGGCGCTGCGGTTTTTAAGTAATCCATGATGAACTCACAGGCTAAAAAGGATTCACCGCGGTGCGCACTCGTCACTGCCACCAACACAATTTGGTCTGCTGGCATTAGGGGTCCAATTCGGTGAATCACGAGCGCATCCCGAATGTCCCAGCGCGCTTTTGCTTGATTGATAATATCTTCTAGTGCTTTTTCAGTCATTCCCGGATAGTGCTCCAAGGTCATCGCTTGGACGTGACTGCCTTCATTCATGTCGCGCACTGTACCTACAAACGAGGTAATCGCACCAACCTGTAAATCGCCATGGCGAAGGTTTGCAATCTCGGTAGTCAGATCAAAATCGGCCTGCTGAATTCGGATCGCCATCCTAGCCACCCGTAACCGGTGGAAAAAAAGCCACTTCCGCACCATCTACCAATTCCGTCGAAGAATTAACCATCTGGTGATTGAGGGCGCATCGCAACACCTTACCCTCACCCAAGACCTCGTCCCAGATATCGCCGCGTGATCGCAAATGCGCACGCAAACCATCAATGGTATGCACAGACGCAGGCAATTCAATTGACTCCTGATCCAGTCCAAGGGTTTCGCGGATAGAGGCGAAATAACGAAGTTGCAGTTTCATGGCTAAATCGTAATCCGATTAGCTCAGCAATGCTGAAAATGGAATGTAAGGCACGAGATCGCCTTTAATAATTACCTGCCCCGGGGCGCAATCCACCAAGCCATCTCCCCATGCCGCGCTGGTTAGCACCCCAGAGCTTTGATTGGGGTACAAATCAAGGCCGCCTTGACTATTCACTTTCACGCGCAAAAATTCATTACGGCGATCGGCTTTGGGCCAGTCAAAATCGGCTCGCATGGTGTAGGCCGAGGAAGAGGGTGCTTCTCTTCCCTGCAGGCGCAAGATAAAGGGGCGCACAAACAAGAGAAACGTAACAAAGCTCGATACAGGATTTCCGGGCAAACCAATAAACCACGTTGACCTTCCTGGATTGGATTCCCGACGCACCGATCCAAATGCAAGAGGCTTACCAGGTTTAATAGCAATCTGCCATAAATTGAGTTCGCCCTCCGCAGTCACGGCTGGCTTAATGTGATCTTCTTCGCCAACCGAGACTCCGCCAGAGGTAATGATCAAATCATGATTCTGACTGGCTTGGCGCAAGGCAGCGCGCGTCGCGTCGAGTCGATCTGGCACGATACCCAAATCAGTTGCATCGCAACCCAAGGCTTTAATGCAGGCCAGCAAGGTATCGCGATTCGAGTTGTAGATACCACCCGGCTTCAATGGCTCGCCTGGAAGCGATAGCTCATCCCCGGTAAAAAAAGCAGCGACGCGTACTCGCCGTTTCACAGGCAAATGGGTTAAACCTGCCGACGCTGCAACGCCGAGCTCTTGTGGGCGCAATACACAACCTGCCCTTAAAGCGACTTTGCCAGCAGTTAAATCTTCACCGCGCTGACGTATCCACTGCCCCACTACCGGGGTTGTCGCAATCGAAACGGCATCGGGCTTGGCGGGATCGATGGTGCAATCCTCCTGCATTACCACCGCATCGGCACCCTGAGGTATGGGCGCCCCTGTGAATATTCGAGCGGCTGTCCCGCTCTCGAGTTCTGTGCCCATTGAGCCAGCTGGGATACGCTGCCCTACTTTAAGCATTCCAGAATGCGCAACTAGATCCGCCACCTTAATTGCATAGCCGTCCATCGATGTGTTGTCTAGCGGCGGTACATCAACCAAGCTAATTACATCTTCCGCCAAGACACGACCAAGGGCTGCTTGTATTGCAACTAACTCAACCTCAGAAACAGAAACGGCTGGCGCAAGTAATTGCTCGCGTGCTTGCGCTGCCGTCAACATCGGTGGCTTTGTCATGGCAGACTTAGGGGACGTGCCGAGCAATAAATTGCTTCACCACACCAACGTCTGCCGGAATGGATTCGACCCGCTGGGGAAGTGATTTGATGTCTTTAAATGCAGGCGGACACTCCGCGGGACGGCCAAGCGCCTCTAAAATGGTTTCTTCAAACTTAATCGGCAACGCAGTCTCCAGCACCAGCATCGGAACATCCTTTTGCAAATACTCGCGCGCTACCTTTACACCGTCTGCCGTATGAGTATCAATCATCACGCCATACTTGCCATCCACGTCCCGAATGGTCCTCAGGCGATCAGTATGGGTGCTTCGGCCCGATGCAAAGCCAAACTGCTGCATCGTGGCGTAGGCGGGATCACTCGATAAATCAAAGCCTCCGGTTTCTTCGACTTGTTTAAAGAGGGCAGCTGTACGCTTGCCGTCTTGCAAAAGCAAATCAAAAACAAAGCGCTCAAAATTACTGGCTTTGGAAATATCCATTGATGGACTCGAGGTGTGCAAGGTTTCAGCAGACTTGCGTGCGCGATATACCCCTGTTCGAAAGAATTCATCGAGCACATCGTTTTCGTTAGTGGCAACCACTAAGCGCTCAATCGGCAAACCCATCATGCGGGCAATGTGTCCCGCACAGACATTACCAAAATTACCTGAAGGGACGGTGAAGGATGCCTTTTCAGAACTGGATTGTGTGGCCAGCAAATAGCCTTGAAAGTAATACATCACTTGCGCAAGGACGCGCCCCCAATTAATCGAATTAACTGTGCCAATCTGGTATTTGGCTTTGTATTCCAAATCATTACTGACCGCCTTGACGATGTCTTGGCAGTCATCAAATACACCATCCACCGCAAGATTAAAAATGTTTGGATCCTGTAAGGAATACATTTGCGCTGACTGAAAGGCGCTCATTTTCCCCTTGGGGGAAAGCATAAACACACGCACGCCTGATTTTCCGCGCATAGCGTATTCAGCTGCGCTACCGGTATCGCCTGAGGTGGCGCCCAATATATTAAGATGCTGACCCGCGCGTCGCAGGGCATATTCGAACAAGTTACCCAGCAGCTGCATGGCCATGTCTTTAAATGCTAAGGTGGGGCCGTTCGATAAACTCAATAAACCAATGCGCGTACCGCCCTCTTCTCCTAGCCAATGAAGCGGTGTAATGTCACTCGCTTTATCTTCGGAGCGGCCATTACTATAAACGGCAGCAGTATAGGTTTTGCGTAACAGCGCACGCAAATCAGACTCTGGAATATCAGGACAATACAAACGTAAGACTTCAAACGCTAAATCCGCATAAGAAAGTCCGCGCCAAGAATCCAATTGCGCTGGCGTTACTTTCGGGTACTCCACTGGCAGATAAAGTCCGCCATCGGGAGCAAGTCCTCCCAACAAAATTTCGAGAAAAGATTGCTCTGGGCTATTGCCGCGGGTCGACTGATAACGCATGGTGGTTTAGGACAAATTTTCGAGGCGAATTTTAACGATCTCGCCAACGACGGTTTTCAGGCATTGCATATCGGTAATCGCAGCGAGCATATTTTTTTCTTTGGTTTCGTGCGTCAGCATGACAAGGTCAGTTTGACTCTCACCCTCATTCGCTTCTTTTTGCAAGAGTGCGTCGATCGAAACGCCATGGGATGCCAGTATTTTTGTAATGTCTGCCAATACCCCAGCTTGATCCGCAACGCGTAAGCGCAAGTAGTAACTGGTGGTGATTTCGCCGATGGGCAAAACGACGGTATCACGCACGGCATCGGGCTGGAATGCCAAATGCGGTACTCGATTTTCAGGGTCAGCCGTCATTAAGCGGGTGACATCTACCAGGTCAGCGATCACAGCGGAAGCGGTTGGCTCTGAGCCAGCACCTTTGCCGTAGTAAAGCGTAGTACCAACCGCATCACCGAATACCTGTACCGCATTCATGGCACCTTCCACATTGGCAATCAAGCGCTTGGTTGGTATCAAGGTCGGATGAACCCGCAGCTCAATTCCTGTATTTGTTTTCTTGGTGATGCCGAGTAACTTAATGCGGTAACCGAGTTGTTCTGCATATTTAATATCGATTGCTGCTAAGTTCGTGATGCCTTCTACATAAGCCTTATCGAATTGCATGGGAATGCCGAATGCAATCGCACTCATGATGCTGACCTTATGGGCAGCATCAATGCCTTCTATATCAAACGTTGGATCCGCTTCGGCGTAACCCAAGCGCTGCGCCTCTTTTAAGACAGTTGCAAAATCAGAGCCTTTGTCGCGCATCTCCGACAAAATGAAATTGGTAGTGCCATTAATAATGCCGGCAATCCATTCAATTCGATTTGCAGTCAATCCTTCGCGTAAGGCTTTGATGATCGGTATGCCGCCTGCAACCGCAGCCTCAAAGGCTACCATCACACCCTTCGCATGCGCTGCCTTAAAGATTTCATTACCGTGTACCGCTATTAAGGCTTTATTAGCTGTAACCACGTGCTTACCAGCGGCGATTGCCTCGAGCACCAAATCCTTTGCGATGCCATAACCACCAATCAGCTCAACCACGATATCAATCTCAGGGTTTGCAATTACCGCACGGGCATCGCTAACAACCTGTGCACGATCGTGGACCAATTCCTTGGCGCGCTCCACATTAAGATCGGCTACCGTGTGAATGCGGATACCGCAACCAGCACGGCGGAGAATCTCATCTTGATTGCGTTCGAGGACCGTAAAAACGCCCCCGCCAACAGTTCCAATGCCTAATAGTCCAACTTGAATCGGCTTCATGATGCCTTTGTAGCGAGTGATGCAGTGGCTGATGTCTTGCCATGCTTTTGACGATAACGCTCCAGAAAACGCGCAAAGCGGCCAATGGCATCCTTGAGCACATCTTCGTGGGGTAAGAAAACAACGCGGAAGTGATCTGGTTTGACCCAATTAAAGCCGGATCCCTGAACCATCAATACTTTTTCTTCACGCAGCAGATCGGCGATGAATTGCTGATCATCCTCAATCGGGTACATCTCTGGGTCTAATTTTGGGAACAAATACAGTGCCGATTTTGGCTTCACACAACTCACTCCAGGGATAGCGGTAATCAATTCCCAGGCTAGGTCACGTTGCCGAGCCAAACGCCCTCCTTTGGCAACCAGATCATCAATGCTTTGATAACCTCCAAGCGCAGTTTGAATGGCGTACTGCCCTGGAACGTTGGCACACAGGCGCATCGAGGACAGCATGTTTAATCCCTCAATGTAATCCTTAATACGTGACTTATCCCCCGAAACCACCATCCAGCCCGAGCGGTAGCCGCAGGAGCGGTAATTTTTAGACAGTCCATTAAAGGTGATGATGACAACATCGGATGACAATGAGGCGAGGGAAACGTGCTGCTCCTCGTCGTAAAGCATCTTGTCGTAGATTTCATCGGCAAACAGAATAAGTCCATGCTCACGCGCGATTTGTGTGAGTTCCGTCAGCACTGCTGTGGAATAAATCGCCCCCGTGGGATTATTTGGATTGATCATCACGATCGCTTTGGTACGCGGGGTAATTTTTGAGCGCAAGTCCGCCAAGTCCGGCGCCCACTCTTTTGATTCGTCGCACAAGTAATGGATGGGGGTGCCACCCGATAAACTGACTGCAGCAGTCCACAAGGGATAATCTGGTGCGGGAACTAAAACCTCGTCGCCATTGTTTAGCAATGCATTCATCGCGAGCACGATTAATTCCGAGACGCCATTGCCGGTATAAATATCGTCTAAGGTGACGCCCTGAATGCCTTTTTCTTGGCAGTACTGCATGATTGCTTTGCGAGCTGCAAAAATACCTTTGGAATCAGAATAAGCAGATGCGTTGCTTAAATTTCGAATCATATCGAGCTGAATTTCTTCAGGGGGATCAAATCCAAACACACCAACATTACCGATGTTTAATTTGATGATTTTGTGACCCTCTTCTTCCATGCGCTGAGCCAGCTCAAGGACGGGTCCACGGATGTCATAGCAAACGTGGTTTAGCTTTTCAGACTTTAGGATCGGTTTCACGGTGGATTTTGTAAATGCTGATAAATTAGTTAGGGTTAAGTACCTGAAAACTAGGAAAAAAGCGACTAGTTATAATTTACTCAATTATGACAGAGCGCACACGTGAAACTCCATTCTGACTCCCCTCTTGGCATCAATACGATAACCGGCTACGGCAAAGACTACATTGAGGTCAATCGGGTAGCCTACCGCCATGCGGTCTTAGTTGGGCCGAGTGGCGAAATTGGCCAATGGGGGGCATCTTCCTTTGCCGCCCTGGACCCCAGTCACTTTGCCCAAATAGCCGATCTAAAGCCAGAACTGGTGATTTTTGGTAGCGGAGCCGTCCAGCGCTTTCCTCGCCCTGATTTGTTGCGAGCCCTCATCAATGCCAAAATTGGCTTTGAAATTATGGACACCCAAGCGGCCTGCCGAACGTACAACATTTTAGTGGGCGAAGGTCGCCAAGCTATGGCGGCCTTGTTACTGGACCCGCAATAACCATGTTCGGGCCAATCAATAAAACGCCTGCTTTATTAACCCCGATTGGGATTTTGATATTAGGGGCGCTGTACGCCCTATTGTGGTTTGGCAGCCTCGATTACCGCCACCTGATTCCGTCCGACGAAGGTCGGTACGCTGAGATTGCCCGTGAAATGCTAGTGAGTGGTGACTGGATCAGTCCGCGTTACCACGACTATAAGTATTTTTTCAAACCACCGCTGCAACTCTGGGCAACCGTCATTGCATTTGATTGGTTTGGCGTCGGTGAATGGCAGGCGCGTTTGTGGGGCGCCTTGACTGGCTTTTTGACCATCCTCTTTGTTGGGTATACCAGCACTCGGCTTGATGGTCCCCGTGCCGGCTGGATTGCAGCAGTAGCCCTGGCCGCAAGCCCTATGTGGATTATCAGTGGTCACATCAATTCCTTAGACATGGCTTTGTCGGCATTTTTAGCCTCCGCCTTGTGCGCACTGCTTCTGGGCCAGCACAGCAAAACGACAGTCGGTACACGTGGTTGGATGTTGCTGTGCTGGACGTTTATGGCGCTTGCCACCCTATCTAAAGGATTAATTGGGGCCGCACTGCCCACCCTGGTTTTAATTGCATATTCGCTTAGCGCGGGGGATTGGCGCATTTGGAAGCGCCTACACATAGTCAGTGGTTTATTGCTGTTTTTAGCCATTACTGCGCCCTGGTTCATTGTGATGTCGATCCGCCATCCTGAATTTTTTGAGTTCTTCTTTATCCATGAGCATTTCGAGCGGTTTACGCAAGACACGCACCGTCGCCCTGGGCCCATTACCTTTTTTATCCCTCTCTTGGTTGCTGGATTTTTGCCATTTTTGTTTCAGTTGCCCGGTGCAGTTGCACAGGCATGGAAGTCGCGGCAAGGCGATTTTTCTGCGGGCTGGATGCTCGTTTGCTGGTTCGTCATCATCTTCGCTTTTTTTAGTGTGTCGCGCTCTAAATTACCGGGCTATATCATTCCGATTTTTCCTGCCCTAGCAATGTTGGTAGGCCGTTATTTGGATCGCCAGT
Organism: Polynucleobacter meluiroseus; assembly: GCA_945947155.1. GTDB lineage: Bacteria > Pseudomonadota > Gammaproteobacteria > Burkholderiales > Burkholderiaceae > Polynucleobacter > Polynucleobacter meluiroseus_G. The sequence continues at coordinate 2,508 of CAMEXM010000039.1, read as the reverse complement.
TAGGTCAGACCAATATCTTGCCGATCAGTTGGATCTTGCAAACGGGATGTTTTGCCCTCGTCGGTTTTATTGGTTTCTTCTTTTTATCGTTTGTTGGCGTGCAGGCGCAGCCCGACGAGATTACTGCTTATGCGGAATACACCCAATGGATTGCTGTTGCTTTAGTCGTCTTAATTTTCTTCAGTAGCTTGGCAGCATGGCAAGCACGGCGCAACGGCATTACCAGCATTGCTAGCCTAGCAATTGGCTTTTATCTAACCAGCTTGGTTGCAGGCACCGGCCATGAAACCCTTGGTCGCGCCGTATCGGGGGTTGACTTAGCTAACCGGGTGCGCAATGCGATCCCAGCTGATGCGCCGATCTATTCGGTTCGCATTTTGGATCACACCCTGCCCTTTTACTTAGGCCGAACCATGATCATGGTCGAGTTCCCGGATGAACTGCAGTTCGGCGTAGATCAAGAGCCCGAGCGCTGGGCGCCTACCTTGAACGATTTTATTGAGCGGTGGAAGATCCAACCTAATGCGTATGCATTAATGGTGCCCTCACAATATGCTGAACTGGAACGCTTGGGGCTACCCATGGAAATCGTCGACCGAGATTCACGCCGCATGATTGTCAAGCATCCTAGTGTTGCGGCAAATCCCACTTCACCACGCTCGACTAATCGATAGGCAAAGGCCCTCTATGTCAGACACTGCTCCATTGCCATTTATTCCATTTACACGCCCCAGTTTTGATGAAGCGACGATTACGGCAGTTGCTGAGGTGTTGCGCTCCGGCTGGGTTACCTCTGGCCCCAAATTGGCGGAGTTTGAAGCGGCACTCAGCGCCTATTTTGGCAATCGGCCGGTGCGCTGTTTTGCTAACGGTACCGCCACCATGAAAATTGCCTTGCAAGTGGCAGGCATCGGTCCTGGTGATGAGGTGATTACTACGCCAATCTCTTGGGTTGCCACATCGAACGTGATTCTCTCCGTTGGCGCTACTCCCGTCTTTGTTGATATTGATCCTCGTACTCGCAATATCGATCTTGATAAAGTGCCCGCTGCAATTACCACCAAAACACGTGCAATCATGCCGGTCTATCTGGCCGGTCTACCCGTCAATATGGACGAGCTGTATGCCCTCGCGAAAAAGAATGGATTGCGGGTAATTGAAGATGCAGCACAGGCCTTTGGCTCGGAATGGAAGGGGCAGCGAATTGGCAGCATCGGCGATCTGGTGAGCTTCAGCTTTCAGGCAAACAAAAATCTATCTACCGTGGAGGGCGGCTGCTTAGTTTTAAATAACCTCGATGAAGCGCGTCTCGCAGAAAAGCTACGGCTTCAAGGACTCACCCGTACCGGCATGGATGGCATGGATGTCGACATGCTGGGTGGGAAAGATAATTTGACCGATATCAATGCCGTGATTGGCTTGCATCAACTTAAACACATTGCGCAATTTCAGGAAAAACGCACCCTACTTGCAGCGCACTACTTTACGGTCTTGCACTCCGGCCTGAAAGAGGCCAATTTGCTGGGTCTGGAACTGGAGCTTCCAGTTCAGTCGGATCGCGATTGCAGATCAAACTGGCATATGTTTCAGGTCGTATTGCCCCTTGAGCAACTCACAGTTGACCGCGCCCACATCATGGCCGATTTAAAAGAACAGGGTATTGGTACCGGTGTTCACTACCCAGCCATTACCGGCTTTAGTCTTTACCAGCAACAGGGTTACCAGCTCAGCAATACGCCGATTGCAGCGCGCATCGGTAAATCCATTCTGACTCTGCCGCTCTTTCCAAGCATGAACAATGCGGATGTAGAGCGCGTTGTTCATGCGTTGTTGGCTCTTTTGACAAAGTACCGCAAAAGCTAGCTTGGACGGGCCGATCTAGGCGGGTTCAATTGGTGCTAATGCCTTAAATTCGACCCCTGGGTCGACATCAGGCAAAATTGCGTTATGACCGCAAACCCGTCACTGCCAGCACCCCAACTCAGTATTGTCATTCCGGTATACAACGAGCAAGAGGGACTTCAAGCCCTATTTGATCGCTTGTATCCCGCAATGGATCAATTGCAAGCGAAATTAAATCTTCGCTATGAGATTGTTTTTGTTAACGATGGCAGCAAGGATCGCTCCGCAGGGATGTTGGCAGCCCAATTTGATTTACGGCCAGATACAACTCGGGTCGTTTTATTTCAGAATAACTTTGGTCAACACATGGCCATCATGGCTGGCTTTGAGTACGCCCGCGGCGAATCCATTATTACGCTGGACGCAGACCTACAAAACCCGCCTGAGGAAATCGCCTTACTTGCGGCAGAATTAATCAAAGGCCACGATTACGTGGGTACGATCCGCTCCAACCGACAAGACAGCTGGTTCCGTAAAACAGCATCGCGTGCCATGAATCACCTGCGGCAGCGGATTACGCGCATTACCATGACCGATCAAGGCTGCATGCTGCGCGGTTACAGCCGCCGCATTGTTAATTTGGTACGCCAATGCAATGAAAGCAAT
>CAMEXM010000038.1 GCA_945947155.1 Polynucleobacter meluiroseus | reverse complement strand
TTACTACCCACGACGTCGGCACGCAAAATAAATTGGCAATCGCGCTCAAACTGATTGATGAGTTGTCCATACACAGCATCCTGATTGGCGCGGCCATCAATCACCTCACGCCCCAGTATCAAGGCGTCCATGCCGCGCCAGGCCATGAGGCCAACCAAGGCCATGATGGTCATGGCGACTAAGACTTCAATTAAGGCAAAGCCCTGATCGCGCGGCAGTGTCATAAGGCGCCGCCAGCGGGGTTGGGCAAAATCGTCGTTAGCCAGGCTAGCCTAGGACCACTGGCTACATCGGCGCTAGTGGGGCTCGCTAAATATACCGTCAACTCAATCCGCCGAAAGCTGGGATTGGGGGTACTTAATACCTTACGCTGACAAACAAATACGTAGCGGTCTTGCGGGCAACTGAAGGTGGTGGTTCCCATCTCTGGCCACTGGCGATTCATGCGCAAATCCGCCATGGCATTATCCGCGCTCCACAGCGCTTGGGTGCGCTGCGATACTGCCAGCTGGGCATCGGCAGCACTGGCGATTGCCTTTAATCCAGCAATCAGTGCAATGCTTAACACTGCAAGACCTACCAATACTTCAATCAAAGCAAAGCCAGCTTGCTTTTGTGTTTGCGTTTGCATTTTTGTTTGTTTTTTCGCTCGCACAACAAGATTGCAGAGTCTCATGGGCGCACCCACTGAAATCGTCCATTAGTGGAGCGCATCAATACCGCTTGGCGGTTTTCTTGTTTAATCGGTATTTGCAGGGCTTCGGTAATGCGCTCGCCACCCAAACTCAATTGCACTGGCGTGATCTCAACTGGCTTATGCCATGTTTGTGCGCGGTAGACATCCGGCAAAAATGTACTTCCTGGATTACTGCCTGCTGCAGTTACTGCGGAGAGGGGCAAACCAAAGCGCCAACCGATTGCATCCACTTGGGCCACCATGGGAGTACCACTCATAGTGCTTTCCTCTTGGGCAAAGTTGAGTGAACTGACAAGTTGATCCAGGTTGTCGCGCCAATAGCGCTCATCGTGATTAGGAAGCGCTAAGACGGCAATGCCCAACAGCACTGCCATCACCGCAATCGCAACCAAAAACTCGACTAAAGTGAAGCCGGCTTCGCTTTGCTGATTGTGCGCTAGCCGCGCTTGACCCTGGGGCGATCTATTACCAGTTCCCAATATCCGCATCGGTTCCGGTTCCGCCGGGCTTCCCATCCGCACCATAACTGATCACATCGATTTCGCCGCGGGTGCCAGGATTGCTGAAGTAATATGGATTACCCCATGGATCTTTGGGTACAGAACTTAAGTAGCCACCAGTTTTCCAGTTTTGCGGTATGGGCTCGCTTGTTGGACGCTCGACCAAGGCCTTCAGGCCTTGTTCGGTAGTGGGGTAGCGGCCAATGTCCAAGCGGTAGAGTTTGAGCGCTTGATTGATCGTGCCGACATCGTGTTTGGCGGCTGTGACTCGCGCTTCATCGGGGCGCCCCATGATATTGGGCACAATCAGCGTTGCCAAAATACCGATAATGGCAATGACCACCATGATTTCGATTAAGGTGAAACCGGCTTCACGGTGATTGCGTTGCGCAGGCAAGCCGGGCAGAACGGGTTTGGATGCGATCAGGCGCTGGTATTGCTGTGCAAAATCACGTAGTCGAGAGCGAAGGGTTTGGCTGGGCTGGCGGAAAATTAACATAGTCTTTTCAATGATTTAAACTGAGTCAAATTTTATAGGGATTTTGGCGAATTGAGTGACTTTCTAGCGCGATTGCAGGCCCGCCTGAGCCGGCAGCTGCAATCTATCACCGAAAAAACCAGTGCCCCTGGCACGGGGGCCTCGGTACGCGCCAAAATAAAGCAAAGCGGCAGCGCAGCCCTCCAAAAACTAAAATTGCGGCCTCATTTCCAGATGCCCCCAGCACTTAATATGGGCATCCGTCTCCATCCGGCCGTCATAGCCCAAGCCCTCCAATATCTAGGCATGGCAGTCACTGCCATGGCACTGACCTATTGGTTATTGCAATGGTGGCAACTGCCCTCGGTACCTTCGACTGCTCCATTATCCACATCCTCCTCTAGCAATAAAAACAGTATCGGTGTAACGCTTTATGCCAATCAAGACAGCACCGCAGCCTACGGTTTATTTGGTAGCAAACCCTTAAGTACAGATACCATCTTTCTGCGGGGGGTAGTTGCAACAGGTAAAAATGTCAATGGCTCACTTGATGGTTTTGCTATTTTTGAGATGGATGGCAAACCCACCAACGCCATTAGCATCGGCGAATCACTGGGCAAGGGCCTGACCCTGCAGTCGATTGGCGATGAGAGCGCTACCCTGCTCTACCAAGGGCAAAATCTAGAGTTCAGGCTAAATAAACCTGGCGGTCAAAAAGTCACTAACCCCAAAAAGAAGTAAGTCCCCGACCAATCTAGCCGAATGCGAATCACAAGCCTCAGGCAAGCACCCTCTTTTCTCTGGCGGTGTGTATTTTTGTATAGCTATCTAGCAAACGCTGGTGGCGGTCAAGTCCTTCTAACTTCAAGCTAGTAGGCGTCAAGCCATAGAAGCGAACGCTGCCATCCAATGCTCCCAGTGCCGCATCCATTCGCGCATCACCAAACATCCGCCGTAGATTACTGGTGTAATCACTGATCTCTAATTCATCATCGAGGTGAATTGCTAGTACGGCATCTAGGGCTTGATAAAACAGCTTTCGATCGGCTGTATTGTCGTTGTATTGTAAAAAAGCGCCGACTAACTCATGCGCTTCATCCCATTTCTCTAAGGCAAGATGAATCAGTAGCTTTAACTCCAATACCGTCAACTGTCCCCAAATCGTATTTTCATCAAACTCAATACCAATCAGTGTCGCAATATCACTGTACTCATCGAGCTCATTGTTTTCTAAGCGGTCCAGTAAGGCCACTAGGCTGGTATCGTCAAGGCTTAGCAGATTTAAAACATCCTCACGAAACAGGAGCGCTTTATTGGTGTTATCCCAAATCAGGTCTTCGATGGGGTAGATTTCTGAATAGCCAGGCACCACGATTCTGCATGCAGTAGCACCAAGCTGGTCATGCACAGCTACATACGCTTCTTTATTTAAAGACTTCAAAATACCAAATAAAGTGTCGGCTTCATCTGAATTGGTATCAATACCTTTACTAGCAAAGTCCCACTCTACAAAGGCATAGTCTGATTTAGCGCTAAAGAAGCGCCACGAGACGATGCCACTGGAGTCAATAAAGTGTTCTACAAAGTTATTCGGCTCAGTCACCGCCTCACTCACGAAAGTCGGCGGCGGCAAGTCATTCAAACCCTCAAAACTGCGGCCTTGCAGTAACTCGGTCAAGCTACGCTCGAGTGCCACTTCAAAACTAGGGTGCGCGCCAAACGAAGCAAATACGCCGCCGGTGCGTGGGTTCATCAAGGTGACGCACATCACCGGATAGACGCCGCCCAGCGAGGCATCTTTAACTAAAACCGGAAAGCCCTGCTCTTCTAAGGCCCGTATGCCGGCGAGAATATGCGGGTACTGATCCAAGACCGCTTGAGGTACATCCGGCAAGGCAAGTTCGCGTTCAATAATTTCCCGTTTGACTGCCCGCTCAAAAATTTCAGATAAGCACTGCACCTGGGCCTCAGCCAAAGTGTTGCCTGCACTCATGCCATTGCTGACAAAGAGGTTTTCAATCAAATTCACCGGGAAGTACACCACCTCTTTATCAGACTGACGCACGAATGGCAGAGCGCAAATACCCCGCTCCACATTGCCCGAATTGGTATCGATGAGGTGGGATGCGCGTAGCTCAGCATCGGGGTTATAAATTGACAGGCAGTACTCATCGAGTATTTCTGAGGGCAAGGTACCTTTCTTGCCAGGTTTAAACCAACGCTCATGGGGGTAATGCACGAATGCCGCATTGGCAATAGCTTCACCCCAGTACGCGCCCGCATAGAAATGGTTATTACTGAGTCGCTCGATGTACTCACCCAGGGCAGAGGCTAGGGCACTTTCTTTAGTAGACCCCTTGCCGTTGGTAAAACACATCGGCGAGTGCGCATCGCGAACGTGCAAAGACCAGACATTCGGAATGAGGTTACGCCAAGAAGCAATCTCGATCTTGATTCCTAAGTTGGCGAGTACCGCCGACATATTGGCAATGGTTTGCTCTAGCGGCAAATCCTTGCCTGGGATGTAGGTCTTACCGTTCCCACCAGAATTGAGGGCCAATAATGCCTGCGCATCGGCATCCAAGCTTTCCACTTCCTCAATTAAAAACTCGGGGCCGGCTTGCACTACTTTTTTAACGGTACATCGGTCAATCGACCGCAAAATACCTTGGCGGTCTTTGGCAGACATGTCTGCTGGGAGCTCAATCTGAATCTTAAAAATCTGCCGATAGCGATTATCGGGATCAACGATATTGTTTTGTGAGAGGCGGATGTTCTCAGTTGATATGCCGCGAGCGTCACAATATAGCTTCACAAAATACGCTGCGCACAGGGCCGAGGAGGCTAGAAAATAATCGAAGGGCCCAGGCACAGAACCATCGCCCTTGTATCGAATCGACTGATCAGCAATGACAGTAAAGTCGTCAAACTTGGCTTCAAGCCGAAGTTTATCGAGAAAGTTGACTTTAATTTCCATTGAAATAGTTCCGATAAAAGTGTGACTACTATTATCCACCGCAATGGTAATAGCAGAGCACATGAAGGCATATAGCGTTAATGCGCTTTAGTGATCACCATAATTTAAAGTGCTACTTCACTGCCCCGCGTATATGTGTAGGTTTTCAATGGCAGTAACTAATTTTGCTAGCTTTTCTTTATCATTCGCGTCTAACAGTTGACTATTTTTCTGGGATTGCAACAAAAACTCGGCCTGCTCAAGCTCCAATACCACTGCCATGGCAAGCCTGGTCTTCTCTTTTTCGCTTCCTTCAATAAGTTGATGCAAATTAAAGTAAAGCGCGGAGAGACTCTGTTTTTCTAACTCTGGATTTAATGGGAACTTACTTTGAAAGACACTAGCTAAGGCAACTTTTGCATCGCCGACTGTTTTAGCTTGCGTCAAAAAGAACTTCATGTTTTGAATGCGCGTACCGATTTCAAACTGGTACGAAATTAACTGTGTTTTATTTTTTTATTCAATCTCATGGCTATGTTGAATTTGCTGGAGCATGGCAGCCCCACCAGTAATTACAACGGATGATAAAAACCATGTACCCACTGACGAATTCAAAAATTCTATTACTTTAGAAGTTGCTTTTTTTTCGACCTGCTCGGCTTGCTTATGTAGGCTGGCGAATGCCGATTTAGCTGTTGCAAGCTCGGCCTCTAGCTTGACTTTTAAGTCATGTCGAAACTGCTCTTCAGCCTCAATTCTTTTTTTGGTTTCTTCACTTAGCATATTAATTTAATGTGGTTAATTTAAGTTCCTGTATTTAAGCATGAAACTAACTAATACGAAGTACATTCATTTCCCTGAAATAAAGCCTAGATACCTACATTATTTTGTATCAAAAAAACGGTAGGGCAATGCAAAAAAAGGGGGGGTTGCCGCTCTCTATCATTAGCCACCATGCACGCATTACCCAGATTGCGAACATGGGCCAAATAGCGGGCTGACCCACTAATGGCTACTAATAAAAGAGCGTCCCCTTTGCCTTTACGGCTTGGTCTGACTTTCCAATCCAATTTTGTATAGTTGCTCGTTTGTATTTGAATTAATACGGCCGCTTGAGCTGAATTCCCCGCAAAACATGCTTATTGCACCAGCTTGATAAAAAATACCAGTTCGGCGCCGCATATGCAGACCACTCCGCAAGGATGCCTAATACAAGATCATCTTTAAAAAGGGGTGCTCTCAACTCAGTTTGACATGCCTTAGAGTTGACCAGCGGACTAGTAGCCGTGAAGCTAAACAACAAAAAGCAGCTAAACAAAACGAAGGCGCTCGAACGCATCCAGATGACTACCTTCGAGTTTGTTGCGGCAAGACCAAATGCAAGGTAGCTCAGTAATTGAGCAAGATTTAAGATGGCAAAAAATAATGAAATACCTAGAGTGAGGGGCGGAATAATCAAATTACGATATGCATTGGTAAGCTGCTCTTCTGGGTAATTTTGTGCGAGGGCAGCCTCAATCTGCGCCTGACTCACCTGATTCCATGCGGCTAATTGCGCTATTCGATTTGGGGCATATAAGGCCAAAGCCGGAAATAATGAAGCGGTTATCTTGCGATCTTCTGCGTTGGCCGCTTTAGGCAGCAATCCGTTGCCGTTTAAGGTGCTCAATGCTCCGCCGGCCGCTTCATTACTTAGGCTTGCCAGCAATAGGGATACTTTTTTATCGGCGAGGGATGCCTCTTGAACCAGATGATCGGTAATCATTTTCTGCACATTCCACATAACAACTACTCCCAACCCCAAACAAATCAGTAGTCGGCTGAGATTTTGTATATTCAGCCGATTGCTGAGGCGATAGAGCAAAAGACCAAACCCAATCCCAGAAAGAACGCGACCCAAAAATTCCAACCCCAACAAAACCTCGTCGGAAGCTGGATCGATGGTTAAGCTGAGTAACTGGTAATTAAAGCCAAACTCAATGGCAACGTAAAGCAATATCAAGATGGATGTCGCAAGCCATTTAATAAGGGATGAGTACTGAAATTGGTGATGCTACGCATGCTATTGAACCCTTATTGGCCTATAGAAAATGTGAAATGAAGCAATAATCAATTGCATGCGCTCATCGTAATTCTGATTTAATACTGATACCCAGTTAGCGCAGATGTGCACGTATAAAGCTATCAATGTCATCGATGCATTGGGTAATGCGTCGCTTCAAGCTAAGTAGGCAATTCAATAATCGCATTGAGAGATGCTTTACACTTTAATTTTAAAAATGATTGGCTACCAACATGCTGTTAAATATAGCTGAAGACTTTGAATTAACCCTGATTGGCATTATTGTCCTCCTTTTCATTGGGATCGCTTTATTGTTTAGCTGGTTTTTCTTATCAGCAAATACAAGGCATATCGCTCAGAAATGGGAGGGGGTAGTACCAACTTTATTAGGCTTACCCGCTATCCTATTTTCGTTGACCGTTGCCCTGTTGGCCTCATCGATTTGGGATGATTACAGTATGGCCAATAAGTCCGTGCGCAACGAAGCCTTGGGCTTGGCGACCATTATTGATTTAGCGCAAACTATCCCTAGCCTGAAAGACAGCACATTGGTTCATAACGCCAAAACATATACGCAATCCATTATTGACGATGAGTGGAAAACCTTATCTGCCCACGGCCAGCCTGCAGAGAGCACAAAAAGGCACTTTGAGGAGCTCCGCAGTAGCACCTTTCAGGCTATTAATTCATTAAACAATAATGCGGAATCAAAAGCGTTAATGCATGCGGTTGAGATCGTGAACGACAGTAGAAAAGCCCGGCTGTCCTTTGTGTCGTTTAATGTTCACCCCATCCGCTGGTATGCCATCATTGTGTTGGCTGTATTGGCTCTACTCACCGTTGCTTTAATACACCCCGCCAAACCAAAGCCGCTGCTCATTGCCATGGGAATCAGCACAATCACCTTGTTAATTCCAATCTGTACGCTTGCCTTAACGTTAAGTAGTCCCTACGTTGGCGTGATTTCGATATCCTACGATCCCCTGTTATCCGTTCTGCGGTAGGCGTTTAAATCGTGGGTGTATTGAACTTACGGTTTGCCAGTTTAAATCGGACCATGCATAATTTGATTATCTAAATTTACATACTGTAATTAGGCATGAAAAGAGGTGACCTATGCCACAACGGTTTTCACTAACAGCACGACTAATCCATTGGTTTACGGCGGCATTACTCGTGGCCTCACTTGTGCTGGGTTTTTGGATGACCGACCGTTCGGCAGCCAATCTGTGGGATGAGCTGACCAATACCCTGTATTCCTGGCATAAGCTAATTGGATTTATCGTCTTGCTAGTGACCGGGCTTCGTATCATTACTAAACTGCGCTCGACGAGGCCGCCATACCCCAACAGTATTTCTCGGGGGCAAATTCAATTGGCGCAGTCGGTTCAAGGGGCTTTGTATTTGCTTCTGGTGTTAGTCCCTTTGTTTGGCTGGGCGGGAGTCACCGCATTTCCAGCACTCATTACCGTGGGCGGATACCATCTACCCGCATTGCCCGGCATACCTAAAGACCAAGCCCTAGCCAAGCAATTGTTTGAGATCCATGGCTATTTAGTGCTAGCACTGATCACGCTTGCGGTAGTCCATATTGCGGCTGGACTACAACACCTACTCTTCAAAAAGGATGGGGTATTTGAGCGTATTTGGTTTAAGTCTTAAATACACGTAGACCAAATCTTACCTAAAACAAATGACCGCTTTTTTTGGCTTTCACTTTTAAGTAAGCATCATTGTGCTGATTGGGAGGGTAAATGTGGGGCACCCTCTCTACAACTTCAATATCGCACTTGCCAAGAGCGCTTACCTTGGCTGGATTATTGGTCATTAACTTTACCCGCTTGACGCCCAACATGCGCAGCATCTGTGCCGCCGGTAAATAGTTGCGTTCATCGGAGTCAAAACCGAGTTGTAAATTAGCATCTACCGTATCAAAGCCAGCATCTTGCAATTGGTATGCACGCAGTTTGTTGACTAGCCCAATGCCGCGCCCCTCTTGCGCTAGGTATAACAAAATTCCACTGCCCGCTACAGCCATTTCACCAATGGCACCACGCAACTGATTGCCGCAGTCGCAGCGCAAGGAACCTACCAAATCGCCCGTAAAGCATTCAGAGTGAAGCCGAACCAAAACCGGCTCTGCAGGATTTACATCGCCAACAATAATGGCCAAGTGCTCGATGCCACCATCGCGGGGACGAAAAGCAACCACCCGCGCATTTTCTGCATCTTCCAAGGGAACACGCGCCTCACTCACCATCGTCAGTGAATGTGCCGCAATCGTCATATACGATTGAATCGAGCTAGCCTGTACTGCAGGAATATCATCATTGCCTGCGCTAGTAACGATTAGTGCCGCCGGCAAAAGCCGCGACAGCTTGGATAAGGTAACACATGCCTGCTCTAGCGGGTCTGCATCATAAACAATGAGGCTTTCCATGCTTGGCGCCGCCATCGAAGATGAAAGGGGATTGGCTAAATACTCTATTAAGTTAAGCGGCATACCCTGCGGATGTGACAAGACGCTGACCGGACGATCTGATTTATCAATGCCTAATACATTGACGCGCGTGCCGGTCATTACCAACTCAGGAGCAGTGCTTCCCAGTTGCGTTAACAGCGCCAAATAATCGGCAGTTAAGGCATCGACGGCTAACATCAGTCGACTACTACGTTCGTCGTACACGCGTACCAATGCGCCACGGCGCAGCTCAGAAATAGCGCGGTCAACTTCAATTAGGGGGTCGTGCATCGCCATTATGTATTCAGAATTTGTGCTTGAATGTATTCAAAAATTAGTTTCATTGTCTGGCCATGGAATGAACCAAACACTGCAAAAGAATTATCCCACCCTATGGTAAATTCGTCAGAGAGGAGTTTTTTTCTAAAAACCGTGAATAAGGCCTTTCCGCCGTGACCTCAATCCCGCCGCCAGTAGCACCTACATCAAACCCGCTCTGGGAGCAGTTTTTGGGTATTTTTTTTGCTGGTCAAGCACTCCCACCTTCCCCACTCCAGCTTATTTTTGAGCCCTTGCGGTGCCCGAGGGCGGATGGCATGGTTGTTATAGGCCAGATTGGCCAAACCATGGATGGCCGGATTGCAACGGTTACGGGTCAATCGAAATACGTCAATGGCCCAGCAGGCTTAACTCACCTCCACCAATTGCGCGCACTGGTTGATGCCATTGTGATTGGGGTTGGAACAGCCCTGGCCGATAACCCGCAACTGACTGTTCGTCTCGTCCATGGAAAAAGCCCTGCACGCGTGGTAATCGATCCCCGTGGCCGGCTACCCCACCAATCCCTAGTATGGCAGGATGACGGCGTTCGAAAAATCTGGGTGGTTGCAGACGGGGTGAACGTGCAGCGCTTGCCTCAGGTTGAGGTTATTCCCTTGCCCGCAATCGATGGGCGGATTGATCCAATGCAGATACTCCAAATGCTTTCTGCAGAAGGGCTGCAGCGAGTGTTAGTCGAGGGCGGCGCAGACACCGTTTCGCGTTTTATGGCGGCCAAATGCCTGGATCGGCTTCATTTGATTGTGGCCCCCATAGTGATGGGATCAGGTCGATCCAGCTTCCACTTGCATCCGATTGAACATATGGATCAAGCACAGCGTCTAAAGGTACAGACCCATCTTATAGGCAATGAAATTCTGTTTGATTGTGACTTGCAACAACAGCGCAGCGCGATTACGCCGGTATGAGGCGCTCTAAGGCAGCAGCAAATTGCTGCGTCGCCTGATCCCATGTCGGTTGCTGGGCGGCTGCTCGCAACGCGCCGCTGGAAAGGCGTGCGCGATAGGGCGCATCCTCGATGACCGTTTTTAAGGCGAGTGTTAATGCGGGAATGTCGCCAGGATTAACGAGTAAGCCAGCCTCACTGGGTACGGTATCTGGAATGGCACCGGCGCTTGTTGCAATAATCGGTAAGCCATACGCCATGGCTTCGGCATAAACCATGCCATAGCCCTCAAACAGCGAAGCCAAAACAAACGCATCGGCTTGGGTATAGAGAATATCTAACTCTGAATCGCTTACGGCACCAAGCACATGTACTCGCCCCTCAAAACCAAAACGCGTAATGTCACTAATTAATCGCTCGAAGGCGCCAGCATTGCGGGTGGTGTCGCCCGCAATCGAGAGGGTCCAAGGCAAATCGGCTAAAGGGGCAAGTGCTGCAAGCAAATCATGGAATCCCTTGCGCGGAATAATCGAGCCAACCGATAAGAGACGAACCGCATCACGATTGCTATAGGTGATCTGTGATCGCTCCCGTTGCTGCACGCTACGATCGGTGCCGGGCAAGACCACATCAATCCGATCCATTGGCACGCAGTAATACCGATTTAGATCACGTGCCGTTGCCGGGCTATTGGCAATGACCTTACTGGCATGGCGAAGCGCCTCAGTCTCGCTCTGCTTAAGTAGTGCAGCCTGATCTTGGCTTAATCCATACTCAAATGCCAAGGGGTGGTGAATCAGGGCAATTAAAGGATGATGCTCGGCAACGCAAGCAGCTACTTCAGGAAGGGCTCCAAGGGCTAAGCCATCAATCACCATCGGCACTCCCGGGGCGAGCCTCTGCAATTGCTCTTTTGCCTGCTCTGCTTGAACGGGATTTGGGAATGGGTAACCTTCCCCTAGACTAATTAACTGAATCTCCCAACCCAGGCTTTTAAGCCCTGCAATTATCCGCCGATCGTAGGCGTATCCGCCGGTTGGGGAATTTAAATCACCGGGATAAACAAAAATCAATTGCTGCATACCGCTAAGGCGCAAGCTCAATGAATTGAAGCCTCATACCAAGCGCGGGCAATGTGGGATTCTGAAATCGTGACGCGAATGGAGTGCAGCTCGCTTCCGGGTCGTCCCAGCTGATCGGCGCGTGCAGCCGCAGCCAACTGATCAAAAATATATTTAGTTAAGAACTCGGTTGTAGTGTTAACGCCCTTGAATTCGGGGCGATCATCTAAATTGCAATAATTAATGGGTTGCAATGTTGCCTTTAAGACATCTAGCGCACGGCCAATATCAATCACGATGCCATTGGTATCAAGCGCTTTAGCAATGAAGGCGGCATCCACCACAAAGGTTGCGCCATGCAAGGCTTGTGCCGGTCCAAAAACGGCGCCACGAAACGAGTGGGCAATCATGATGTGATCGCGAACTTCAACTGTAAACACGGCAGCTCCTCAAGGGTAACGAATTAAACAACACAGTACATCACTGCGCGTACCGAGTAAGTCTGGTAGGCGATCGGGCAATTGGGCAAAATCAATGGTAGGGCTTAGTAAACAGTCCAATCGCGCATCACTCAATAATTGCACGGCGGTCTGCAAACGACGTCGGTGTGTCCAGCGCGGTCGATGCGAGGTAGAAATATGCCCCACCTGGCTGGATTGCAAGCGTATCTGACGACTATGGAATGCGCCGCCCAATGGCGCCTGAATCGGAGTAGCGCCATACCAACTTAATTCCAACACGGTTGCTTCGTCGCCAGCAGCGGCCATTGCAGTAGCTAAACCCGCCGCACTGGCACTGCAATGAAACACCGCATCGCAGTTTTGTGGCGCTTCCTCCGGTAAGGAAAAAGCGATGCCCAAGGCGCTGGCAATGGCGGCTCGATCCGGGTTGGTATCGATTAAGGTCACCTCGGCGCCGGGCAAATGCCCACATAAATAGGCTACCAAACACCCTACAACGCCGCCGCCGACAACCGCAATGCGGTCACCGGGTCCGGGAGCGGCGTCCCATACTGCATTGAGGGCAGTTTCCATGTTCGCCGCCAAAACAGCACGCTCGGCACTAAGGTCATTCGGCAGCACAACCACCTCATCGACGCCAGCGTGATAGCGGGTTTGATGCGGCCTTAATGCAAAAACCCGCCGACCTATCCAGTCGACTGGCCCCGCCTCTACTTCCCCCACATGCGAATAACCGTATTGCACTGGAAACGGAAAGGCGCCCCCCATCCACGGCGCAGCCATACGGCCGTACTCTGACTCGGGCACCAGGCCACGGTAAATGAGTGATTCGGTGCCCCGACTTAAAGCCCCAAACAGCGCACGTACGCGGATGCCTTGACTAGGCAAAGGATCGAGGGGTTCAGAGCGAATTTCAGCGCGTTCTGGTGCCACATACCAAAGCGACTGACTTAGGCTGGCACTGGACGAATGAACTGCGGTGTGTGGCACAAATAAATCCTAGACGTTGAGTGAAAAAGTGTGCTCTACCCTATACTGCATATGCATTTTGCACAGTATAAGTGAGCTCGAGCACGTCATTTGAATCCCCCCCTCAATATAACCGTTGATCCGGTCATTCGCCTGCGGCGCCTGATTTTTGCTGTGCTGTCGCTAACTACTGCGGTACTAATGCTCTACCTCGTACACCAGGCCTTAGCAAGCAATATCCCTTTATTAGTACGCATTCTTTTACTTGCGCTCTTTGCGCTCACCTTACCGTGGATGGTGGTTGGTTTTTGGAATGCCATTATTGGCTTGATCCTGTGCCAATGTTACAAAGATCCAACTACAGTAGTGATTCCAGCCAGTATGCAAGTAAATGAATCTGCGCCACTTGCCCACTCGACTGCCATTTTGCTCTGCATTCGAAATGAATCACCCGCACGCTTGATTCGTAATCTACAAGGGATGTTGCGGGGCTTAAATACAGATCAAGTGGCTGGGTTTTTTCATGTGTATGTTCTCAGCGATACCAATGATGAACATATCGCCAGAGAAGAGCATGACTGCTTTAAGGTCATGGCTGCAGAATGGTCGAAGACTATTCCAATCACTTACCGTTGCCGTACAGACAATGCCGGTTACAAAGCGGGCAACATTGCTGATTTTTGCCAGCGCTGGGGCAAAGACCATGACTTTGCATTAGTACTCGATGCCGATAGTTTCATGGCCAGTACAGCAATCGTGCGCCTAGTTAGAATGATGCAAGCCAATCCGCGCTTAGGCATTTTGCAAGGCCTCGTCATTGGTCTACCATCCAGCAGTGCATTTACACGCCTATTCCAATACGGCATGCGTCTGGGGATGCGCTCCTACACTATGGGCTCGGCCTGGTGGCAAGCTGACTGTGGACCTTACTGGGGGCACAACGCCTTAATTCGCCTCGCCCCCTTCATAGCGCACTGCGAATTACCGACCCTAAGCAGCCGCTCTAGTCTTCTCAAGCCCATTTTGAGTCATGACTTGATTGAGGCCATTCTCATGCGCCGCGCTGGCTACGAAGTCCGAATTTACCCGAGTGAAGATGCCAGCTGGGAAGAAAATCCGCCCACTCTCACGGAATACATCCGGCGTGACTTACGCTGGTGTGAAGGAAATTTGCAATACCTGAGCTTACTTTCTTTAAAAAATCTCCAGCCGGTAAGTCGCATTCAACTCATCCTAGCTATTGCGATGTTTTTTGGATCACCTGCTTGGATTGCACTCATTTTCATTTGCACGATTGCGATTGGGATGAGTGCTTCGCTATCTACTTTAGTGGACACCAATTATCTCTCGGTCTTATTGCTAGCAACATTAGTCATGTGGTACTTGCCGAAAATTGCCGGCGCGCTCGATGTTCTATTAACTGCCTCTGAGAGCAAGCGTTTTGGTGGTCGCTGGCGTTTTAGTTTAAGCCTGCTACTTGAGATGCTGTTTTCACTATTGATGACACCGATTGCGTGGTTCAATCACACCATCTTCATCATCGGTATGGCTTTTGGGAAAAAAGGTGGGTGGACTGGGCAGGCACGCGATGATCACACCATTTCAATCGCGCACGCCTTTCAACAATGTTGGCTACACACCGCCATTGGGCTTACGCTTACCGGTATTTTGTATTTCACGCATCCAGAGACCCTACCGTATGGTCTAGTTTTTTTTGGCGGTCTGGCATTATCAATTCCATTGGTTGTACTGACATCGCAAGCGTGGCTTGGGAGCGTGATGATGCGCTACCGCCTGCTATCACTACCAGAAGAAATTGCGCCACCAGCTGCGCTAATACCCCTGCAGCTCAGCACCCTTGAAATCAAACTACCTAGAGAACATACTAGCTGATGGGCATTGTTCATATTTACTCCCGTGCGCTTGATTTACTGGGCTCAGACCGACGGCTCGGGTGGATGCTGGCATTTGCAAATGTCGCGCTCGCATGCGCCCTTTTTGCAGAACCTATTCTATTTGGGCGAGTCATTGATGCTTTATCGCTTGCCCCAGGTTCGACCGCATCAGCAACATGGCTTATGGTCTGGCCCTTATTGCTAGCATGGATTGGCTTTGGTTTATTTACGATCGCCTGCTCCACCGCCGTGGCGTTGTTTTCAGATCGACTTGCGCACCGTAGGCGCCACGCTGTATTGAGTGCCTACGTTGAGCATGTGCTGCATTTGCCTATGGCGCAGCAAACCAAAACACACTCTGGGCGATTAATGAAAATCATGCTACAGGGCACTGATGCCCTTTGGTGGCTTTGGTTGTGCTTCTTTCGCGATCATTTGGCAGCAATTGTGTCGCTCATCATCTTGGTCCCGGTTGCGCTCTATATCAATTGGCGCTTAGCCTGTGTTTTGATTGTGCTCTGCCTGGTGTTTGGTTTTTTAACGCATTTTATTTTGCGCAAAACCCAAACCCTCCAACACCAAATTGAGGGGCACCATTCGGACATGGCTGAACTCACCGCCGATACGCTCAGCAATATTGCCCTGGTCCAAAGTTTTGCACGCATTCAAATTGAAATGCAATCCTTAAAGCAAATTAGTCAGCGCGCTTTAGGGGCACAACTTCCAGTTCTCTTTTGGTGGGCAATGGTAACGGTGCTCACTCGCTCAGCAACGACCATCAGCATTCTCTGCATCTTGGTTCTCGGCGTTTGGTTGTATACCCAATCCCTTATTTCCGTTGGTGAGATCGTCACCTTTGTTGCCTTTGCCGGCATCATCATTGCCCGCTTAGATCAAATAGTCACATTTGCAAATAAATTGGCTGGCGATGCCCCGCGCCTAAGGGAATTTTTTGAAGTACTCGATACGGCCCCAGATATCAAAGACGTTCCAGGTGCCATTGACCCTGGTAGGTGCCTTGGCCTTGTGGAGTTTCATGGGGTTTGCTTTTCCTACGCTGCGCAGCATCCAGCGCTAAGCAATTTAAGTTTTGCGATTCAACCTGGTCAAACTCTAGCGCTGGTGGGTGCCTCGGGTGCCGGTAAGTCGACTGCGCTATGCCTGCTTTACCGCGCCGCCGATCCCCAGTCAGGCTCTATTACGATTGATGGAACTGACATTCGGCAATTTCAGCTCACAGCTCTAAGGCGCAATATTGGCGTTGTCTTTCAGGAGCCACTTTTGTTTAACCGCAGCATTGCCGATAACCTTCGCATTGGCGCACCGACCGCCAGTGATGCAGAATTGCGCACAGCCTGTGCGCGTGCTCAGGCCTTGGACTTTATCGAGCAGCAGCCTGACGGTTTTAATACCATTATTGGTGAGCGTGGGCGCACCCTTTCCGGTGGTGAGCGCCAGCGCTTATCGATTGCACGGGTATTACTAAAAGACGCGCCCATTCTTATTTTGGATGAGGCTACCAGCGCCCTCGATACCCCAACCGAAACAAGCCTGCTTAGTGCATTAGCGGTGGTGACGCAAACGCGGAGTACCCTAGTCATTGCCCATCGCTTAAGCACGATTCGGCAGGCAGACCATATTTTAGTGATGGATGCAGGCAAGGTGATTGAATCGGGCAGCTTTGATGGGCTCTACCAACAAGGTGGTCGATTTACAGAAATCATGCAGCAGCAGTATG
>CAMEXM010000037.1 GCA_945947155.1 Polynucleobacter meluiroseus | reverse complement strand
CAACACCAGTGCAACCTATGCCATGCAGCCCAATGGCATGCTGCAGGTAGTCAATCGTTGCCAAAAAGAAGATGGCTCGATCACTGACGCACTCGGTGAGGCCAAACAAATAGGAGATGCAAACTCGCCTAAATTAAAAGTTCGCTTTGCGCCAGCCTGGCTCTCCTTTCTGCCCTTTGTTTGGGGCAATTATTGGGTAATTGATTTAGATCCGCAGTACCAGCTCGCCGCTGTCAGTGAGCCCAGCCGCAAATACCTGTGGATTTTGTCGCGCACGCAAACCGTTGAGCCCAAAGCGTATGAAGCGCTATTGCAGCGCTTAAAGGAAAAAGGGTTTAATCTCGATGCCATTGAAATCTCCAAACAAACCACAGCAAAACCCCTTACGCAATAAGCCATGAGTACGATCACCCGCATTTGTTTTGCCCGCCATGGCGAAACCGACTGGAATGCCGAGCGCCGCATGCAAGGCCACATTGATACCCCGCTCAATAGCCATGGACAAGCGCAGGCCCGGCTGTTAGCGCAATCGTTGCAGCGCGCAGGCCACGTATTCGATCACCTCTACTCCAGTGATTTAGAGCGCGCTGCCGATACAGCCAAACAAGTATCGAGCGCATTGGGGCTTGGTATTACCATCGATCCTATTTTTCGGGAACGCCATGTTGGGGTTTTACAGGGCCTGCTTTTAGATGAGGCGCCGCATGCAGTACCTGAAGTATGGCAAGCGCACCTGGCGCGGAATATCGAGCATGACTTAGGCGGCGGTGAAAGCATTCAGCAGTTTCATGAACGGGCGCAGCAGGCCTTAGCAATGCTGGTAGCAGCACATGCTGGTCAAACCATATTAGTAGTAAGCCATGGCGGAACCCTCGACATGATGTACCGCATTGCCACGAAACAGCCGTTAGATCAGGCGCGGGTAGCGATCGTCCCGAACACATCCTTAAATTGGATTGCCTTCGACGGAGAAACTTGGTCGGTTGAGCGCTGGGCCGATACCGATCACCTCAGCACCCTAGCCCTGGATAACGTCGATCTTTAACTTTCCACCGACGCTAGAGTAAAACGTCGACTTACTTTGCAAGCTTCGTAATCTTGTTACCCTGAATGCCAATGCCAGCCATGGCGCCTTTTTGGTCGGTGATAAAGGCGTAGATATCGTCTTGTGCAGTAATTGTAGTTGTCGAAGTGGCTACGCCCTGGTCTACCAATACAACGCTCGGCCCTACCCCTATCTCAAAACCTTGGGTTGAGTCGAGCGCGCTTAGAGCGGCGTTTTTCATGAAAAACAATACATACGCAAATTGCTGAGCGCCTGTGAGGGCTTTAGCCGATGGCTTGAGGACGGGGGAAGGGAAATGCTCTCGCGGCTTGCAAAGAACCGTGAGAGGCGTAATCGGTGGAATAGGATGATGCTTAAGCAAACACGCGCATCGCGCACAGGCGCATGAGCGCATCTTGGAGTTTTTCAGGATGGAACGCGTTCCCATATGTATAATTACGAAAATATTAAAATTTCACGAAGTAGCCACTTTTTTCTCTCAGAGAAAAGAATTGCATTTTGAGCATAGCAAAACCCAAAAGAAAGATGTCCGAAGAGGCGAGGGAAAAAACTCGCGAGGCAGGGTTTAATCTTTGGATTGCAAAAGCAAAAAAGAAACACAACACAAGATTCGACTACTTGTCATCAGCAACCGAGTTCGTGACTCAAAAAACATCACCAGTGACAATTCGGTGTACTGAGCATTCTGAAACTTTCTCCGTTTTGCCATTCAATCATCTGCGTTTCAATAGCGGCGGATGCTTTAAATGTGATGAACAAAAAGCAAGTGATTATTTTCTCAAGAGAGAGCGTGACAAATTCTATGAATTTTTTGAGTCAAATCTCAGAGAAAGACTAAATATTGAGTCTGAGTTTCGAGGTATGACTCAAGAAATGATGTTCTATTGTAAGTTACATAAGATGTCTTCTTTGCGCAAACCAACGTTTTTAATGAACAACTCTGGTTATGGTTGCCCAGAGTGCGCAAAAGATGCGATTAGAAGTTCTAATAGATTAAGTATGGAAGATGTAATTTCAGAATTACAAGAAGACTTGCCTGACAACGTAAAAATCTTGGAGGTCGAATTCGATGAGAAAACTCAATCTTCCAAAGTTCGTATTAACTGCGATATTCATGGTCAGCAATTAACAACGAAAGGATACTTAAGGAGGTCTCAATACAAATGCCCCAAATGCGGCGATGAGTCAATTGGCTATGCAGGACATCGGCTGAAGTCATTAATTGAGACAAATAATAAAGGAAGACCGACTTACATAGGTGCAATGGAAGTTGAGGTTTTCGGCATCAAGTCATTAAAAGTAGGGGTTACGACACGGACTCTCCAAGAACGATACAAGTGGAACCTTAAAAAAATTCACTTTTCAGCACAATTAGATGAGATTGACGCATATGTACTTGAAAACAGAATTCATCGTGCGTTCGCGAAAAATCATGATTTACGAATACTAATGGCAGGTATGCGGAATGGAGAGCGATGGAGTGGTGATACAGAGTGTTACTGGCACGATAAGTTGGATGACATCATCGCTTTTATCAAGGACTACATAAAGAATTCAGAAAATATTGCTTACAAGAGTGAACTTCTTTTGTATGAGGTTCCTAACTTCTTCACAAGAGATGTAAGCAGAGAAAAAGACGAAACCAACATTCCGATTGCTGTCGTAGGAGTTCGACCTGACACCTTAGAAATAGTTGTTGAATTTAATTCAATTTCAGATGCCTACAAAGCGGGTTATCAAAATGTATCGACGATAGTCTCGGGAGCATCCGAGAGACAAATTTCCCATGGTTTACGCTGGTTTAAAAAATCGAATTTCGACGAGGGCAACGTTCCTGAACTTAAACTGTCACGCCGCGGAAACCCCA
This sequence comes from Polynucleobacter meluiroseus, assembly GCA_945947155.1. Classification (GTDB taxonomy): domain Bacteria; phylum Pseudomonadota; class Gammaproteobacteria; order Burkholderiales; family Burkholderiaceae; genus Polynucleobacter; species Polynucleobacter meluiroseus_G. The sequence continues at coordinate 15,264 of CAMEXM010000037.1, read as the reverse complement.
AGACCATAGTCTGCCTTGAATCAGGTGAGGAGTTTGAGAGTATTTCTATTGCAGAACAAACATTACGTGCAAGAGGCATCAAAATTTCAGGCTCACACATATCCTCAGTTTGCAAAGGAAAACGCAAGGTTGCAGGAGGGCTAAGTTGGGCATACAAAGAAAACATACATGCTACGTAGCAGGTTATAAAATTTTCAAATTCGTAAAGGATTCAATCCCTATATCTGAAGTTGAATACATTTAACCTAAACGTTCTGAGAGCAGTATTGTGCGCGGGCGCGACTTGGGCTTTTAAGGCTACCCCACTCAACTTATTGGTAAATCTAAGAAGAAGTGACAAATATTAGCAATAAACCGAGTCGGTTATAAATCGAAAACGACTGGATTTACTGCATTTATCGAGGGGTTACTTTTCCACTGAAATTCCCATTTTTATCGTATACCGAACCGCTACTGTTGAATCCGCCGCCCGTATCGACTCTCCCAGAGAAATTCCCATTATCGTTATAGATGGTTCCGTGGCTATTAAAGCCTCCTCCAGTATCGACACGTCCAAGAGTGTTTCCCGACGGGTCAACTATAGGAGTCCATTGTCTAACAGCAGATGAATTTGAGGTCGACGAAGTACCTAGATTTGAGGTCGACGAAGTACCTAAAGGTGGGTTGTTAACGATGGAACGACTGGTATTTGCATTTTCAGTAATTCGTTTATTCGGCATAACAATAGTTGATTGCCATGCATTAATGACCTCCGCCTTAGCCTTTGTCAAAGTAATTTTATTGGTTTTGTAATCTTGAGCTAGTCCATCAATCAATAAATAGAAATTTTTAACTTCCGCGTTCTTAGTAGACCGACCGAGTCGAGAGTATGAATTTTTGATGCATCTAACACTGTCAGGGAACTGCTCATTGTCGCAGCCCCTTATGACCTGAATCATGCTCAACTTCTCATTAGCATCTGCCTTTTCTTTGTCCAAAGATAGACCGGGATGTGCTGGCCTTATGAATACATGAGAGAACGCCATTCCATCTTTTTTACAGGCTTCATAGCCCCCTGAATTCACTGTTGCTCCACTTCTCCACTGTGCTTGAATGTTATCTAGCTGAATGCAGCCTCCCCGCCTAAACTCATCAGTAACTGGATAAGAGTAGTTCAGGGGCAAATAGCCTATCTGACCTGATGGCGTTCTAAAAGTGGCGCCCGGCGGGTCTGACTCATAGGTCACAACAACCATCTTTGACCTAGGTGAAGCGCAGCCTAAAAGAATGAGCAAAAGTAAAGAGCTAAGAAATGTTTTCATCTTGTAATAGCAGATTTAGACTCATCCAGTTTAATAGTGCCGTTAACATCCTCCAGACAGTAAGAGGGTAGACTAATCCAGTTTACTCAACAATACAAGAAATGAAATGAATTCCTACATCAACGTTGACAGCACATTACATGTAAATAAGTGGAAACATTGCGGAATGAAAAACAGCCCCCAAGGGAGGCTGATTTCAAAGTTTTGTGGTTACGGCTGTGGTAATTTCACACAAAAATCCATCAAACCTGCATAAAGCCTATTGACTTGGCGGAGAGGGTGGGATTCGAACCCACGGTACCTTTGACAGTACGCCTGATTTCGAGTCAGGTACATTCGACCACTCTGCCACCTCTCCGAACCGAAACGCAATTATAACGTTGTGAGTCTATGCCTTGGGCTTTAGGCTGGTGATCCCGCCCATATAGGGCTGTAAGGCTTTGGGTATGCGGACACTGCCATCTTCTTGCTGGAAATTCTCGAGCAGGGCAACACCCGTTCTGCCAACTGCAAGGCCTGATCCATTAAGGGTATGCAGCAGCTCAGGTTTGTTATTACCTACCTTATAACGTGCCTGCATACGCCTCGCCTGAAAGTCGCCCATGTTGGAGCATGAGCTGATTTCACGGTAGGCATTTTGCGATGGAATCCACACTTCAAGGTCATAGGTTTTCGTGCTACCAAAGCCCATATCGCCAGTGCAAAGCAATACCCGCCGGTAGGGCAACTCCAGCATCTCCAAAATGGTTTCAGCGTGCCGAGTTAATTCTTCCAGTAGTTGCATGGATTCATCGGGTTTGGCAATTTGCACCAGCTCGACTTTTTCAAACTGGTGCTGGCGAATCATGCCGCGCACATCGCGACCATAACTGCCGGCCTCTGATCGAAAGCATGGCGTATGAGCCACGTATTTGAGTGGCAAGGCTTCTGCTGCTGTAATGGTATCGCGCACTAAATTCGTGACCGGCACTTCCGCCGTCGGAATTAAATAGAAATTTTCAATACGCTCTTCACTGTTTTCTTCGCCCTCGCCCATTTTGCGTGGCACCTTAAACAGATCTTCTTCAAACTTAGGCAACTGGCCGGTACCCCGCATCGAGGCGGCATTCACCATAAAGGGAACGTACAGCTCTTCATAGGCATGATGCCCGGTATGTACATCGAGCATAAATTGAGCTAAAGCGCGGTGGAGCTTCGCAAGCTGGCCTTTGAGCACTACAAAGCGTGAGCCGCTGATCTTCGCAGCCGATTCAAAATCCAATCCAAGGGGCGCCCCTAAATCGACGTGGTCTTTCACCGCAAATGCAAACGTCGGAATGGTGCCCCACTGCTTCATTTCGAGATTGTCTTTTTCATCTTTACCAACCGGCACCGATTCATCGGGCAGATTCGGAATGCCCAAGACAAAATCAGCGATCTCGGTTTGTAAAATGGAAAGGCGATTCGCACCCGCCTCCATGTCGCTATTGACTTGGACAGCCTCGGCCATTTCAGCAGCGGCATCCTCGCCTTTGGCTTTTTTCATACCCACGGTTTTGGAGAGTTGATTGCGCTTCGCCTGTAACTCTTCTGTACGCGACTGCAATTGCTTACGCTCGGCCTCTAAGGCGTTAAATTGCTCTACCGGCAAAATAAATTTACGGGTAGCCAAGCGCGCTGCTACCGCTGTGATGTCTTTACGAAGGAGTTGGGGATCAATCATGATTTTTTACTTGTGTGCGAATCGTTATTTTAAGCGTAAGACTTCGGCGCCAGCAGGCGGCGTGAAAGTAAAGGTGCCTGCGGGTAAGGCGATATTGAGCTGAATTTGCGTTAGGCTCAGCTGCACCACGCTACCCAAGCCATCCATCAGCTCCAAAGCCCGAGGCAAGCCACCGCTCATGCCAATCGCAATCGACGTATAAGGCAAATCATTGCTGCTAGCCGATGGCTTCACCTTAGGCTTTAGATTGGCCCAGCGCAGACCGGAGCGTTCAGCGCCCTCTTCCAGATCAAAGTGTTGCTCCAGCGCCCCTTCGCCAAACAAAATAGCGGCCGGGGTTGATGCCAAAACTTGTCCAGTGGGCCGAAAGGTCGCTTGATTTAAATCCTTGTCCCACATAATGAGCTGTTTGCCATCGGCAATCAAGCGCTGCTCAAAGGGCTTTTGGGTGTCCCACACAAAGCGGCCAGGGCGCTGAAAAATAAAACGCCCTTCGGTTTTGCGAATCACTTTCATGCCTTTGTCTTGTGGCTCATTGGGTTTTGGCGCGCGCAATTGCTGTTGCACAAACTCCCCTTCGGCAGTTTTTGAGTTCCGCACAAACTGGCGCAACTGCTCAACACCGCTTTGCGCCTCTAGCGCAAATGATGTGCTTGGTATAGCAAGAAGTGCAGCGCAGAAGGTAGCACTTAAAAAACGCATCAGCATACCGTTGGGCTTACTCAGAACCGCGGACAAGGATTTCGCGGTTACCGCTGCCGCTCATTTTGGAGACCATGCCGGCTTTTTCCATATCCTCTAGTAAACGGGCTGCGCGGTTATACCCAATGCGCAAATGGCGTTGCACCAGCGATATCGACGCACGCTTGTGTTCCAAAACGACTGCGACCGCCTGATCGTAGAGCGGATCGGCTTCACCACCACTGCCCCCACTAAGCACATCCATATTGGATTCATCAGCGCCCTCAAGTACACCCTCGATGTAGTTGGCTTCACTTTTCTCTTTGAGCCACTCGACTACGCGGTGCACTTCATCGTCCGATACAAAAGCCCCGTGGACGCGAACTGGCAGGCCCGTGCCCGGTGCCATGTAAAGCATGTCGCCCATACCCAGCAGGGCTTCGGCACCCTGTTGATCCAAGATAGTGCGGCTGTCAATTTTGCTGCTCACCTGAAAGGAAATCCGCGTCGGTACGTTGGCTTTAATTAAGCCGGTAATGACATCCACACTGGGGCGCTGCGTCGCGAGGACTAAGTGGATTCCGGCTGCACGTGCCTTTTGTGCAATCCGCGCAATCAATTCTTCAATCTTCTTGCCAGAGACCATCATCAGGTCAGCCAGCTCATCGATCACAATCACGATCACGGGAGCTTTATAGATCGGCTCAGGATCATCCGGGGTCAAGCTAAACGGATTGGTGAGTTTCTCGCCTTTTTCTTCTGCTTCGAGAATCTTTTTATTAAAGCCCGCTAAATTACGTACGCCAAACTTACTCATTAATTTATAACGGCGCTCCATCTCGTTCACCGCCCAATTGAGGGCGTTGAAGGCCTGCTTCATGTCGGTCACAACCGGACAGAGCAAATGCGGAATCTTGTCGTACATCGCCATTTCTAACATCTTGGGATCAATCATGATCAAGCGCACTTCATCGGGCTTGGCTTTAAACAGGATCGATAAAATCATCGCGTTAATACCGACCGATTTACCGGCGCCCGTCGTGCCCGCGACCAAGCAGTGCGGCATCTTCGCTAAATCAGCCACCATCGGGCTACCCGATATGTCTTTGCCTAAGGCCAGGGTCAACAAGGAATGGTTGTCGTTGTATACCTGAGAGCTGAGAATTTCAGAAAGGTAAACCGATTGGCGGCTGGGGTTAGGCAGCTCCAAAGCCATGCAGGTTTTGCCCGGAATGGTCTCCACTACGCGTAAGCTAACGAGGCCCAAGGATCGCGATAGATCACGCGACAAATTGACAATCTGACTGCCTTTGACGCCAATCGCGGGCTCGATTTCGTAACGGGTTACAACTGGGCCTGGGTAGGCTGCAATCACTTTGACTTCTACACCGAATTCGTCCAGCTTGCGCTCAATGAGACGCGAGGTAAATTCCAGTATGTCGGCGGAAATGGTTTCCTTTGCTTCCGGTACCTCGTCCAATAAAGACAAGGGTGGTAATTCTGAATCCGGAATATCAACAAATAAGGGTTGCTGTTTCTCGCGCTCCACTCGCACACTCTTGGTAATCTGTAAGGGTGCGCGCACAATTTGAACGGCAGGGGCGATTTCAACCCTGCCGCGCACTTCCTCAACAAACTCTTCACGCTCTTCCGCGGCTTGCTCGCCGATCTTCCAGTCCTCAACCCGTTCCCGGCGCTCCCGTAGGCGACGATAGGCAAGCTCCAAAGAGCGACCCACTTGCTCGGCAACGTTCAGCCAAGAGAAGCGTAAAAACAAGGAGAGGCCAGCAAAGAGGCCAAACAGCAGCAATACGGTGGATCCAGTAAAGCCGAGGACCAACATCAAGGGGTCACCAATTAACTCGCCCAAGATGCCACCCGGGGGTCGCGGCAAGGGAATTGCTAAGGAATGCAAGCGAATCGACTCCAGGCCCATGCTCGAGCACAGGGTTAATCCAAAACCGAGCCAACGTACGAATAGCGAATCGGGTTTGGCATCCGGGTCAAGCGGCAATGGAACGCTCCACAGCTCACGCCAACCGGTGATCACGCGGCGCCCAAAGAGTACGATCCACCAAAAGGCGGAGACCCCAAAAATATAGAGCAATAAATCCGCAGTCCATGCCCCAAAACGCCCACCAATATTGCTGGGCGCCTCAAAACTGGCGTGCGACCAGGCGGGATCGGACTTGGAATAGGTAATTAAGACTGCGAGCAAGCCGAGGCATAACCCCAGAGTCAAAAACCAACGGATTTCGAGAAAAAGGCGGGGCATTCGTCCCTGCCCGCCATCCTGGGGCGGTAGCTTGGATTTGCTGGGGGATTGGATCGATTTAGCCATGTTCCCTGATTGTAATCAAGCAATCCTATAATTAGGGCATGACTACTACTCCGAAACACAGCAAAGTCCTGATTCTGGGCTCTGGCCCCGCAGGCTACAGCGCCGCAGTCTATGCTGCCCGCGCCAATTTACAACCTACCCTCATCACCGGAATGGCCCAAGGCGGTCAACTGATGACGACGACCGATGTAGAAAACTGGCCAGCCGATCCGGATGGGGTGCAAGGTCCTGAACTCATGGATCGTTTTTTAAAGCACGCAGAGCGCTTCAATACCGAAATCATTTTTGATCACATCCATACCGCGGCCCTTTCTGAAAAACCGATTCGCCTAGTGGGTGATTCGGGTACATATACCTGCGATGCCTTGATTATCTCTACCGGGGCATCGGCCCAATACCTTGGCCTACCCAGCGAAGAGGCATTTATGGGTCGCGGGGTTTCTGGCTGCGCTACCTGCGATGGTTTCTTTTATCGCAACCAAGACGTCTGCGTGGTTGGCGGTGGTAACACTGCGGTAGAAGAGGCGCTCTACCTTACTGGTATTGCTCGCAAGGTCACAGTGATTCATCGCCGCGATAAATTCCGCTCTGAACCGATTTTGATTGATCGCTTGATGGCCAAAGTAGCCGAAGGCAAAGTCGAGCTCAAACTCAATGCCACCTTAGACGAAGTCTTGGGCGATGAAAAAGGCGTGACCGGCGTTCGCATTGCCAAGCAGGACGGCAGCAAAGAAGACATCCCGGTAATGGGTGCATTCATTGCGATCGGTCACAAGCCCAATACGGAACTGTTCGTAGGCCAGCTCGATATGGAAGGCGGTTACATCAAGACCCAATCCGGATTGGCCGGTAATGCAACCGCAACTAACATCACAGGCGTATTTGCTGCCGGTGACGTGCAAGACCACATTTACCGCCAAGCCATTACCAGCGCAGGCACCGGATGTATGGCTGCATTGGATGCGCAGCGCTATTTAGAGACGCTAGAATAGACTGCAAGCAATCGATCAAAAAAAACGCCCACATCATGGGCGTTTTTTCTTTGCGGCATTTTTATTTGCCGATCATTCGAGCGACTATCCCATCACTGGGAGCAATGGAACGATTAACAAAGCGACGATGTTGATAATCTTAATCAGCGGATTAATCGCCGGTCCAGCCGTATCTTTATAGGGGTCTCCCACCGTATCGCCCGTTACTGCAGCTTTGTGGGCCTCGGATCCCTTGCCGCCGTGATGGCCTTCCTCAATGTACTTTTTGGCATTATCCCAAGCACCGCCGCCGGTACACATCGAAATAGCGACAAATAAACCCGTCACAATCGTACCCATGAGTAAGCCGCCGAGTGCCGCGGGGCCCAGCAATAATCCCACCAAGATCGGAATAATCACTGGCAACAGCGAGGGAATAATCATTTCTTTAATTGCGGCTGAGGTCAACATGTCCACTGCCGTTCCGTATTCAGGCTTACCGGTGCCGTCCATGATTCCTGGAATATCGCGGAACTGACGGCGCACCTCTTCCACCACTGCGCCTGCGCAGCGGCCGACGGCTTCCATTGCCATTGCGCCAAATAGAAATGGAATCATGCCTCCAATAAATAATCCAATAATGACCATGTGATTGGAGAGATCGAAACTGACACTCTGACCACTTAAGGCAAGTGCATTGGTGTAGTCAGCAAAAAGTACTAGCGCGGCTAAACCGGCTGAGCCGATGGCGTATCCCTTGGTCACTGCTTTTGTTGTATTACCCACCGCATCCAATGGATCGGTAATGTCGCGAACAGACTGTGGCATACCAGCCATCTCAGCAATACCACCCGCATTGTCTGTAATGGGTCCATACGCATCCAAAGCCACCACAATTCCAGCCATGGATAGCATTGCCGTTGCTGCGACGGCAATTCCGTAGATGCCGGCAAACCAATAGGCAAGGTAAATAGCAGCGCAAACGAACAAGACTGGATATGCGGTGGAGCGCATCGAAACGCCCAAGCCAGCGATGATATTCGTGCCATGGCCTTTTGTTGAAGCCTCAGCAATATGCTTCACAGGTGCAAATTGCGTACCGGTGTAATACTCCGTAATCCAAACTAAACCAGCCGTTAAGGCAAGTCCCACTACGGTTGATGCGAATAAGCGCCACTGACTACCTGGCATGCCCAAGGCATCGTCTGGAATAATCCAATTCGTCGCAAAGTAAAAAGCCACTAAAGAAAGTCCGCCCGCAATCACTAATCCTTTGTACAACGCTGGCATGACATTTTTCATGCCAGGAGTGGCTTTGACAAACGAGCAACCCACAATGGATGCCAAAATAGAGATGCCGCCAAGAACCAATGGATAAATTACCGCTTCGATGGGGGCACCAGTAACTACGATGGCGCCAAGCACCATCGTGGCAATCAACGTCACTGCGTAGGTCTCAAATAAGTCGGCTGCCATACCAGCGCAATCGCCTACGTTATCGCCCACGTTGTCTGCGATCACTGCAGGATTTCTGGGATCATCTTCAGGGATGCCTGCTTCCACTTTGCCAACCAAGTCAGCACCCACATCAGCCCCTTTAGTGAAAATACCACCACCAAGGCGAGCAAAAATGGAGATCAAGGACGAGCCAAAAGCCAAGCCAATGAGTGGATGCAAAACATCGGAGAGTTCACGGACATCGCCGGTCGAAGCTAAAACCCAGAAAAAGACACCAACACCAAGCAAGCCCAAGCCAACGACCAGCATTCCAGTAATGGCGCCGCCTTTAAACGCCACATTTAGCGCCTCATTCATACCAATGGTGGCGGCCTGTGCAGTGCGTACGTTGGCTTTGACCGAAACATTCATCCCAATAAAGCCGCAAGCGCCGGACAAAACCGACCCAATGACAAAACCAACGGCCGTTGCGATATCCAAAAAGAGGCCAATTAATACAGTCAGGATTAAACCGACTACCGCGATTGTTTTGTATTGGCGAGATAGATAGGCGGCTGCACCCTGCTCGATTGCCTGAGCAATTTCGACCATTTTGGCATTCCCAGTGCTTTGCTTTAGGATCCAACTGCGCACACCAAACCCGTAAATGACGGCGACTAGGCCACAAGCTAAGGCAAAGTAGAGACCGAGCGTTGCATTATCCATCCTGAAATCCCTTTGTTTATACGACGTTTATTTGCACTTTTGATTACCCAATGACCTCTAAATTCTTAGAATCATCCGATCAAAATACATAACAAATAGTATGTAACAGAAAAAGTGCTTTGTCTCTTTGTTAAGATTAGGGTATCTACTAATAATTATTTGGAGTTTGTATGAGTCTTGACAACGTAAAACCAGGCAAAAATATACCCGAGAATTTCAATGTGATTATTGAAATTCCAATGAACGCGGATCCGATCAAGTACGAAGTAGATAAAGAAACGGGCGCTATTTTTGTCGATCGTTTTATGGGAACAGCCATGCACTACCCATGTAACTATGGTTACATACCGCGCACCATTGCTGGTGATGGTGACCCTGTCGATGTATTGGTTGTCACGCCCTTTCCGCTCATACCAGGGGTGGTAGTCAGTTGCCGCGCTATTGGTGTTTTACAAATGAAAGACGACGGCGGTGAAGATGCTAAATTGTTGGCCGTGCCTGAAGATCGCATTTTGTCCATCTACACCCACTGGCAAAAAATCGAGGACATCAATCCGCTGCGCCGCAATCAAATTCAACATTTTTTTGAGCACTACAAAGACCTTGAGCCAGGAAAATGGGTAAAGGTTCGCGGTTGGGGCGGCATTGCTGATGCCCATAAAGAAATCCTTGAAGGCATTGAACGCTATAACAAGGAAAAGGCCTAAGCCTTGACCCCCTTTCACATTGCCCTTGCTCAAATCAACCCCGTGGTGGGGGATTTGAGTGGCAATGCGAAGTTAATTCGGGATGCGGCTGAAGTCGCGCACCGCGCTGGCGCTAAATTACTGATTACCCCTGAGCTCGCCCTCACGGGTTACCCCCCAGAAGACTTATTACTGCGTCCTGCTTTTATTGAGGCGGCGGCAGATACCTTGAATCAATTGCGCACCGCCTTGGCGGCGTACCCGGGTTTGGCAGTCGCAATCGGTCACCCTCTAAAAACACAACACGGATTACACAATGCCGCATCAGTGTTGCGGGATGGTAAATGCATTGCAAGTTATGCCAAGCACGAACTTCCCAACAATGAAGTCTTTGATGAAGTACGTTACTTCACGCCCGGTAATGCGCCTTGCGTTTTTGATATCGAGGGCTGCGCGATTGGCGTGATCATTTGCGAAGATGCGTGGCATGACGGTCCTGCGACCCAGGCCAAGGCAGCAGGTGCCCAAGTATTGATTTCGCTCAATGCATCGCCATACCATTTGCACAAAGAAAATTTACGCTTAGCGGTGCTGCGCAAAGTCATCCGCACAACTGGCTTGCCTTTGATATATGTGAACGCGGTTGGCGGTCAAGATGAATTGGTTTTTGATGGCGGCTCTTTTGCGCTCGATGCCAATGGCTTAGTTGCAACTGCAATGCCGCAGTTTGAAACTGGTATCGGCCTCGTTACCATTGATCAGAATGGAGAGCCAGAGCTTGGGCTTATTGCCCCATCGCAAAGCATGGAGTCGCAAGCCTATTCCGCCCTAGTACTGGGCGTGCGTGATTATGTGCACAAGAACGGATTTCCAGGCGTCATTATTGGTTTGTCTGGTGGCGTTGATTCTGCTTTGGTACTCGCTATTGCAGTCGATGCCCTGGGCGCCGAGCAGGTGCGCGCAGTGATGATGCAGTCGCCCTACACTGCCGAGATATCGTGGGTCGATGCGCGCGCTTTAGCGCGTAATCTGGGCGTGCAATACGATGAGATTCCGATTGGCTCAGCGGTAGAGTCGCTAGAGAGTGCGCTTGCAAAGCAGTTTGCTGGCCTTGCGCTAGATACCACCGAAGAAAACATTCAAGCCCGCGTGCGTGGCACCCTCTTAATGGCACTGTCGAATAAAACCGGTCGTCTAGTTTTAACCACCGGCAACAAAAGTGAAATGGCCGTAGGCTACTGCACCCTTTATGGCGATATGGCGGGTGGCTTTGCGGTAATTAAAGACATACCTAAAACGGTGGTCTATAAACTCTGCGCCTATCGCAATACCGTAGCGCCAGTCATTCCTGAGCGCATCTTAACGCGTGCCCCTTCTGCTGAATTACGCCCCGACCAAACCGATCAAGATAGCCTGCCCCCTTACGAGTTGCTCGACGCCATCGTTGAGGGATATATGGAGCAAAACCAATCGATTGCATCCTTAATTGAGCGCGGTTTTGATGAGGCCAGCGTGCGCAAGATAACCCGCCTGATCAAGCTCAATGAATACAAGCGACGCCAAGCGCCGCCCGGCGTCCGCGTTACCACCCGGGCATTTGGCAGGGATTGGCGTTACCCCATTACCTCTCGGTTTTTAGCCTAGCGCCACTAACCCAAGGTGTATTGGTTTGCTAAGACGAGTCGGTGGGTTTTGGTTATGATTACTGCAACAGGGGAATTTTATGAAATTAATTACATCCGTCATTAAGCCGTTCAAACTCGATGAAGTCCGTGAAGCACTTGCTGAGGTGGGGGTCACTGGCCTCACCGTTACTGAAGTCAAGGGCTTTGGTCGTCAAAAAGGCCATACTGAGCTCTATCGTGGCGCTGAATACGTCGTTGATTTTTTACCCAAAGTCAAAGTAGAGGTGGTGGTTGCGAGTGATCGCGTTGAAAGCGTGATTGAGGCCATTACCAAAGCAGCGCGCACTGGCAAGATTGGCGATGGCAAGATTTTTGTAAGTCCAATCGAGCAAGCCATTCGCATCCGCACCGGTGAAGCCAACGAGGATGCCGTTTAAAGCCGCAGGAATGGCAGGTGAGGCGCTACTAGTCCGCCTGTACTAGTAGTATGCTTTTTGAATCAGCATTACTTGGGCGAACTCGGAGGCCTTGAAAGAATACCTCTGCAGATGATAACCCGGAGGTCATCAGCTTAAACGGCGGCTTACCGTAAAAGGAATGGCCAAGGCTAGGCTCCATTGCTTTACTTTGCACCTTTCCATCGCCATCCACCACGCAGATCACTTGTGCCGTCGGCATTTTGACGTACACCAAATTGCCAGGCTTGCTTGCAGCAGGTGACTTGTAGTTTTCGATCGATGCATCTGGCAGTGGGCAGGCTGGATTGACCGCCACACCTATCGCAGGGCTCGGGGTAACTGCAGGGCTTGCTGGCGGGATTACAGCTGGCGTAGGACTTACTGGTTCAGCTGGAGGGCTAGCTGGCGCAGTGTCCACCGGCGCTGCAGTGAACGCAGTTGCCTCTGCTGGCTTTGGTTTACCCATCAAGGCATCCAGCTGCTCTTCTAATAGGGGTTGAAACTGCACCAGCGCGAACACCAGCGCGCCAACCGGGAGCAACCAAACCCATTTTTTACCTGCTGGCTTTTGTTCGTATCCACCATAATGCGCTCGCATACTGGGCTCTGGCTTTAAAGCCTCCACCAAAATAGGCTTCGCATTCGGCTGATTAGACGTCGGAGACGCTAGGTTACTTTTTCTTTTTCTGCCAGTTGCTTTCTTTACCTCCGTTGGCTCATTTTCTTTTAGCAGCACTACTTCAGCGACATTCTCGGGCGAAGCGGGCTTTGGCAGATCACTCTGCTCTGCTGCTTTTACTTCATCGTGAGTTAACTCACCTACCTGAGTTAAAGGTAACTCTGCTTGCAGCCCAAAATCAAATGCGTCCTTTTCGTCGAGCTGGATTAACTTCGCTACTTTCCTAGCGGCAACCAATTTAATGGTGGATGAGTAAAAACTACTACTTTGTCCGTTCTCGATCTGCAGAACTTGCTTCTTTGAGAGGCAGGCCAGCAGTGCCAACTTCTCGACCGACATGGCGCATTTTTCCCGTGCCGCGCTAAATGCTGCGCAGCGTATTTCAGGGGAGGATTGCTTTTGCGCCATCTATCTTGCTTTCAGCTACTGATCTTATAAAGGGGCGTTCTTTGGTTAACAAAATTATCAATTGAAAATCGTATTTAATAAATTCACCCAAGAGCGAATTAGACTCAATGTCTTTAGAGGCCGAATCATGCGTCCTCAAGGGAGGCCTCTAAATAGGACTTCACTAAACCCTGCAATGAATCTGCCCGCATTTTTTCCATGACGCGCTTTATGCACTTTAATCGTGGCATCGGTGGTGCCCAGCCTCACTGCAATGTCTTTATTCAAGAGACCTTGGACCAGCAGGTGGCAAACCTCTTTCTCACGCGGCGTCAGGGTGGCGAAGTAGCGCTTAACCTCCACGTCTTTCGAGACCCGCTTAAGCTGGCGGTGATCAAACTCGATTGCATCGGCTATGGAATTTAATAAATCTTCTAAGTTAAAGGGCTTAAATAAAAAATCCAAGGCTCTTTTTTAAGGCTCTTAACAATCTGATGCGGATGGCTTTGGCCGCTAATGAAGACGATTGGTGTCTTACGCCCAATTTGAGCCAACTCTTCCTGTAAGTCTAGGCCCGTCATATCTGGCATCTGCATATCAAGCAAAATGACTGCCGGTGAAATGGGGACCGAATGCTCGATAAACGCTTTTGCGCTCGCAAAATCATGCACGTTGTAACCTAATTCCTGCAACATCCGGCAGAGCGAAGTGCGCATTGATGCGTCATCGTCAACCAAATACACGTGCCCCGATTTATTCATCTATCCATCCTAAATTGCCTATAAGGCAAATGTAATAGAAGTGCTGTACTTTAGATATTAGCCTAATGGCTAACTTTTGACGGCTAAGGTACTGGTTTTATTATGCTTTTTAATTATTGCAATGCAACAATTCATTTCCCCATCATTGCCCGTGCATCGCTCCATCTCTGCTCATTGCACAATAGAGGTTTTTCCCAAATTACAGATGGAGTCTGCCGCATGAAACGCCTCAATGAACGCTCAAGAATGGTCACCGAAGGTGTTGCACGCGCACCCAACCGCTCCATGTATTACGCCATGGGATACAAGGATGGGGATTTCACGAAACCCATGGTAGGCGTGGCCAATGGCCACTCGACTGTAACGCCTTGCAATAGCGGTTTACAAAAATTAGCCGATGCTGCCATTGAGGCGCTAGAGGCTGCCGGCGCTAAAGCCCAGGTGTTTGGAACGCCAACGATTTCCGATGGCATTGGCATGGGAACCGAAGGGATGAAGTACTCCCTGGTATCGCGCGAAGTCATCGCAGACAGCATTGAGTGCTGTGTGAACGGTTTATGGCAAGACGGCGCGGTGGTCATCGGTGGTTGCGATAAGAATATGCCTGGCGGCATGATGGCCATGGTGCGCACGAATGTGCCCAGCATCTACGTGTATGGCGGCACCATTCAGCCAGGCCACTATAAAGGCAAAGAGCTCAATATTGTGTCTGCTTTTGAAGCAGTGGGTGAATTTACATCTGGTCGATTGAGTGAGGAAGACTTTAAGGGCATCGAACAGAATGCCTGTCCAAGCAGTGGTTCTTGCGGTGGTATGTACACCGCCAACACCATGAGCTCATCATTTGAGGCCTTAGGCATGAGTCTGCCCTACTCGTCAACCATGTCCAACGTCGATGACGAGAAAGTCGTCAGCGCTGCGGATTCAGCGCGCGCAGTGGTCGAGGCAGTGAAAAACAATTTACGCCCCCGCGATATTGTTACCAAAAAATCCATTGAAAATGCCGTGAGCGTCATCATGGCCGTTGGCGGCTCAACCAATGCAGTATTGCATTTCTTGGCCATTACGAGCGCTGCTGATATTGACTGGACTATTGATGATTTTGAACGGATTCGCAAACGCGTTCCCGTGATTGCCGACATGAAACCATCAGGTACCTACTTGGCAACGGATCTACACCAAGCTGGCGGCATTCCACAGATCATGAAAATCTTGCTCGATGGTGGTTTGCTGCATGGCGATTGCATGACCATCACTGGCAAAACTATTGCAGAGGTTCTCAAAGACGTTCCATCTGTGCCCCGTGCAGACCAAAAAGTCATTCGTACTTTAGATAACCCGATGTATGCCGAAGGGCATCTGGCCATCCTCAAGGGCAACATCTCGCCTGAGGGTTGCGTTGCCAAGATCACCGGCCTTAAAAATCCATCGATTACCGGTCCAGCACGCGTTTTTGATTCTGAAGATTTAGCGATGGAAGCCATCATGGCAAACAAAATTAAGGCGGGC